>CAZGXW010000053.1:0-20801 GCA_964529975.1 uncultured Fimbriimonadaceae bacterium
TGGCCGTGGACGGTGTCGGTCGACCAGGTGCGCTGGCGTGTGCGTGCTCGGGGGTGATCGGCTTCAGCGGTTTGCGAGCACGCGCTCATGGTCGTGCTTGTCTCGGACACCGTCCTGGCTCGAGACGGCGCGCACCGGCGGAAGTCACTCGGGGACGACGACGACGCCGCGGATGACGACTGTGCCGTCCAGTTGGGGCTCAAACTTGCGCCAGACGCGCATCCACCTAAAATCTCCGTTTGGCATCTTGAAGCGCAGGTCCATTGTCAGCGACTGGGTGCCGTCCTCGATCGCTCGGCGGGCCGTGCGATCGGCGAGCGCAATGTCCTCGACGGGAAGGATCGCGTCCACTTCGCCCGCATGGAGCACCTTGGTCCCCGGCCGACCGAGCAGGGCCGCGAGGTCTTCGTCGATGTGAAGGTCGAGCGAGGGATAGTTCCTGTAGTACGACCCGAACTTGAGCGACGGGCCCGACCCCGGCCGCAAGTCATGGACGCGGACCCTCATACCGAACACCCTGCGGACCTTTCCATCGGGCGAGCGGTCAGAGAACACGACCATGTGGACCGTCTCGTATCCGTCCTTCAACATGTTGCGGAAGACGATCTGGACGACCGGGATCCTGCCCTCGATGACTGAGTCAATCAACTCTCAGGCTTTCCCCCTCTCTTGCGGGTGGACCAGTTGGAGGTAGGTTTCGAGGGGGTAGGACTCACCCGGTTCCAGACCGTGTCGTTCGTTCACAGAGTTGGCAGCCCGCACCAGTTTGGTGTCCGGGTCGAGCGACCACCCGTCTCCCTCTGTCTGGACGAAAGGGCCGTCACCGTCTCCGCGCATTTGGTCTGTGACGTACGTGGCGACGAGTGCCGACCGGGGCAGGTCGCCGATCTTTGCGCGGATGCGGTCCCAATAGGTACGTAAGGTGTGGATGGACAGGCCGAGTTCCTCGCCGATCTGCTTGTCCACCATGCCGATCGCCGCCATACCGAGAACCTCCTTCTCGCGTTGGGACAGGTCTTCGATCGGCTTTGGCATTGGCTACGCCTGCCTTCAAGATAGCATCTGTCAGCCGGACTCCGTACGCGAATGTGAGGAAACTCCGGTCTGATTGCTAGGCCCTTTGCCGTAAATGAAGCTTGTTCGAACCTGAGACAGGTTCTCTGGCGCGTGCAGAAAACTGTGACAGACAGACAGCGGCTCTGAAGCCTATGATACGAAGAAGCCGCACGAGGCGGGTCCCTGCTTATGTCTGACACGAACTCACTTCCCACCAACCATGATCACGCACTCGAGGCGATCCGGCAGCAACTGTGCATCTTGGTGAGCCACACCAACTGCGATCTTGGTTGGTCGCCCGCTTTCGTACGAGAGCACGCGCAGATGATCTTTCAACTTGCCGACGCTCACATCCGGATCGACGAAGGGCGCGCACGCCGCTTGACAGGCAACGACTGACCTCAATATCGCGACTTAGCACACAGTGATTCTCTTTCATAGCCGATTGCCGTTGGGCGAGCCGAGATGCACCACGGGCGTGGTGTTCGGAGAGACGTTCCCCGGTAGGGTCCCGCTCGCGCTCTTGCCTCCTGGCACGGGTCGCGAGAGTGCCCGCTCGACCTCTCGCCATAGGTGTCGCACAATATGGCGACAGACAGTCGGGGTGGGACCGTGGGATCATGTGTGCGTTCGCCCGGGTTGCCGGGCAGTGACCGATTCGAAATGACCAGCACCGCCGCCCCCACCATCGACGACCGCATCGCCGCCACGATCCTCCAACAGATCGAGATCCTGGAGGCCCACGCGCACTGCCCCGAGTGGTCGCCCGACTTCCTCCGCGAGCACGCGATGATGATCGTGCAGATGGCCGAGGCCGCCGCGTTCCGCGGCGAGGGCCACGCCGCGCTGTTCTGATCCCTGCATCTTTGCCAGGCATAGCGCGCCCGGGCCTCGAGTTGTGACACACTCGCGGTGGGGAGGCATTGGAGGCATGGTGAGGTCCTTGCGCTTTGGTTTCGTCGTTGTTTCCCTTTTGGGCTGCTCGCTCGGTTTTGGGCAGCAGAAGTCGACGCACGCCAGTTCCCCGATCGACACGCGGAGCTTCTTCCCTCAGATCGCCGAGGTGATCATTTCTCGGCCGATCACGGTGCGGCACCAGGTGGCGTTGCCCGACGGGCCGGGCATCCCCAACAACTTGAAGGCCGGCGGGTTGCTCGACGAGGCGCGCGTGCTCTCTGGTGGGCACTTCCCTGGCATCGGCCAGAGCGGGCTGACGCCCGGCGACCCCGACATCGCGGTCGGGCCGAACCACGTCGTGGAGGTCATCAACTCGCAGATCGGGTTCTTCACGAAAGCCGGTGCGCAGGTGTTCCAGCAGTCTTCGGCGACTTTCTTCTCGGGCATGGGTGCGACGAGTTTCCAGTTCGATCCTAAGGTGTTCTATGACCGCGTGCACGGGCGGTACGTGCTCGTGTTCTTAGAGAAGGCGAACAGCCCGCAAGTGAGCAAACTACTGGTCGCCGTGAGCGACGACAGCGACCCGAACGGCACTTGGTTCCGCTATCGGCTGGAGTCGTTCCTTGTCATCTCCGGTGCCAACTATTGGCTCGACTATCCGGGGTTCGGTTACAACAAGGACGCGTACGTTGTGAGCGGGAACATGTTCCCGTTCAGCAGCGGCTCGTTCGGCGGTGTGCAGTTCATCGTGATGCCCTCGGCGCCGATGTTGACGGGAGCACCGGTGACGATCACCTCGCTCCGTGATGCGGGTGGCGGGAGTGCGCAGATGGCGGAGGTCATCGACCCAGCCAAGGACGTGGTGTTCGGCGTGTCGCGACAGTCGGGTACCTCACTGCGGATTTACGCGGTCCGCAACCTGACGACGACTCCTGTCCTTTCGCAGGTCGGTGTGACGGTGCCTTCCCACTCCGGGCCCGCTGGCGATGCGGAGAGCACGAGCGGGCGGTTCCTCGATACGATCGATTCTCGCGTCTACAACGCGTCTTGGCGCGGCGGGCGGCTAGTCACGGCGCACAACTACGAGGGTTCGAACTTCGTGAGCACACGCTGGTACGAGGTCGACACGGGCACCTGGCCGACGAGCGGCACTCCGACGTTGGTCCAGTCGGGCTCGATCAACTCGCCGACCGTCAACCAGTTTTGCGCGGCGATCAACAAGAACATGACCGGCAAGATATCGGCCACGTTCACAACGTCGAGCACGACGATCACCGCGAACATGTCGGTGACCGGCCGCTTGCCGGGTGACCCGCTCGGCACGATGGGCGCACCGATCCACCTCGAGACTTCTCCGGGCAACAACTATTCGCAGAACCGCTGGGGCGACTACTACGGTGTGGACGTCGATCCTGTGGACGACGTGACGTTCTGGGGAGTGCACATGGTCGTCGCTGCGTCGAACAACTGGACGACCGTCATCCGCAGTTGGACGATCCCTGGCGCAGTCGACGTGCTTCCGGCGACGTACAACTGGTTTCGTGGCAATCCTCAGTCAGGAAACCTTGCGAGCCTGAACGCCAACGATGACAACTTCCTGGTCGCGCGTGCGGGACAGACGGGTTCCCAAAGCGAGCCTCCTGTCCAGTTGGAGGTCGAGGTCAACGCGCCGTCCTCGGTCGTGTACGACATCGATGTCTCCAGCGTCGCCAAGGTGAACACGCCTGGCTTGACGCAGCGCGTGGAAATTTGGAACTACGCGACAAGCCAGTGGGTGCTTCTCGGCCAACAGCCGGCGAGCACGACGAAGTCCACTGTCTTGTTCGGAATCACGGGCAATCCGCCGGACTACCTGCAGGGCGGCACGAACCGCGTGAAGGTCAAGTTCAGTTGGCTCCGCACGGGTGCGACGTTCGTTTGGCCCTGGACGGTTTCCGTCGATCAGGTCAAGGTGACGGTCACGAGCGCGTAGACAGGTCGGCAGGTACTCTGCCGCCAAATGGAAGACGTCGTAGTCCTTTCTGGCGTGCGCACGCCGATCGGCGCGTTTCAGGGCGCGCTTTCAGCCATGTCTGCGCCCCAACTCGGTTCGGTCGCGATCAAGGGCGCGCTTGTAGCGGCTGGGGTTTCTCCGGACGCCGTCGACGAGGTTCTGATGGGCAACGTCCTCAGCGGTGGGCTCGGCCAGGCTCCGGCTCGCCAGGCGAGCAAAGGCGCGGGCATCCCGGACTCTGTCCCTTGCACCACCGTGAACAAGGTGTGTGGCAGCGGCATGAAGACCGTGATGATGGCGGCCCAGGCGATCCGTTTGGGCGACGCCTCTTGTGTCATCGCCGGCGGCATGGAGTCGATGACAAACGCGCCATACATCCTGGACAAGGCGCGGGAGGGCTATCGCATGGGCAACGGTACTTTGATCGACAGCATGATCAACGACGGCCTGTGGGACCCGTACAACAACTGCCACATGGGCAATTGCGGTGATAAGACTTCTGCTGAGTTCAACTTTTCTCGGGAGAAGTTGGACGAATTCGCGGCGGAGAGTTATCGTCGGGCGATGGATGCGCAGAAGGCTTGCCGCCTTTCGGAGGAAATCGTGCCTGTGTCCATCCCTCAGCGCAAGGGCGACCCTGTGGTCGTCGACAGTGACGAGGAGCCGGGCCGCGGACGACCGGAGAAACTGCCCGAACTACGGGCTGCGTTCTCGAAGGACGGGGTCACGACGGCAGGAAACGCAAGTTCGATCAACGACGGCGCTGCCGCCGTGGTGCTCTCCTCATCCTCTTGGGCTAGCGAAAAGGGCCTCAAACCGATCGGCCGCGTGGTGTCGTATTCTCAGCACGCCCAGGAGCCCGAGTGGTTTACGACTGCTCCGGCGTTTGCGATCGAGAAGTTGCTCAAGAAGCAGGGACTTGGCGTCGCTGACATCGACCTCTTCGAAGTGAACGAAGCGTTCGCGGTCGTCGCGATGGTCGTCGCCCAAAAGGTCGGCATTCCATACGAGAAACTGAACGTGAACGGCGGCGCGGTCGCGATCGGTCATCCGATCGGCATGACAGGTACGCGGCTCGTTCTCACCGCCCTACACGAACTTCGTCGGCGAGGCGGCAAATTTGCCGTGTGCTCGCCTTGCATCGGTGGTGGCGAGGCTACGGCGGTTCTAGTAGAAGCACTGTAGCGCACCCCTGGCGCGCGTGGAAAAGACCACTTGATGGGGCTTAACTGGCTGATCCGCTGGTCGAGCCCTTTTGAGTTTTGCCGCGCGGTTTCGTCAGGCCAACGTGCGCAATGCGTCTGAGACCATCCAGCCCCGTCCGACGCACTGGCGAGCCGCGCGTCAAAACATCCCACTGGCTCTCGCTGATTGTTGAGAGTTCCTTGAGGCTTGGCCAGTCTCGTTTGGCGAGGAAGTCCTCCACCGTCGTGCGAGGCGCACGTTCTGGCTGGCTGTCCCGCTCTTGATTGAACGGGCACACCTCTTGACATACATCGCACCCGAACGTCCAGGGAGCGATCTTGTCTGCAAGGTCTGGTTCGATCTCTCCCTTGTGCTCGATCGTGAGGTAACTGATGCACCTTCTTGCATCGACCTGCCACCTTTCGTTCGCTTTGACGATCGCGCCGGTCGGGCATGCATCGATGCACTTTGTGCACTTCCCGCAGCCGCCAGTTCTGGGTTCGTCGGGCTCGATCAGGGCTGTCGTGACCAGAAGCCCGATGACGAACCAACTCCCTCTCTTCGAATCGATGAGCATCGTGTTCTTGCCGAACCACCCGAGGCCGGCACGATGCGCGTACTCCCTCTCGAGTGCGGGTGCAGAGTCGACGCAGATTCGCGACTTTGAACCTGGAGCCAGTCGTTCGACCTCGGCCTCCACCTGTTTGAGGCGCTGGCGAACGACTTTGTGATAGTCCCGCCCGAGCGCATATCGAGCAATGTGCGGCATTCCCTGCACAAGCGGATTCGGCTGGTTGTAGTCAAGAGCGACCGCCACGACGGACCTTGCCCCAGCGAGCAAGTTCTGGAGATCGGACTTCAGTGCGACGTGCCGCCTGAGATAGGACATCGATCCGTGGTTGCCCTCGTCGATCCACTCCTTGTATGCGCCGATTGTAGCAGGCGGAGAAGCGTCGCAGAAACCAACGGCACTGAACCCCGCCTGTAGAGCGGCGCGACGAATGTCGTCCTTCATAACTCCCTTGCCAATGCGACCCATTGGTCGTTAGTGAGTTGGTGGGGCCGGACTCTGCTGTCGAGTCTCAAGTCTCCCATGACCTGGTGGAGCCTTTCTCGGCTAGCCGCGCTGGAGAGGTTGTTCGTCAGAGTCTTGCGCGGCTGTGTGAACCCCGCGCGCACAACCTCGAGAACGCGCTCGGTTCTATCGACGTCGAAGCGCGGCACGAACTCTAGCACGATGCTGTCGACCTTGGGTGGCGGCATGAAAGCACCTGCCGGCGCGTCGCACACCTTGCGAACACTAAACTGGAGTTGCATGGAGACGGACAACGCTCCGCGCTCGGGCGCTCCTGCGGGCGCAATGACACGGTCTCCCACTTCCTTTTGCATCATGAGCACTGCCTTTTCGATGATCGCTCGACAGTCTGAGACCTTTGCAAGCAACGGGCCCGTGATGTTGTAGGGCATGTTCGAGACGATGCACCGGGGTTCCGGCAGTTCTCGGATGAGGGGCAAGAGATCGACTTTGAGGACGTCTCCTTGGACAATCTTCGCCTCCGGGGCGACCTCTGACAACACCGCCGCCATTCGCTCGTCAAGTTCGACGGCAGTCACTTGGGCCGCGCGAGAGAGGCTGTGCGTCAGTGCCCCGACGCCGGGCCCGATCTCCAGCACGCCTCGACACGGAGCAATGCGGTCCACGATTGCAGCGACGACTCTCTCTGACACCAAGAAGTGCTGTCCGAGCCGCTTGTCCGCGCTCAGCGAGTGCCGTCTGAGGATGTCTTGGAGGGTTCTTCTGTCGGAGGGACCTCGATCCTTCCCGTGAAGATGTGCACCTTCACTTTCCTCCTTCCCCAGGCCATCGCTTCCTTTCGCGTTTCGAGGCACACGTCGATTTTATTCCCTTTGATCGCTCCCCCTGTGTCTTCGGCGATGCCGAAGCCATATCCCTCGACGTACATGAGGGTCCCGAGCGGCACGACTTTCGGGTCGACTGCGATCACGCCGTACTCCGCCTTGGTCCCGGTGCGTGTCCGAAAAGTCGGATTTCGAAGACCTGCGTCAGGGGTGTATGCGGTCGAGTCCATCTCGACGACCTTCGCACGCGTGTAGGTCCCACGAGAGACGGCTCGATTGCTCGGCTTTCCCATATGGAACACGGCGGGAACAGGCTCGAGGCGTTCTTCCTTGACGAGGGTCTCCGTCTTCTTTCCGTCGACCTCGGCAACAAGGAACTCGCGGCGCACTTCTCCGTCGACGCCGTGCTGCACCTTGAGCAGGCGTCCCTGGCCAAGGTCGCGATTGAACACGTACTTGACCTCGTACGGGATCTTGACGATCTCCGTGCGCGTTTCTGAGTTATCGATCGCCACCAACGCCGAGACTGAACTGATCAGAAGTAGGGCTGGTAGGACGACCGCGAGCGTTGCAAACCTTCGCATTGAGCTGGTCCTCCGCGCCGCGTCCCAGTGGATCGCGAAAAACCAATATACCCATGGGATTCCACGCTTTCCGATCCTGACACCACGCACTGCGAACGCCCTGTTAGGTTCAATTGAACCTGAGCGTTTTCCACACCTTAGGCTAGAACTCCGACGGTCCTAATTTCTGGCCAGAGGGATGACAGAGACTGGACACGGGGCGAATTCGCTCGTCGTGACCAGCGAAGACCCGTCCTTCGAATACCCGATCGCTTCGCCTTGCGTCTCGAGCGGAAGTCGGATTGGGGTCGGTACGGACTTTGTCCAATCGTCGAACTTGTTCGGCACTTCGAACTCGAGCGCGGCGGAGTAAGTCCGAATGGCGACGTACTTGCCATCAGGTGAGACGTCGCCACCTGTGACCAACTTGCCTCCAAACCCGCCTGTATCCACCTTGATGTCTGCGACGTGCTTGAACGTGTAGGAGCCAGACTTCGGTGGTTTGCGAAGCACGAAGGCCTTTGAGATCCCGCCTGGGTTTTTCGTCACGACCCAAATGTCGCCGGCACTC
The DNA here is from genome assembly GCA_964529975.1 of uncultured Fimbriimonadaceae bacterium. GTDB lineage: Bacteria > Armatimonadota > Fimbriimonadia > Fimbriimonadales > Fimbriimonadaceae > JADFMN01. The sequence goes on from CAZGXW010000053.1 coordinate 8,126, forward strand.
GTCACGAAAAGGGCTTCGCAATTGTGTGGCTTGTCTGGGTACTTGATCGTGTACGTCTCGAACGAAGTGATCGACCGCTTGCCCGCTTCCGTCGGCTCCTGTGTCCGGTAAACAACGATTGACTCGCGCTTCTCAGCGTTGTCCCCGACGTCGCCAAGGTAAAGGTACGACGCCTGACCAAGCGTCGCCCTCGCCATGTCTTCCCAGTCGATCGCGCTTGCTCCCTCCAGGCGGTACTCTCCGTCGACCTTTCCAGTCTTATCAAACCTAAAGAACCTTGGTGAGTCACCGCTGTCGTTGTGTGTAAAGAAGACGCCTGACTTCAACCCGCTCGCGGCGACGCCGCTGCTTTCGTTCACAGCCGCGTTGTCGAGGTTGCACAAGACTTGGGGCGCCATCCACTTTCGCGGATGCTCTTGCGTCAACACGACGGCAAACGATGCAAAGGCAATGAGCGCAATGGCCCTGGGCACGAACATGAGGCTACCCCTTCTGGTACGTCCTCCAATTGAGCAGGTTGTCGTAGAAGAGGTACTGGTGCGCCCAGCCAGCGAGGGTCCCGAACCGGTCACGGAACAGGTCGCCAACCGCCTTGTACCTCTGCTCCGTCAGAGCCTTCCCCTTCCAGTGCGGAAAGTAGTGCCTGACCGCAGCCTGCCACAGGTGTGTGTCGACGGGCACCGCCTCGGTGTGGTGAAGCGCAAAGAGGCAGATGCAGTCCGCTAACTTGGGACCGATCCCCTTGATCTCCACAAGCGCGCTGTGGGCCTGTTCATACGGAACGCGTTTCAGTGATTTGAGCCAAGCCTCGCCGCCACGGTCCAACATCTGGCGCGCGATGCTCGGGATCGTCGCCGCTCTATAGCCAAATCCCTGGTTTCTCAACTGCCCTTCTTCGAGACTGGCAATCGTCTCCATGCTCGGGAATATGTATAGATTTTCCCGGTCTTTCATGGCCATATCCCTGCCCTTAGCGGACAGAACCCTGACCATTTTGAGGATGCGCGAAAGGTTGTTGTTCGCAGTGCAGAGAAAACAGAAGGTCTCCTCGACCGGGTCAAAAGGGCGCATGAGCCGCAGACCGGGGAGGCTGGCGACATAGGGGGCCAGTTCGGGCCCCTTGGCGACGATCTCGTCGACGTATTGTTCGACGGGTTCATCCAGTCGAAACAGGCGTTCGAATCGGGCCCTTTCGCTATTGGTCGCGACTCTCAGGCTTTCTTCGCCAACGCGGACGTCGAACCAGGCGTCACCATCGACGCCGATCCACCTGTCCTCGCCCAAGCGGTCCCACCGAAACACTTGCCCCGATGAAACACAGAGTGGGAGGTCTAACGAAGGTGCGCAAACTTCAAACGAGTTCAGAGGGCGCCCTCCGGGAGCATCTCCAGGAACTCGTCCTCCGTTAGTACCACGACTCCCAGTTGCTCAGCCTTGGCGAGTTTGCTTCCTGCGCCTGGACCTGCGACGACGTAGTCGGTGTTCTTGCTGACCGATCCCGCCGCCTTTGCACCCATAGACATGACAAGGCGCTCCGCATCGCTCCTCTCGAACCGCTCAAGTTTTCCTGTGAACACAAACGTCTTGCCGGCAAACACGCCCTCCTTGCTCACCTGAGTCTCGGTCGGAGCCACGCCAAGCGCGAGAAGGTCGTCGAGCATTGCCTGGTTCTCCTCAATTGCGAACCACTCTTGTACTTCGCTCGCCACTTTCGGTCCGATGCCTTCGATAGCGATCAGCGACTCGTAGTCCGCCCGGCGCAACGCATCGAGCGTCCCGTACTCTCGAGCGAGGTCAGCCGCCGTCCTGTCACCAACGAACCTGATCCCTAATCCGAACAGAAACCTGTCCAAGGGTCGCGTCTTGCTCGCTTCGATGGCGTTCAACAGGTTCGTCACGCTCTGCTCGCCCATGCGGTCGAGTTGCGCAAGCTCCTCCTTTCGGTCTCTCAATCGATAGATCGATGGCACGTCCGATAGGAACTTGAGATCCAGGAACCGCTCGATCTGCTTTTCGCCGAGCCCTTCGATATCCATCGCACCACGGCTCACAAAGTGGACGAGTTTCGCGTGGACCTGGGCGTCACATCCGGCAGCGTTGGGACATCGGAGCGCGACATAGCCCTCTTGCTCCACCAGATCGCTTCCACAGACAGGACAAACGGTAGGAGCCTTGGGGACTTTTGCGCTCTTGGGGCGCTTTTCAAGCACAGGGCCGACGACCTCCGGGATGACGTCCCCTGCGCGTTGCACGATAACGGTATCACCGACGCGAACGTCCTTCTTGGTCAGGTCTTCGATGTTGTGGAGCGTTGCGCGGCTCACCGTGACCCCACCGACGAACACAGGTTGCAGATGCGCGACCGGCGTCACGACACCGGTCCTGCCGACTTGCCACTCGATTGCTTCGAGCACGGTAAACGCCTGCTCGGCCGCAAACTTGACAGCGATCGCCCACCTCGGTCCGCGCGCGGTCGAGCCGAGTTGCTCCTGGAGCGCGACAGCGTTGACCTTTACGACGACACCGTCGATCCCAAACGGTAGAGACGCCCTCTTCGCGGCAACGTCATGGCAGAAGGCAATGACCTCCTCGACGCCATTGCACAGCCGCGTCTCTTTCCTTACCGGAAACCCGAGGCTCTTGAGCCACTGAATGCGCTCAAACTGGGTCGGCGGGATCTTTGCATCGGTCTGCAAGGCACCGAAGCCGTAGGTGAAGAAGTTTAACTTTCGCTCAGCGGTCAGCCTACTGTCGAGTTGACGCATTCCGCCGCTGGCGGCGTTCCGCGGATTGACAAAGGCCTGTTCCCCCCTTGCGACACGGTCCTTGTTCAGAGACTCGAAGACCGACTTGAACATGACGACCTCACCGCGGACCTCCATGGTGCCTGGTACGGGCTTGCTCGTACGATACGGAATCCCGCGCACCGTCTTGGCGTTCGGAGTGACGTTCTCGCCAGTGGTTCCATCGCCACGCGTTGCAGCGATCTGAAGCGCGCCGTCGACATAGGTAAGGGACATTGAGAGACCGTCAAGTTTGAGTTCGACTTCGTACTCAATCTCTCCATCAGACTTGAGGCCGCGCTTGACCCGCTCATCAAAGGCGCGAAGCTCGTCGTCGCCGAACGCATTGTCCAATGAGAGCATCGGCTGGAGGTGCCTGTGCTGCTCAAACTTGTCGATCGGGGCGACCCCGACGCGCTGGGTCGGACTGTCCGGCGTACGGAGCGATGGATCGGCCTCCTCGATCTCGACAAGTTCGCGAAAGAGCCGGTCGAATTCCGTGTCGCTGATCTCGGGCTTCTCTTCGACGAAGTAAAGCGCGTTGTGCCGCTCGATCTCGCGTCGGAGAAATGCTGCACGTTCCGCCCGGTCCATCAAGGGGAAAGTTACCCGCCGAATGGGAGCCTGATGCCTGGGATGTGACCAAGGGCGATTTGGATCGCCAATCGAGTCATCGCGTACCACTCGCGGGACTTAGCGACAACGGCCTTGGAACCCTCGCTGACGGCCCGCCAAGCAGACTGATACCACGCCTCAGGCTCCTTTGTGACGGGGGGCTTGTTCTCACGCAGTGCCAGGCTAAACGTCGTCTTGAGTTTGCGCTGAGACTTAGAACCGTCCGAGAGTTTGGTCGCGTCGCTCACTGCGTCGTTGACCATGTCCGCCCTCGTGACGATCCCTTTCTTCGTATCGAAGTGGACGAACCCTTGGCCCGTCAGTCGAGTCTTGACCTTCCGCTCCGCATCGGCCTCGTCGTCGACGACCTCGAGCGCAGAGTTTTCGAACACTTCGTACTCCTGAACGATAGACACTGCGATCTTTGCGACGTCACCTTTCAATTCGAGAAACTCACAAGCGTAGTTGACGTCGCTTTCGCCAAAGGTACGCTTGAACGTCCACTTCTCCCCGACTGCAGCGTCCTTTTCCGGAAACTGGATCGGGACATACGTGATGTCTGGAAACCGCTTGACGTCTAGGCCAGGCAATCGCACAGGGAGTTGGATGTTCGGCGCGTCGGTCTCTATAATCTTTCCGTTGGGCGCGAGACTTATCGTTGTCAGCGGGAAGTAGGCTTGGACCGAGGTGACGTCGAGCGGCAATGGCGCATCATTGAAGGTCACGCTGAACGAAACGATCTCGTTTGCGGCGGAGACCTGGCCAGCCTTCTTCGCCTTCATCCCTTCAACGGTCACTCCTAGGCTGACAACGACCGTGCCCTCGTTCCCTCCCAGGATCGGAATAAACCCTTCGAAGGTGATCTTGGAGTCGTACAAGTGCTTCGACCCAGGCTCGAACGAGTACTGCATAGGGGCAAGCACGAGGCCTAACGCGAGCGCGGTCATTACCTCTATTGTGGCGCGAGACGTCCCCGCGTTACGGCGATGAGGCCAATTGGGCTAGCGGTGTCTGAGCGGAACGGCAGGGAGGGCCAGCCCCTCTGCCATCGGCTTCGTCGTCATTCGCATCAATCGACCCAGGATCACCTTGATCGAGCCGGCCAAGGGGAACGCGATCAGCATCCCAGGCAGACCGAAGATCGCACCCCCGCTAAACACGACGAACATGGACACCAGCGGGTGCAAGTCGACCGCCTTTCCGACCATCCTCGGATACACAAGTTGGTCGAACACGGTGGACACGATGATAAACGAAACGGCCAAGACAAGCGCAAAGGCCCACGAGGACTGTGTGGTTATGAACCAGTTTCCTGTCACTCCGCTAAACCCAGTCACGACGAATATCGTGATAGCGCTCATCATCGGGCCAAGAAGAGGCACAAGGTAAAGCGCTCCTGCGATCAGGGCGAGGAGGATCGAATACGGCATGCCCAGTAGCCAGAACACAAGTGACATGACGATCGTGTACATCACGATAACCGTCAGTACTCCTCGCAGATACTTCTTGAAGACGTCTCCAATGTCCGTCACGATCGACACAGTCTCCGCACGAAGGGACGGCGGCACCCAGGAAGTCCATCGCGCCCGAAACTGCTCAAGGTCCAACAAGATCATAAACACGAACAGGGGCGTGAACAGCAACAGGAACAGTTTCGACGCCGCACCCCCTAGGATTCCAAGGAAACCGTTGAAGAAGTTCTGGACTATCGCCGTGATCTCGTTCCGCCTTGGCTCGACGTACTGGTCGATGAACTCCCGGCGGTTTGTCGGTAGGCCAAACCTCTTCAGCGTGTCCGAGGAGTCCTCAAAAGCCCTGTCGATCCAGCCCATCGTGCCGGGCGCCTGAGCCTTGACCGAGGGGTTCCAGCGGACGAAGAAGTTGTCGTTGGCGTTTTCAGCGGCCAACTTCGCCGTCAATGACTGGATCGAGCCCTGAAGATCGAGTATCTGGGCGTTCACACGAGGTATGGCGAGCACAAGGAAGACAGTCGCGACTGCGAAGAAGACGACCGTAATCGTCGTGACGGCCAGCCCTCGCGACATCCCGCGAAGGCGAAGCTTCCTTACGAGCGGCTCGAGGATGACCGCGATCAGCCAAGCGAGCACGAACGGCAAGAGAATGCCGCGAACCGAGTAGAGGAACCAAAGGGTGACAACGACCAGCCCCACCCAAAGGACGATTCGCCAGCTGGCCATGGCGAATGCGGGCTGCTAGGCCCCGTCTCCGCCACCGGTGCGGACAGTGCGCTTGGCCTTCTGCTCGGCGTACCAGTCCTCGGTCTTGTGCTTGAGATCCTTCAGTTTGGCGGCGAGTTCCTCTCGCGTCTCGGCGCCCGCCTTTGGGGCAAAAAGGAGCCCAGCGATCGCGCCGATCACGGCACCAAGCCCGAAACCGGCCAACAGGTACATCAAAGCGTTCTTGTCGTCAGATTGACTCATTTCTATTCCTCAACAGCCCCTGTCTTGGGCAGCGACCTTTGCCGCCGCTTCCCTAAGTATGACCGAAAAAGGTGCGTCCCCAACAAAGTCAGGGCCCCGGACCAACCCTTGGACTTGATGGCTTTGAAGGCCTCGATGAACGGACCAAAGGCGTCCCCGCCGCCTCGCGTGTCCAGGGCCGCTCTGACTTCGGCCAGTTGGCGCTCCTGTTCGGCCACTCTCCCCTCCAGCCGCTCCAGGGTCTTGTTCAACTTGGCGAGTTCCTTGCTGACAGACCAGAGTTTGTACACCGCAGCGAGCACAGCGAAGAGCAACACCGCGATAACGGCGACCAACGTCCAAACGAGACCGGCGACCTGGTCCATGCGCTAAACGATGGTACCGCCCGCCATCACGGTATCGCCATCATAAGCGACGGCGATCTGTCCGGGCGTGACGGCGTGCACGGGCTCATCGAACACGATTCGATCCTCATAGAGCGTCGCGGGCCTAGGCTCCATGTTGTACCGGACCTTGGCCTGGACTCGGACCGGGACCTCGTCAGGAGAAGCCGCGCTCCAAATCACGTCATCGATCCAGACCTCGGCCTGAAGGAGCTCCTCCTTGTCACCGACGACCACCTTGTTCTCTCTGGGATGGATCGAGACGACGTACAAAGGCCTGCCCGCTGCGACTCCAAGACCCCGACGCTGACCGACGGTGAATCCCGCGACCCCTTCGTGTCGACCCACGGGGTTGCCCTCGGTATCAACCAGGTCTCCTGGCTCAAACATCTGAGGCCGGTTCTTGCGGAGGAACTCCCTGTATCCGCCGGCGTCGCTCACGAAACAGATCTCTTGGCTGTCAGGCTTGAGCGCTACGGGAAGGCCGAACTCCGCTGCTAGATGGCGCGTCTCGTCCTTGTCCTTGAGATCGCCCAAGGGGAACAACGTGCGCGACAACTGGTCTTGTGAAAGCGAGTAGAGCGCGTAGGATTGGTCCTTCCCGCTCCTGGCTCGCTTTAAAACGTACTTCCCTCCCGACTTCTCGATTCGGGCATAGTGGCCCGTCGCAAGGAAGTCGCATCCAAGTTCACGGGCCTTCTCAGAAAGCTCGAGGAACTTGACTTCGCGGTTACAGGTCACGCAAGGGTTTGGGGTCCGTCCGGCAGAGTACTCCTCGATGAACTCGTCGATCACCGCCTTGCGGAACTGGTCTTTGAAGTTGACGACGTAGTGTGGGATGTCGAGCCTTGCTGCCACTCGCCTTGCGTCCTCGACGGCACCAAGCGAACAGCACCCTGCATGGCGAGGATCGCGCTGGCTCTCCTGCCAGATTTGCATCGTCACGCCGACGACGTCGTAGCCGTCCCGCTTGAGGAGGCCTGCGACGACGCTACTGTCCACGCCGCCGCTCATCGCGACGCAGACCGTCTTCAATCGCCCGCCAAAAGCTCCTTGTACGGCGAGCTTTCCAACTCCGACTTAAGCCGAGAAGGACGGATCGCCTTCGGCTTTTGCCCCTCGGCGTACAGGATCAAGGTCGGGGTCTCCGAGACCGAGAGTTTCGTAGCCAGGTCGATGTCCTCTTGGATGCGGTTGTACAGGGCATCGGCGCGCTCCTTGAGATCACCCTCGGTGGCATTCAGCATTTCGCTGATCTCCATCCTGTCCAAGCCCGACTCTGCAGCGACCGCGAACACGCCGTCGATAGTCTTGATCCTCTCGGTGTTCGTCGGCAACATGAGGTTGTCGATGAACTTGAAGAAGACGCCCTTATCCGCCGCGAACTCCGAGATGGCCGCCGCGTCGAGCGAGGTCTCGTGTCCGGGCTTGTCCATCAAAGGCAGGTGCCTGTACGCGAACCTGATCCGGTCTCCGTATTGCGCGATCTCCTTCTTGACGTCAGGATAGGTCGTGCGGCAAGACGGACAGTTGACGTCGGCAAACTCGATCAACGTGACTTTCGCGTCCTTTCCGCCAAAGGTCTTCGCCTCGATCGGCAAGACTTCTGACAGCGGGTACTTGGCCGCGTCCACGACCCAGTCCACATCGATGTCGATCGCTTCCTTTAGGTCTTGGACTCGGATAGCCAAGGCTCCCATCGAAAGCGCGAACGCCGCACCCGCGATCATCCATCCCGGTTGTCCATCGGCCTTTTGAGGCGTATCGTCCTGCAAGAGCGCCCCGTGCGCGATCGTCGTCAGAACGATCACCGCCAGCGAACTGAGACACCAGATGCACTTTTGCTGAACGATAGAGATCGACGCAAAGGTCAGGTATAGGCTGAACACAAGTCCGATCGCCGAGAACACGAAGCCTGCGATCGCAAGCCGCCGATGTGTGACCCCGGTCAGCGACGAGCGGACGACGGCGAGCGCGAACAGAAGAATGTAGCCTAGCAGCCCCAGATAGGAGACCGAGATCCCGGTGCCAATCGGAAACTTGGCGTATGGCGAGTTGAGGACGATCGTACAGCCGAGGTTCCCGCCACAGGGGATATCGAGGCTGCGAAGCGTCGTGTAGGACAGGACGCCGGTGATAAAAATCCCGATCGCCCCCAAGACAATGAGAACCCTGTTGCTCCAAACAGCCACGGCGTGATTATACGTCCGCAGGTTCCATTGAGCCGGACGAACGGACGACCTCCTGGTACAATTCAAGCCCGTTGAACAGGGCTCTCCATGTCCAACGTCACTCTCCTCTCGCCGAGTTCCAGATCGCGCGCCAAGGGCGATAAAACCCAGCGTGGCACGTACTTCGTTCAGACCTGGGGCTGTCAAATGAACGAGGAGGACAGCGAGCAGATGGCGCTGTACCTCCAGGATCTTGGATTTGCGCCTGCGTCCCACCCTGCCGAGGCCCACATCGTCCTACTGAACACCTGCAGCGTGCGCAAGAAGCCTGAGGACAAGGCGTTTTCGCTCCTTGGCGAGCTTCGGGCGATGAAGGATGCGAGGCCGGAGATGGTCATCGGCGTAGCCGGCTGCATGGCCCAAATCCGTGCGGACGAGATCAAGCGGCGCAATCCGCACGTCGACTTCGTTATCGGTACGGCCCAGGTCAGCCGCATTCCTGCGATTGTCGAGGAGATTCTGCAGACCAAGCGGTTCCAAAAGCGCTTGGAACTCCCGCCTCGCACGGGCGCAGTCGTCACAGACGTTCCCCAGCGCAACCTGGAACGCAAGGGCAAACTTAAGGCGTTCGTGCCAATCCAGTACGGGTGCGACAAGTTCTGCACGTTCTGCATCGTTCCTTCGACACGTGGACGGGAGCGCTCTCGACCGACCGAGCACATCGTGCAAGAGGTCCGTCGTCTGGCCGAACTCGGGACCAAAGAAGTCACCCTCCTTGGCCAGACCGTGAACTCGTACGGCAAGAACCTCGCCGAGGGACGAGTGCCCTTCTCCCAGCTTCTGCGCCTCCTTAGCGGGATCCCTGGGATCGAGCGCATCCGATACACGTCTCCCTATCCGCGCGACTTCAAGGCAGACCTCATCGAGACGATTCGTGACGTGCCGCAAGTCATGGAGCACTGTCACATGCCGTTGCAGGCAGGCGACGACGGCCTGCTCAAGCGCATGAAGCGACTCTATTCTGTCGAGTCGTTTGGACAGATCGTGACCGACCTCCGCAGCGCAGTGCCGAACATCGGCCTTACGACCGACGTCATCGTGGGCTTTCCGGAAGAGACCGATGCGGAGTTCCAAGGCACGCTCGCCGTGATGGAGGAGACGAGGTTCGACGGCGCGTATATGTTTAGGTACTCCCCTCGCCCAGGGACGCCAGCGGCTGAGATGCCCCAAGTCCCCGCCCAGGCGAGCGCTGACCGCCTCGCGAAACTCATCGAGGTCCAAAACAGGATCACCGTCGAGAACAACGAGCGGCAGGTCGGGAGGGAGTTCGAGGTCCTCGTCGAGGGCAGGTCTCCCAAGGATTCAACGAAACTGCAGGGCTACACTCGGTGCTTCCGGATGGTCCACTTCTCCGGCAACGAGAACCTGACGGGCAGCCTTGTCGGAGTCCGCGCGACAGCGGCGCACTTGTGGGGCCTGAGCGCCGAACTTGCTTGAACTAGCGTGTTCGGGCCAGAATGGCCTAGGGCGTTGAAACTTCTTTCGCTCCGAGTCTTCCAAAACGAGGACCTGCCATGACCCAGAACCGAGCCACTATTGCAGCAATCGCGACCCTTGCCTTGACCGCGATCCCGACCTTTGCCCCGCAAGAAGGAGCTCAAATCGACGCTCCGAAACTCAAGGAGATGATTACCGGCCTCGGCTACGAGGTCAAGACCCTCAATGAAGAGGTCGGCAAGGAGAAGTACGAGTTCACCGTCAAAACGGAGGGGTTCGACGTGCCGATCGCCGCAGAGATCAGCCCGAGCAAGAACTACGTCTGGCTCACGGTGTTCCTCGGGAAGGCGCCTGAGGACTCTTCCCCCAAGATGGCCGGGTTCGTCAAGCGCAACTTCAAGATCCAACCGACGATGTTCTACATCACGGACCGCGGCAACCTCATGCTCGGTTTTGCGATGGAGAACCGTTCCTTGACTGCAGCCGTGCTCCGCAGGACCGTCACCAAACTCTCTGCCGATGTGACCTCGACATCGGACCTATGGGCCGAAGGCTCCCTGCACCCACAATCGCAGCAGGAGTAAACATGTCCATCCAACTCGGCGACATCGCGCCGGACTTCACCCAGGACTCCACCCAGGGGCCCGTGAAGTTCCATGACTACATCGAGGGCTCTTGGGCAGTCCTCTTCTCCCATCCCAAGGACTTCACGCCAGTCTGCACGACAGAACTCGGCCAAGTCAGCAAACTCAAGCCGGAGTTCGAGAAGCGCGGCGTGCGCGTGATCGGACTTTCCTGCGACTCGGTCGACGACCACAAACGCTGGCTTCAGGACATCGAGGACACGCAGGGCGTGGCCCTAAACTTCCCGCTGCTTGGCGACGCCGACCGGTCGGTGGCCAACCTTTACGGCATGCTGCACCCGGCGGCCGAGGACACCTTCACGGTCCGGTCGGTGTTCGTCATCGACCCGAACAAGAAAGTGCGCCTCACGCTGACCTACCCGGCGCCGACAGGCCGAAACTTTGCTGAGATCCTTCGGGTCATCGATTCTCTGCAACTCACCGACAAGTACAAGGTCGCGACACCGGTCGACTGGAAACAGGGCGACGACGTGATCATTCTGCCCTCGGTCAAGAACGAAGACGCCAAGGCAATGTTCCCAGAAGGCTGGGACGAGAAGAAGCCCTATCTTCGGGTCACCAAGCAACCTGGCAAGACGCCCGCCGGCGTGTAAACCATAATCCCCTTTCCCACATTGGGAAAGGGGATCAAAACTTCACGACGTGATCGGGAGAGTCTTTCCCTTCTTCCGATTCTCCCCCATCATCCTTCCCGTCAACGCCTGCCGACCACACGCTGCGCTGGGCTGGGTCATATCGAATCCCCTGTCCAGTGAAAGGGTCTAATGGCAATTCCTTAAGGATTCTAGATTCGACTACAACGTGCAGGCTCAAGGGAAGCCTGCCTGTTCGCACCTCGTAGATCCTCACTCCGATCGCCGCTCTCAGGAGTTGTCCGCGCGCCTGGTGCTTGAACAAGACCGTATACAGCGGATTTAGGTCGGAAACGATCATGCCAGCAAACAACTTTCCATAGAGGTTTGGCGTTTCGCGGAACGACGCAGCCATGCGTTCAACCTCCACTTCTGTAAGTGCCCCAAGTTCGACCATCTCAAACGTGCCCCTAGTCTTCCAAGGTGCGATTGAATCTCGTACTTTCTTGTCAATGTCAAGTCCCGCTTGATAGGGCTCTCCAGCCGCAGCGATAAGGAGGTTCCACCAATCAACTATCATGCGTGCCGTTGCAACCTTGTCGAATGGGTCTAGGTGTCCGCTGAAGATCTTCTGCATGGCTCTTTCCCACTTGACGATTGCTTCATCATCTGTATCCGCCCCAAAGAATTGGGAAGTGATGGCCTCTGGAAACCTCAACTGTGCGACCTCGTATGCAATCGTCCCTTGAACTTCGTCGAGAGCGGCGATCCTGAGAACCTCAGCACATGCCGGCCTACCGCTTGCTGAAAGCAACTGCTTCAGATCCCCTTCTGTCATATCATGGTTCGACAACGCTTCTACAATCGACTTGAAACTCATTGAATCGAGAGAAAGACCAACGAGCAGGTGGATGATCGACCCGCCCGCGTTGGACTGGGCGTCTCCATACCAGTCGCCTAACAGCAGATAGTGAGTCGCTCGTTCTCGGTCACCTCGCTCTAGGGCTTCCCTTGCTGTAAACAGGATCCCTTTCTGGATCGACTTGAACAGGGCAAGCTCCGGGAACAGGGTGGCTACACCGTCCCGCGGCAAGGGCGCGACCCAATAGTCTTTCGCGAGGGACGCCTCTAATGCCTTGATCCAGGGCTTGTACTCATTGACGAGAGAGTCCACTTGCTGATCTGTGAACTCCTCGGCCCCGTCTGGAATACTTGGAACCGCTCCTTGGTCCTTCGTCAAGAGCGTTCGGAACTGAACGTATCCGTTCTGTTCGTCACGTGGTCGCTCCCTGTACTCGTTCCAAGGAGCAGGCAATGAAGCGAGGATCGTGCTTTTCGGTACGGCAGGCACCTGCTTCATGCCTTGTCTCTGGCATCCGACCAAAGCGATCGAGGAGAGCACAAAGACGCCAACAAAGGGCATAGGACCCTTTCTCATGCCGTCATTCTGGCACCTGAGTTCGACCTAAGCCGCACTACGCGCTCCGGTACCCTCCAGCCCGATGTCGCTCAAGGACGTGCCGATCGGGAAGAACGCGCCGCAGGAGGTCAACGTGATCATCGAGATCCC
>CAZGXW010000054.1:0-18518 GCA_964529975.1 uncultured Fimbriimonadaceae bacterium
GGGAGCGGGCGGATACCCGCCCCCGAATGACCGCTAAGTTCGCACGACCTTCGCCGACTTGGAGCCCTTCTCGTTCCCGGACTGCGTGATAACGTAGACCTTGTAGAACGTCTGCAAACCCGAGGCCACCAGCCCCTGGTCCGTGGTGAACTCCAGAATCCCCGGATCGTTCGAGGCGATCACCTGCTTGTCCTCGGTATCTGTCGCCGAAGCCCGCGCGCACTTCGTACTTCTTGAAGTGCTGGTGATCAGCGATGTCGGGCCCGCGTTTTGTGATGCCCGCTTTGGGCTTGTCTATGGCCACCTTTCGTGGTGCTATGGCCACCCGGCGACGTGCTATGCCCGCCATCCGCGACCCTTTTTCCACCGCCCGACGTGCTATGGCGACTAGGCGACGGGCTATGGCGACTCCCCGACCCCCGACGCCCCCTGGCGACCGCCTATGGCCGCCTTCCGGCTCCCGATGCCCGACTTCGAGCCCTGCAGACGCCTCTTTGGCCTTCGCCTGGCCCATAGAGGCCCGGCCTGCCACCCTTTCCGCCCGCCCGTAGCGAGCCTAGACCCGTCCGTGCTAACCTAACACCCTGGCCGCGACCGCCCAGGGATTTGCTCTCCCCTTGCCCTGGTTTTGGTTGCGGCCTTTCTATTCAGGGGGCTGGTAAACGACAACCCAGTCTTCTGCCCATTGGACAAGTTCCATCACGTGATGCTTCTCGACGATGATAGGTCGCTGTCGAATGCTGAACCGGAAAGCGGATTGCGGAACCTGTTGCATGATGGTGAACTGTCCGCCATGCGGTTGCCACGTGAAGCGATGACGTCCGTCACCGTCATAGCCCTGGAGGTTGCCGCGCGCGTTTCGCTCCCAGTGGAATTCGGACGGAACGAACCTCTGAGCCTCCTTTTCAAAGAGGGAGAACTCTAGAGTGCTCATGTTCCGGATCAAGGCAATGATCCGTAGATCGTCATGGTTCTTCAGAGACTCGTTGACCCGCGCATTCCATACGTCCAGAACCACTTGTCCGGTCTGCTGGATGTCCGCGTAAGGATCTGTAATGCCAGCGGCATAGGCAGGGGAGTTACGTCCAGCGATCAATCGGACGCACTGCGCCGCGAAGGGTGTTCCGTGTTGAACGGTCTTCGCTGACCAGGCACAACCGTTCCATTCGATATCAGCAATGCCCAAGGGGCTCGCGCGATGTTCACCACTGATTGCATCGGCGAACATGCCGGCGAAGTCGTCGCCCGTGATGTTGCCCTGACCGACCGCTAGTCGGTGCACGATGGTCTTCGCAATTTCGACTACTACGGTATGAGGAATCTCGCCGAGCGGATATGGACCACTGCGACGAGGCGCGTTACCTCTCAGTCTTATCTGCTTCTGCATGAAGAACTCTGGTAATGACGGCCTGCACCATTGGTACGGGCACAGCGTTGCCCGCCTGTCGCCGCGTCTGACCGTCAGTACAGACGATCTTGAAGGAATCGGGGAATCCTTGCAGCCGGAGCATTTCTCGCGGTGTCAGACGTCGTTCCCCATCGACGAGCAGGTAGTTGTAGGACGCCCCGGCTCGCAGAGCACAAGAGAACGGATGGCTCGAAACATTGCCTGCCTTGTTTTCATGCCAGATAGCGGGACGCACCTTGGCCTTGTGCGCCTTCGATCGCGCCTTGCGGATGCGGTCGCTCACGAAGTGCTTTTCGTCTGGCTGTTTCTCTAGGAGGTCCGCGAGCGATAGGCGATGCGGAACCGGACTCGGCCAGTGGAACTTCGCGCCTTGCAAAAACCCTACGATCAGCACGCGCTCGCGCTTTTGGGGCAGACCATAGTTGAGCGCATTGAGGACTTTGGCGTCGACCCGGTACCCGAGCCCCTCCAATATCTCGATGATCCGCTCCAGCGTTTTCTTCTTGTTGTGGGTGGTCAGTTGCTTCACGTTCTCGAGTACAAAGGCCTTCGGCTTCTTCTCCTTGATGATGCGAGCGATCTCAAAGAACAACGTTCCACGAGCGTCGGCGAATCCTGCCCGCTGTCCGATGATTGAAAACGGTTGGCAGGGGAACCCAGCGAAGAGGACGTCAATCTCTGGAATGTCGTGGCCCTTGACGGCGGTGATGTCGCCTTTCGGCTCGATGCCGTAGTTCGCCTTGTATGCCCTGCGGCACTCCTCGTCAATGTCACAAGCGAACACGCACTCCATCCCGAGCGCATCGGCAGCGGAATGAAACCCGCCAATGCCGCAGAACAAATCTGCGTATTTGAGACGCGTTTTGCGTCCCCAAAACGAGCCGAGTTTCGCTGGCGGCGGACTGGCTTGGCGGGCGGCAACCACACTCTCAAAGACGGGCAGGACGGCCTGGCCGCCGTCCGTTTTCCGCGCCTTCCGTCGTAAGTTGTTCACAGGTCGCTGGTTCCTCCTCTTGGTTGACTGTTGCGATCCGTTGCGACGTGTTGCGATCGCCTTCATTTGGGCGAGGGTACCCGAGGTTTTGCGTAAATTGACAGACCTATGTCCACATGAATTTGAACCTAGCGGGCTCCGACGAGGGGCAAGCCCGTCCAAACGGAATAACCCCATCAATGAAGCGCGTGGTGGTCCTGGCTCCGCTCCTCCTCGCCGGGTGTGGCGGGGGTGGGGGGAGCGTGGCGCTCGGCCCTGGCCCTGGAACCTCTCGCGGCCCATTCCGCCTTTAGGGCAGAGAATGAGGATCGAATACCTGACCAAGCCGCAGTGCGAGCCCTCCGTGGCCATGCATCCCCGCGTCGTCGAGGCCGTGGGGGCTGAGGGGTTCGAAGTCGTAGACCTGACGCGCTTGCCATCGGGCGACGTCCGCCGGGGATACGACACGCCGACCCTGCTCGTGGACGGCGCGGACCTTTTCGGTCTTGTGCCGCGCACGGACCTTGCGGCCCCGCCCAACTGACGGCTGTATCCGGGCGGGGTCCCGTCCGTCGAAGCGATCCGCGCGGCTATCGCGCGCCTGACTTAGCCCTGGCCTCTAGCGACCAGGGATCTGCTCCCTCCATGCCCTTGTGCTGATTGCGGCCTTTTGCGTCTGGGCAGGGAACTATGTGGTAGTATATCGGCGTATCCTGATATACCGACATGAACGACCTGGTCAGCTTCGGAAAGGCGCTCTCAGATCCCACTCGGGTTCGCATCCTCAACCTTTTGAGGCGGACGGACCTTTGCGTGTGCGAGCTGGTGGACGCGCTGGAACTGGGCCAGTCCAACCTCTCCACCCACCTTCAGGTCCTGCGGAATTCGGGCGTGGTCACGACGGAGAAGCGCGCCCAGTGGGTCATCTATGGAATCGAGCCGGCCGCGCGGGAGTCCGTCGAGGCGCTGTACGAGCGGTACCCGCTCGCAGACGCGCGGTCAGCGCGCGACGTCGAGCGCATGGAGGCGAGGCTGGGGATGAGGGTGGACGGTTGTTGTGTGCTGGGATCGGGACAACTCGAAAAAGAACTTACGGAGACAAAACGATGAACAACAACAACATCTGCGGCTGCGACTGCCCGTGCTGCGCTTCGGGCGCGTGCACCGGCTCGACATGCACGTGCGGGTGCGCATGCGGCGTCTAAACATCCTGGTGCTGCTCGCCGCCCTTCCCGTCCTCGGGCAGGGCCAAACGAGCGTGCCCACTTGAACGGGATGACCGGGCGAAGGCCAGCTCCTCGGTGCGGGGAGCTTGAACGAAAAGTTCGTGATGGCGTATCGCTATGCGGACACCGAAGAGGAGCGTCCGCGCCACCGCTTCACGCTCGACTACAACGTCACGCCGAACTTCCAGCCGGGGCTGGAGTACAACTTTGCGGTGCAAGAGCTCGGCTTGCGCGCCACGTGGACGGTCCAGGGCGAGACTCCGTCAAGTCCGGTCGTGTTCTTCAACACGTCGTCGGACCGGATCGGCACGCCGGAGGGCTACCAGTTGGTGAGCGTGAACTTTGGCAAGGCGATTCCGGGCACTCTGCTCGCGCCGTACGTCTCGGTGACCTACTCGGGTTTCGAGAAGGGCTTTGTGTTCCCGTTCGGAGTGAACGCGCAGCTCTCGCCGCAATGGTCGGCGACTGCGATGAACGACGGGCGCAAGTCGCACTTGTTGATGACCTACTCGCAGCAGGACTATTTTTTACAGGCCGGATGGATCTGGCTGGAACGGCCGGCGGTGACGATCGGCTGGGGATTCTAGAACTATGAACACACTCGTTTGCATGTTGACTCTCGTCGCTGGTTCCTTGGTGCAAGACAAACCGACGGACATTCCGAAGGCGCAGTTGCCGAAGGCAGCCGAGTGCGTCGTCTGTTCGATGAGCGGCGCCGGGCACGAAGAGGAGAAACCCGCCGGTGGCGTGATGTACAAAGGCAAGGCGTACTACTTCTGCAACACGAAGGAGATCGCCGAGTTCAAGAAGGACCCTGAATCCTTCATTCCTCTGCCATTGCCGCGTCCGATGGCGAAGTTCGATCTGCCAGATTTGTCCGGAAAGGTGTGGAACGCGGAGGCGTTCAGGGACAAGGTCGTTTTGATCGACTTTTGGGCGACGTGGTGTGCGCCGTGCAAGCAGGTCAAGCCCATGGTCGCCGATCAGGCGGCAAAGCACAAGTCGCTCGTCGTGCTCTCGGTGAGCATAGACGAGAAGAGAGCGGACCTAGACAAGTTCTTGGCGAAGGAGAAGTTCGTCGGACCAGTGCTGCACGACACCAAGCAGGTTTGGGCGGCGTGGCGGGTGAAGGCGATCCCGATGTTGTTCCTCGTGAAGAACGGCCAAGTCGTCGCGCAGTGGACCGGCGTTCCGGACAAGAAGGAACTTGCCGCCGTTGTCGAGGCTGCAGTCAAGAAGTAGGCCGCTGGAACTGTTCGTGACAAGCCTGCCTTTCAGAGGCCGATGCGAATCGAATTCTTGACCAAGCCGGATTGTGAGGCGTCGGAGGCGATGTATCCGCGCGTCGTCGAGGTGCTGGGGGCCGACGGGTTTGTCGCCGTCGATATCACCCAGTTGTCCTTGGACGACGGTCGGCGCGGCTACGACACACCGACGTTGTGGGTGGACGGCGCGGACCTTTTCGGTCTTGTGCCGCGCACGGACCTTGCGGCCCCGCCCAACTGACGGCTGTATCCGGGCGGGGTCCCGTCCGTCGAAGCGATCCGCGCGGCTATCGCGCGCCTGACTTAGCGCTGGCCGCGACCGCCCAGGGATTTGCTCTCCCCTTGCCCTGGTTCCGATCGTGGCCTTTTCCTATTGGATAGGGCCATAATCGGGCCACTATGAAGTACACAGGGTGGGTTTTTGGACTGCTCGTGATCGCTCTGACAATCGGGGCACAAAACCCCGGCGAACAGCGAACGCGAGACTTGACATGGAACGAGTTGAAGGCTGTCCAAGCGCAAGAGCGCAAGGAAGCACAGCAGGCGCAAAAGGATACACTTACAGCGATATTGGGGCAACAGAAGGCTGAACTAGAGGCTGTGAAGTCCACCGGCAACTCGCAACCAAGCGACGTCAAAGAACTCTCGAAAATGGCTAGCGACGAGCGCAAGGCACTAGCGCAGATTCAGAGTGAAGAGCGAAACAAACTCGCCGAGATCCAGTCCGCCGAGCGCAAGCACTATCAGGAGCTGAGCGGTAAGCAAACGCAAAAGTAAGCGCAACAAGCCGCAGAAGATCACAATCAATCGCTGCATTTACTGCGGCTTCACATCGGCTGATCCAAGCCTGTTATCGAAAGAGCACATCATTCCCGCCGGGTTGGGCGGCGGTGACGTGCTTCATAAGGCTAGTTGCCGTGACTGCCAACGGATCACAGGGCAGGTGATCGAGCGCGACATGATCATGGAGTCGCTTCACTTCATGCGTACGGTTTCCGGCCACCCAAAAGGATGGCAACTTCCTGATCGCGGCATTTACGCCGTGCTGCCTGTATTCTTGCCGCCGTCTGTAGTTGCAGGGTGGGATGCATCGCATAACGAGACATTTCGATTGCATGTGATTAACGGAACCATAGAAGGCAACCATGGTTCCAACCTCAAATACGTGCCTACGACATTCCAAGTGTCTTGGCAACGATACGCTCGCCTTATTGCAAAGATCGCGCATGGCTATTGTGTACGCAAGTACGGCGTTGACGGCTTTGAACCTTTCTTGCTCGACATCATACTTGGACGCACCGGTGACGACCGAGAAATATGGAGATTTGTGGGCGGCACCGAATCACCAGTCACAGCCCAGCAGGAACACTTCGTCAGCGTACAACCCCTTCGCATACATGGGAAGACCCTAATCAGCGTTCATGTCCAGCTGTTCACTTCCAAGGGCACACCCATCTATTGGGTGATTGCTGGTCGACTGCCGGGCTAATCGCAGGTCACGCCCCCTCCAGGGCGTGGTCGCCGGGGGCGGTGTCGTCGAGGCCGCCGGCGTCCATGTGCGTGCCGGGGACGTAGGACTCCCACTCGCGGCGGCTGAACAGCCAGAACAGCACGGGCGTCACGACCTGGCTCAGCAGGGTGCTCGTGATCAGGCCGCCCAGGATCACCACCGCGATCGGCTGGAGCAGTTCCTTGCCCGGCTCGCCGCTCGAAAGCGCGATCGGCGCCATGCCCAGCGCCGCCGCCAGCGCCGTCATCAGCACCGGCGAGAGCCGCTCCTGCGTGCCGCGCACGATCATCTCCTCGCCGAAGCGCATCCCCTCGTGCCGCATCAGGTGCGCGTAGTGCGAGAGCATCATGATGCCGTTGCGCGTCGCGATGCCGAACAACGTGATGAACCCCACGAGCGACGCCACCGAGAGCACTCCGCCCGTCAGGTACACCGCCACCACGCCGCCCACCAGCGCGAGCGGGAGGTTGATCATCACCTGGAACGCCATGCGCCACGAACGAAGCGCGACCTGCAGGACCACGAGGATCACGACGACGGTGAACACGCCGAGCGCCATGATGCGAGCCATCGCGCTCTGCTGGCTCTGGAACTGTCCGCCGTACTCGATGTAGTAGCCGCTGGGCCAACTTTGTTGGATGGGGGCCATGCGGGTCTGCAGGTCCGCGACGACGCTGGCGAGATCCCGGCCTTGAACATTGGCCTGCACGACGATGCGGCGCGAGACGTTCTCGCGGTTGATCGTGTTAGGGCCGGTGTCCTGCCGAACGGTCGCGATCTGCGCGAGCGGGATCGGCGGTCCGGACGGCGTGTCTACGAGCATGGACTCGATCGCGCCGATGTCGTTTCGTGCCTCTTGTTCGAACCACACGGCGATGTCGAACGTGCGCTGGCCTTGCAGGACCTGCGAGACGACGTGCCCACCGAGCGCGACCTCGAGGCTTTCGGCCAGGTGGTACGGCGTGACGCCGTAGCGCGCGGCGGCAGCGCGGTCGATCTGGATGCTGACCTGCGGGACCTCGATCTGCGGCTCGACCTGTAGGTCCACGATTCCGGGTACCTGCGCCATCGTGTTGCGGACCTCTTGCGAAAGCTTGCGAAGTTCGCCGAGGTCGGAGCCGAACACTTTGACGGCAAGCGCGGCGCGCACGCCTGAGGAAAGGTGGTCGAGGCGGTGCGAGATCGGCTGGCCGATCGCGATGAACACGCCGGGGATCGCTTCGAGTTTCGTGCGGACCTCTTCGATGGCGGCGTCTCTGCCTCGCTCTGAATCCTTGAGGCCGATGTCTATCTCGGAATAGTTGACGCCTTCGGCGTGCTCGTCGAGCTCCGCGCGCCCCGTTCGTCTTCCGATGTGAGTGACCTCGGGGACGGTGAGCGCGGTCTTCTCGATGATCGTGCCGATGCGGTTGGACTCTTGCAGGCTGGTGCCCGGCGGGAGGATCGCGCTGACGGCCAGTGATCCCTCGTTGAACGGCGGCAAGAACTCGCGCCCCATCATCGGGATGAGTGCGGCGGCTCCTGCCGTGAGGACGACCGTCGCGATGACGACCGCCCAGGGATGGCGCAGGGACCATCGCACCGAAGGCCCGTTGAGACGCTTGAGGAAACCCACGAGTCGGCTATCGCCCGCGTGGCCTTTGGTGCCCGTCTTGGCGAGCAGGATGCCGCACAGCGCGGGGGTCAACGTGAGTGATACGAGGAGGGACGCGGCCATCGAGACGATGAACGCGAGCCCGAGCGGTAGGAACACGCGCCCTTCCATTCCTTCGAGCGTGAGGAGCGGCACGAACACCAGCACGATGATCAGCGTCGCGAACACGATGCTGTTGCGCACCTCCGCGCTCGCGTTGTAGATCACCCGCAGAGGGTTGAGCCTGTTTGCACTGGTCGCGTTTTCTCGCAGTCGTCTGAAGACGTTTTCAACGTCCACGATGCTGTCATCGACGACGAGTCCGATGGCGATGGCTAGCCCTCCAAGCGTCATGGTGTTGACGGCGATACCGAACTGGTCGAGCATTAGCATCGTGACGATGAACGAGACGGGGAGCGATATGAACGAGATCGCCGTCGCTCGCACGTTCATCAAGAACGCGACGATGACGATCAGCACGATGATCGCCGCCTCGCCGAGCGCGCTGACCACGTTCGAGACAGCCGTGTTGATGAAGTGCTCCTGGCGGAACAGCACACGGTTGATCTCGACGCCTTCGGGCAACGTCGCCTCGACTTCGTCGAGCGCCGTTTCGATCTGCCTGGTGAGTTCGAGCGTGTTGGCGTCGGGCTGTTTCTGGATGCTGAGGATGACAGCGGGCTTGGCGTTCACGCTCGCGTCTCCGCGCGGCAGACCGGGAGCGAACTCGACGTTTGCGACCTGGCCGATCGTGACGGGCACGCCGTCCACCGATTTGATGACCGTATCGGCGATGTCTTCGAGCGTCTCAGCTCGACCGAGGATGCGAACGACCGACTCGGTCTGTGGGCCGAGATAGAAGCCGCCGCCCGCGCTGACGTTGCTCTCCCTCGCCGCCTCGACCAGTTCTTCGAGCGTCACGCCGAACTCCTTTAGGCGCGCCGGTGTCGTCAGCACTTGGTACTGCTTCGTGCCTCCGCCGATGGCGACGACTTGCGAGACTCCCGGCACGGCGAGCAGACGCGGCCGAACGGCAAAGTCCGCGAGCGAGCGCACGTCGATCGGCGCGACGCTGTCGTCGGGGCTCGAAAGCGAGACCAGCATGATCTCGCCCATGATCGAACTGATCGGCGCGAGGCTCGGCACAGTGCCTTCTGGCAGTCGCGCTTGCGCGAGCTGGAGCTTTTCGTTGACGACCTGTCGCGCACGGAAGATGTCCGTGTCCCAGTCGAACTCGACGAACACGATACTGAAGCCCGCGCTGGAGGCTGAGCGCACACGCTGCACGCCGGTCGCGCCGTTCATCATCGTCTCGATGGGGAACGACACGAGCGCCTCCGTCTCTTCCGGGGCAAGGCCGTGCGCCTCGGTCATGATCGTGACGACCGGACGGTTGAGGTCCGGCAGGACGTCCACGTCCATCTTTGGAATGGTCACGACGCCTGCGACCATCACCATCGCCGCGAGGACGACGACCAGCAGCCTGTTGCGCAGGCTCAGCTCGATGAGTCGGTTGAGCACGCTACTGGCCCTCGCCCATCGCGAGCAGTTGGTACGAGCCCACTGTCGCGACCCTTTGTCCCGCTTTGAGACCGCTCAGAACGACGATGTTCTCGCCGAGCCGTGCGCCGAGGGTGACGATCGTACGGCGGTACGTGCCGGGCTTCTCTTCGACGAACACAATGTTCGACCCGATGCGCGTTTGAACGGCGGTGAAGGGGACGAGCAACTGGTCGGTCGCCATCGTGCCGATTAGCACGCGGACGAACGTGTTCTCCTTGAGTTCGCCGTCGGGGTTGGCGACGGCGAGCCGCGTCTTCGCAGTGCGCGTTGCTGGATCAATGCTCGGCGAGACGCTCTCGATGCGCCCTTCGTACGGCTTGTCGGGAGCGGAATCGGCTGAGACGATCACTCGCTGGCCGGCGACGACGTTCGCGAGATCGCGCTCGAACACGTCGCACTCGATCCACACGGTGTTCGGGTCCAGCACCTTGAAGAGGCTCTGTCCCTGCGTGACCCACTCGCCTCTGTTCGCTTCTCGTGTGACGATCTTCCCCGCGACGGGCGACGAGACCGTGAGACGGTTGCCCTGCCCCGGCACTCCGCCCATGGAGCGGATGCGCGTCGTCGCGATGTTGAGTTCTGCCTGTGCTCGGGCGGCGCTGGCCTTGGCATCGTTGAACTCGGACTGTGCGAGCTGTGCATCCGCCTGTGCAGTGCGAAGATCTGACTCCGCCTCCACGATCTCCTTCGACGTGCGAAGCCCTTGCTGTGCGATCTGCTCTTCGCGCGTCAGTCGCGCCTGTGCGATTTGGACCTGGTTGTTCGCGTCCTGCTGGCGCGACTTCGCTTCTTCCAGTTCAGCACGGGCAGCTTCGACTTCCTTCGCTGCGACCACGCCGGACTTGAGTCCGGCTTCTAGCCTTGCTAGCCGTGCCTCCATAGTAGCGACGTCGGTGTTCGCTCTTGCAAGCTCGCGTCTGGCCGTCGAAAGTGTCGAGCGGGCGTTTTCCAGATCGGGCGATGAGTAAGCACCTGCCTGTGCGAGCCTTGTACGTCGTTCAAGTTCTCCTTGCGCTGCAGCCGCTTTGTTCTTGCTTGCACTGAGCTGCGACTCTGCCGACTTCACCAGCCCGTTCGCCCTCACGAGATCCGCGCTTGCACGCTGGTAGGCGATCTGTGCGTCCGAGAGTTCTGGGCTTTCAATGACCGCGAGCGTCGTTCCCACGCCGACCGATGCACCTGGTAGTACTCGAACGTCTGCGATCCGCCCGCTGGTCAACGCACTAACGTCGGCGGTCCTGTCTGGGTTCGCGACGACGCGCCCTGTCGTCGTGAGTCCGCCGGTGCCGTCGCTCGTCACCACGTCCGCTATCTGCAGGCCGACGAGCTCTGCTTGTTCGTCGCTGATGGCGACGAGCTCAGTATCGGGACGCATCTCTTCGTTCTCGATCGAGAGCACGAACTTGATCCCGTCGACGGTCTTCGTCGCTGACTCGTCCATGTTCGGACCCGGATATGCCTTGAGCATCAGTCCGCCTGCGGCCTGGCCACCCGCGCCAGGCGCGACGATGTGCCTGCCGTCCGGGCCGTGCATGTGGCCCTCCTCATCCTCTTGCGCGAACGCAACCTGGATCGAGAGCACGGCTGTTCCTGCGACGAAGAGCAGGAGCGGTGCAACACCGGTCCGTACGCTCTTGCGACCGAGGGCGTACACTCCATAAAGCAGCGCCAGCCCGCCAATCGGTGCTCCGACGATCAGCCACCAGTTAGGGCCGTGCGCGTGCTCTTCGGCAGTTCCCGCGATCGCCGGGACGAACACGTCGAACGAAATCTTCGACTGCTTGCCGTCCGGGAACTTCACGTCTTGCACGATCACGTATTCGCCAGGCTCGGTGTACGTCATGTGCGATCCGTACACCTCGTTCTCAGGCTCGTACGCGTTGTGCTCGGTATGGATGACCGCGTTGGGGTCGCCCTTTCGGTGGATGGTCGAGTCGACCGTGCACCCGAGGATCGACGCGCCGTCCGATCCTTCGACCCGCATGTCGTGGTGGCTGAGGATGAACACCTCTTGGCCCCCGCCTTGCTGGGGAGCGACGATGTGCCGACCGTCTGCGCCGTGCATGTGGCCTGGCTCTTCTTCTTGCGAGAGAGCCAGAGGCGCGATCAAGAGTGCGATTAGGAAAGCAGTTCGTTTCATTCTTGTGTCCCAAGGAGGTCGGTCAGGCCACCGATGGCGGCGAGGAAGGCGATCTGTGCAAGGTCGTATGCGCGCCGAGCGTCGGCTGCCTCGGTCTCGATCTGCGAGAGCGTGCGCTGAGCCTCAAGGACTTCGAGGAAGTCGACGAGTCCTGCATCGAGCCCCGCCGAATAGCGCTCGACAAGGTCGCGCGCTTGGGGAACGAGCCTCGACTCATATTGCTCAGAGACGCCGCGAGCGGATGCTAGGGACATGGCGGCTTGCTCCGTCTCGAGCTTGATCCGGCGCAAGACGGAATCGGCTTCGGCTTGCTCCGCCATCGTTCTCGCCCGTGCCGCAGCGACAGACTTTCGGACCTCGCCTCGGTCGAACAACGGCATGGAGAACGAAAGCTGGAGTCCGAGGCCGTTGCGGTCGAAAGGATCGCGGTCGAGGCTCCACACGTCGGCGGCGACGCCGAAGACAACGTCTGGCCGGCCGAGCGACTGGGCAATCCCAACTTCGCCCTGGGCTGAGTTGATTCTGGCCTGTGATGTTCTTGTCTCCGGACGGTTTGCGATTGCCGCCTCGATGGATTGTTCGAGCAACGGCGCACCAGACATCAGAGCGAGTCTCCGTACGCCGCTTGGAGTTCCTACCAAAGACTTGAGCGCGGCCCGCGCCTGTCCCAGTTGTCCCTCGGCACTTGCAAGCGCTTGCTTCGCCCGGTCGACTTCGATGGCCGCACGGATCTTCTGCACTTCCGGAGCCTCGCCGATCTCAACGCGACGCGTTATGCCTAAGAGCGTCGCTTCTGTGATGCGGACGGACTCCGTGCGGCTTGCTACCAAAGACTCCGCCCACCAGACCTCGGCCAGTGCGACCAGCGCCTCCTCGATCACGTGGGACCGGACTAGGTCGTTCTCTGACCTGGCGACTTGGAACAGGCCGTGTGCGACTCTCGCCTGCGCCGCTCGCTCGCCCGAGAGGTCCAACCGTTGGCCAATCAGCACGTTCGAGTTCGTAAACCCGAGTCCCGGAGCAACTTCGAGGAAGGTGTTGTGCCCGGCACGGAGCGACTCGTAGGTCAAGCGGCCAGCGTCGAACCTTGCCGACGCCGCTCGGTAGTCCGGGCTTGCGTCGAGCGCTGTCCTCAAGAATTGTTGGAGCGTCTGCTCCTGCGCCGAGGCGAAGGCACAGGCCAGCGTAAGGGTGCCCAAAGCGAGGGCGCGTCTATTGGTCATCGTTCAGTTCCATCTGTCGTTCTGGTGCGTCGAAGTGCGCGCTAAGGCGCGGTCGAATGCACGTTAGAACGGTGGAGAGCGTGGAACTGATGGCCGTGGCGGCCCATGGATCGCGTGTGCGACATAAGCGAAGGTGCCCGTGTGAACATGAGGTCGCGTGAACTCTGTGGTGATCGCGACCATCGGCTCTAGGGCCTGGACGTCGAGCAGCTGGTAGTGCCGTGTCTGACGCTGTAGTGGATCCTCAGGGTGGGCGCTGACGGAGTGTTGCTGGTCGTCGTTCGCGCCTATCTCTTCATGGTCGCCTGAGTTCGCGCCCTGCTCGTGATGGTGCGAAAACCCGTCGTGATGGTGGTGCGGGGCAATATCATGCATCACCAGCAATAGATTGCTGGCCAGCATGAGCAACGCACCGATCCGCCCGAGCATTGCGACCGATGGTACCCAAGAAAGCGAAACTCGGCCTGTCGCCTGTGGTTCCTTGTGTACACACGGCTCCTGTCCTTACCTCCTTGCCTCGGGGGCCCCCCTGGGCGGCCCGTGGCGGTGGCGGGGGGTTTGGGGGGCCCCCCGCGGGGGGGGGGGGGGGTGGTGTCCAGTTGCCGCGGGGCGTGCCTCTCAAGTGGATTTGGATGGGCGCGCGGGCCGCGTTGGCAGCCGGCATATGCCTGAAAGTCAGACGCCTGCTCGGCAAGGCAATTGTGGCGATGGAAGGGCGTGACATGACTCGGAGAGGATAAGGCTTGGCCTCGAAAGGATGCACGGGTTGGCCGCTGGTCAGCGACTCATGTTGGCGCGCCTTGGTGGATCTCGGCCGATCACAATGGCGACTGTTCGTTGGGGTAGGTGGGTTTCGCGAGCGCACTGCCACGATGGCCCCTTCGCGGCGAGCTTATTGTGAACGATCTTGTGAATCTTCGTCTTGTCGAGTGGACGAGATAGGCAAAAACGAGGGAGGAAGTGCAAGTTCAAATTGAACCTGATGAATTCCTGGAGCCGCCTGGCGGATTCGAACCCCCGACCTGCTGTTTACAAAACAGCTGCTCTACCCCTGAGCTAAGGCGGCTAGACCCGCAAAGAGTACCCGCCGACCAAGCCCTAAACGGGCACGTTGTCGATCAGCCGCACCCCGTAAATCCGCGCCGCCGCGATCACGCGCAGCCCTTCTCGGTGATCGTGCGCTGGCTCCATCGTCTCCGGATTCACACAAGCGACATAGTCCACGTCGAACCCTTGGTCTTCCAGTTCCAGGCGTGCCGCCAACAACGCGGCCTCAAACGACCGGCCATCCTGCAACGAAAGCGCGCAGTCCGTCAGAACGCGAAAGAGGACAGCGACGTGCGATCTCTGCTCGGCAGAAAAGTACGCGTTCCGAGACGACATCGCCAAACCGCTCGCCTCACGAACTGTCTCAAGAAAGGACAAGCGCACTGGCAACCCCTCGCGGCGCACCATCGACCGGATCACCGCACACTGCTGCAGGTCCTTCAGTCCAAAGAAGGCGATTTCCGGCTGGACGATCTCGAACAGTCGCGCGACCACGGTCGCCACACCGTCGAAGTGCCCCGGCCTGTGCTCGCCCTCCCAAAGTCGCGCCTCGGCGCCAGCGTGTATTGTCCGAACGCCTGCCGTATAGACTTCGGCTACTGGTGGCGCGAACATCACATCAACGCCGGCAGATGAAGCCAATTCGAAGTCGCGCGCCTCGTCGCGAGGGTAAGCCTCAAAATCCTCGCCCTCGCCGAACTGCGTCGGGTTGACGAACAACGACACGTAGGTCCGGGAGCATTGAGCAGCACACGCCCGCATGAGCGCCAAGTGTCCTTCATGGAACGCGCCCATGGTCGGCACTAGCCCGACGCCTGAAACCCCGGAGCGGTCCGCGCGCAACTCCTCGACCGTGCGCAGAACGATCAAAACGAGTTCTCTTCGCCAGGAAACGCACGCGATCGGACGTCAGCGGCATACCGCTTCAAGCCTTCGACGAACAACTCCCGGCCGCCCACATAGTCGCGTGAGTGCTTGTACACCTCTGGCGACAACCCCACGACGTCGTTGAACACTTGGATTTCGCCGTCACAACCAACGCCCGCGCCGATACCGATCGTCGGGATTTCTAACGACGACGTGATGACCGAAGCCAGCGAAGCTGGCATCAACTCCAAAACGATCGCGAACGCACCAGCCTCCTGAACACAGCACGCCGCCTCGCGCACGACTGTAGAGTCCTCGCCGCGACCCTGCACCTTGAATCCCCCGAAGGCATTGACCGACTGCGGCGTCATCCCCACGTGCCCCATCACGGGAATCCCCGCCCGAACGATCGCCGCGATCGCCTCGGTGTACGCGCCCTCGAGTTTCACTGCCTCGGCGCCTGCCTTCATAAGCCGGACCGAAGACTCCACAGCCAACGCAACCGACGACTGATACGACCCGAACGGCAAGTCAACGACGAACAACGCGCCAGACACGCCGCGACGACAAGCACGAGTGTGGTGCTCAATCTCCTCCATCGTCACGGGCAGGGTGTTCTCGTATCCGAGCACAGAGTTGCCCAGCGAGTCGCCCACCAACACGAGGTCTACGCCTGCCTCGTCCGCGATCTGTCCGCTAGGGAAGTCGTACGCCGTCAAGCAGACGATGCGCTCGCCCTTGGCCTTCATCGCCCGGATTCCAGGGGCAGTCCGCCGCGTTCCCATACTTCAAGTATATCGGAGCCCTAGAGCGCAGCCTGGACCTCGAGCGCGTGCCCGGCAGGCTTCACCTTCCGCCACTCTCGCTCGATCTCGCCGTCAGGCCCCACTAGGAACGTCGACCTCTCCACGCCCATGTACTTTTTGCCGTACAAGGTCTTCTCGACCCAGACACCCAAAGGCTCCAACAACGCACGCTCGGGATCGGCGAGCAACGGATAGTGCAACCCCAAAGTCTGGGCGAACTTCTTGTGCGACTTTACGCCGTCTGGGCTGATCCCGAAGACTCGAACGTCCCCAAACTGGGGAAGGGCGTCGTTGAACTCCGACGCCTCTGCGGTTCATCCGCTGGTCAGGTCTTTCGGATAGCAGAACAGCACGAACCGCGTCCCAAGCAGATCCTTATCCGTCCAAACATGGCCATCCTGGTCTTCTAGAGAGAACGCAGGAATCTTCACTCGCCCACCTTGGTCGCAGAATCGACCAGCATCGCTTGCATTAGGTCCACGCGCAGCACGACGCCCGCCAAGCGTCCAGAGTCCACGACCGGCAGAATGGTGTGGCCAGAGTTGAGCATCAGGTGCAGCGCGTCGCTCACTTCCATATCTGGCCCGGCACAAGTCGGATCGCTCGTCCCAAAAGTGAACGCGGGCTCCGAAGAAAGGCTCGTGAGGTTCCCCTTTTGCCGCACGGCCTGGCACACGTCGCCTTCGGTCAGCACAGCGATGGGAGCGTGGTCCTCGTCCACCACGACGAGCGCAGGGAACTGGTAAACGTCCATCTTGTCGACGGCGTCGCGCAGCGTGCTCTTGCGCGTCAGGGTCGGGATGTGCGAATGTACGACCTCTCGAAGGGTCATGCGCTCGATTCTATCCGCTCGGGCCCCTTACAACGCGCCAGCGACCCTACCAATAGGGCGGGAGCGTGATCGAGTCCTTGTTCCGCTGGTCCGAAGTCACCCAGTTGAACTCGACGGCTTCCCATTTGCCGTCGGTCTTCTCCAAGTTGATCGCCATCACCGACCGCTCCTTTCCGCCCCAGAAACTCGCCTCGCGGTTCGTCGCGATCACGCGGGCCTTGTTGTCCTTGAACGTCAAGACCTTGAAGTAGAGCAGTTCGCTCTCTTTCGTGGCGTCGTACGCCGTCTGCTTGACCACGTCCTTCAGGTCCTTGCCATACATGGCCGTCATCGCCTCGACGTAACCATAGGGCGCCGCCAACGTGATCACGTACAGCACCAGCAGCACGCGCCAGGAAAGGACCTCATCGTTCTTCTTGATGGGCCGGAAAAGCGAGTACAGCATCGTCATCACCACCGCTACTGCGAAGGCTGCGATCCCATATCCGAGAAAGCCGATCATGTCCATGGCGCTACCCGTGTTTTTCCATGTCTCGCCCGCGCCCCCCGCAAGATTCCCCCGGCAATTCTGCCGTACTCACAAATATGGGCATTCCAGACTCAGGCTGGCTGAAGAGCCGAGCCCGCTCCACCGAGAATCTACGGTGGTCAAGCCGCAATGATCCGAAACTGGGACTCCCCCTCCGACGCCTACATCGTAACCCGCAGACTCGCGGTCCAAGAGTTCAAACTCTGCCCCCTGTGCCGCGCCGTGAACCTGCTCGATAACGAGATTTGCTTCTGCTGCCATTGGGAGGGACGCTTCGACCACGACCCCGATCACATCGAGTCCGCCCTATACGACATGGTCTACCGCTGCCCCGAACTCCTTGCAATTCTGGTCGAGGACGAACCGTCGCCCAAGCCCGGGTTCTTCGAGCGAGTCTGGTCCTTCTTCGCACGGTTCCGCCGGCTCGATGTCCGCGCCTAGATCACATCAGGAAGGGTGCTGCGCCGTGCAGAGTGGCGCTTGGAGGGCGCGGCTCCGTCAGCGTCGAGGAGGATTCCGCTCCGCCTGCCCATCGACGATTTCAAGTCTCAAATCTGATATCGCCCGCGCCCGCCCCTAGTTCCGAATCAGCAACCGCTCGTGCAACCGCTCCGGTACAGGCTGGATCACGCGCACGTGCCGACAGTTCTTGCAGCACAAGGCCAGCATCGTGTCGGTCGTCAGCGAGGGAAACCGCGACCACAGGTCGCGCTGGTACACGACCTCCTCCACCCGGATGTCGGCACTGCGGCATAACGGACACTCGAGCGCCCGGCCCATAAGACCAGTATAGCGGCGGTTTTGCGGTTCGGCCCGTCTTAACCACAGCCCATGTTCGACGAATTCTCACAGGCGTTCCAGCCCGAGGCCCTCGGCACGCTCTGGGTCGTCGTCGTCAAACTCGGCATCGGCGCGGTCCTCGGCGGAGCGATCGGCTTTGAGAGGGAAGTCAGCGGCAGGCCGGCAGGCATCCGCACCCATATGCTCCTCGTCATCGGCGTCGTCCTCTTCGCGGAGGTCAGCAAGGTCTTTGGAAATGGCGACCCCGGCCGCATCGCCGCACAGATCGTCACAGGAGTCGGCTTCCTCGGCGCGGGCACCATCCTGCGCATGGGTATCGAGATCAAGGGCCTCACGAGCGCGGCAAGTCTGTGGGCCGTCGCCGCGATCGGGATGGCCGTAAGTGCGGGAGGAGCATTTCTCCTGGTGGCCGTCGCTTGCACCGCCCTCACGCTCATCACGCTCGCCTATGTCAGCAAGATCGAGAAACGACTCGTCCCTTACTCCCACCCAATGGCCCTCCAGGCTGAACTGGACTCCCCTGACCGCCTCGGTGCGATCGTGGAAGCAGTCTCCGCCGTCGGCGGAAAGGTCAAAGGAATGCGAATCGTGTCCTCGATGCCCCTCAACGTCCAAATTGATGTGACTGGCGAACACGACAAGTGCATGTCCGCCGTCGTGCAGACCCCTGGCGTCAACTCCTGCGGCTGGATGGA
>CAZGXW010000054.1:18618-20458 GCA_964529975.1 uncultured Fimbriimonadaceae bacterium
AATGCCCACGGCGAACCCCGTCAAGTCCACTCACCGGCGCCACCTCAGCGAGACCGACCCCGACGTCTTCGCGATCATCCAGCGTGAAGAGGTTCGCCAAGAGCACAACCTCGAACTCATCGCTAGCGAGAACATCGCGTCGACTGCGGTTCGCGAAGCGATGGCCTGCGTCATGACCGACAAGTACGCCGAGGGCTATCCGGGCAAGCGCTACTACGGCGGGTGCGAGCACGTCGACGAGGTCGAGCAACTCGCTATCGACCGCGTGTGCGCGCTCTTCGGCAGCAAGTTCGCCAACGTCCAGCCGCACAGCGGAGCCCAGGCGAACATGGCCGTCTATCACGCGTTCATGAAGCCCGGCGACACCCTTATGGGCCTCGCGCTCAGCGACGGAGGGCACCTCACCCACGGCTCTCCCGTCGCGTTCAGCGGCCAGATGTACAACATCGTCGCTTACGGGCTTAAAGCGGACGAGACCATCGACTACGACGACGTCCGCGCCAAAGCGCTCGCGTCCAAGCCGAAGATCATCGTGTCTGGTGCTTCCGCCTATTCGCGCGAGATCGACTTCGCCTTCTTCACCCGCGTCGCCGAAGAGGTCGGCGCAATCCACATGTGCGACATGGCGCACTACGCAGGCCTCATCGCCGGCGGCGTGTATTCCAACCCCGTCGGCACCGCGCACATAACGACATCCACCACGCACAAGTCCCTCAGAGGACCACGGGGCGGCATCATCCTCTACGACAACGAGGAATACGACAAGGCTATCCGTATGTCGGTGTTTCCTGGCCTCCAAGGCGGGCCGCTCATGCACGTCATCGCTGCAAAGGCCGTCGCGTTCGGGCTTTGCTTGCAACCCGACTGGAAGGACTACGCCGCACAAGTCAAGAAGAACGCACAAGCGCTCGCGGCAGCACTGACAGAAGCGGGCCTACGCATCGTCTCTGGCGGCACCGACTCCCACCTCATGCTCGTCGACCTCCGTCCGTTCGGCATCAACGGCAAGGTCGCCCAGTCCGCCCTTGAGCACGCCAACATCACGACCAACAAGAACACCATCCCCAACGATCCGGAAAAGCCGTTCGTCACGAGCGGCGTCCGCCTCGGCACGCCAGCCGTCACGACGCGCGGAATGAAGGAGCCCGAAATGAAGGAGATCGCGGCCCACATCGCCACCGTCCTCCGTTCACCCGAAGACTCAAAAGTTATCGCCGAAGTGAAGAAGCAGGTCACGGCCCTCTGTACCCGCTTCTCCATCCATGACGTGTAGGCAAATGAGAAGGAACAAGTTCTTCTGGCTGAGTTTCGCCTTCATGCTCTGCGCACTTTCAATGGCGATGGTGGTGTATGGGGGTGTGTCGTATCCGTCACTTGGCTACAAAGGATTGATTCTTCCTGGACGGACGGTGTCGATCATCGTGGAAGCGAACTACGACTCGACTGTCGAAAGGGTCGTACGGATTCTCCCAAAACATGATGGCTGGATCGAGGGATCAGAGGATTACGTTTCAGCTGACCCTAACTCATTCCTCGGGGCGACGACGTTTAGTCAGAAGCAATGGACTATCAGGATTTGGTCAGGGCCTGGAGATTCGACACGTATTGACATCGAACGAGCCTGGTGGCCAATACTCTGATTCCTGTGTTGAGTTAGCGAAATCTGATCTGTGCGGTAAACCCTTAATCAAGACTTGACGCACAATCCCCTTGCCGTCGACGTGGCCCAAATTGCAGGCTCGATTCCTGCATGAGGTAGGGTGCCTGGCTAGCCTGTCGTGGCACTCCAACGAACTCAGCCCACTCACCCCTCTTGTGCTGCCACCATGCAGGGACAGGA
>CAZGXW010000055.1:0-19034 GCA_964529975.1 uncultured Fimbriimonadaceae bacterium
CTGCTCGACGTCTCGATCGGCGCCTCGGTGGTGAAGGAGTACACCTACGACGCCGCAGGACGCACGACCGCGATAGAGACCGGCTCCGGCACAACGTCGATCGCGTACGACTACGAGGGGCGGATCACGTCGATAACCTATCCCAACACGACCTCGGACGGCTTCGGTTACAACGGCCTCGGCGCGCGGACTTCCACGTCTGGCACGAACGGGAGCAGAACGTTCTTCCGCAACGGCCTGGGAGTCACTTCGCCAGTGCTCGGTGACGGCACAGCCGACTACACACCGGGAGTGTCCCGCACGGAGTCGTCCACGACGACCTTCGCGCACGCAGGGCTCAAGAACACCTCGACGCAAAGCGCCGAGAACGAGACCGTCGCTGCGACCAAGGTCTACGACGCCTTCGGAAACTCCGTGTCGTCGTCGGGCAGTTGGAGCGGCCCGTTCCAATACGCAGGAAACTTCGGCTACCAACAAGACCCCAACGGCCTCATTCTTGCTGGCAAGAGGTACTACGATTCATCAAGCGGACGGTTCCTTAGTCGAGACGTTGCAAAGGACGGGCGAAACTGGGTTGTCTACGTGGACAGTAGTCCAGTTTTCAACATGGATCCGACGGGTCTCGGTAAAGTTGGGTTCTTCAAGTTCTTGACCAAAAAGGGCAAGGAAGTGTGGTATTGGATCGTCGGCGGAAGCGACAATATGGATGATGCAGTTGAGGTCGCAAAACAGATTAATCCAAAGGGAAAGATTGAGACGCATCCAGGACACCAGGGGGGGCCGCCACACGTTCATAATGAGGAATTCCATGAAATCCATGTCACTCCCGAAAGTCATGCGGATGCTGCAGCCGAGTCAGGCGCTCCAGAGTGGCAAGACTGGCGAGAGAAGACGAAGTGGGGGGCAGTGGAAGATTTCCTTAAGCAAATCGTGAACATCTTCATTCCTGTCGAAGACTTCTACGACATTATCGACGAAGCAACCAAGGGCATCAAGAAGCGAACAGATGGGATCAAGGCTGGTCTTCGCAGACAGCAAACCGAGTGGGAGGACGTCGTTCTTAATGAGCTCTAAAGGTGTCCCCGTATTCATCTCGTCAGTTGAAGAGATTGGGCGCTACTTAGTGGCCAATTGTTTAACGGGCGAGATGCTGACGTCAGAGGAAACAAGGGAGAAGCGCTCTTCGATCGAGAGTCTCTTGAGTCGTATCACAGGCCGTGATAGGAACGTGATCACGACGCGCCTTAGATCCGACGTCTCTGGGCACAAGGTGTACTCTCATTTCATGTGGGATGTGATTCCGGATAAGTATTCCGAATTCGTTCCAAGGAGAATCGAAGCTTCAGACAAGGATCGTCTTTGCCTTGTCTTCGAGGATCCGACTTTGCCGGCCGTATCGTTGGATCAAGGTTCTCTCGTGGTCGAAGATCTTACTGATGCGGATCTATACATAACGCCATACGCATCGAGTGCATGGCTCTTCGTTTTGACGCATGAGCCGATTGGGCCATTCTTCATTGAATAGTGTTCTGGGTCGAATACTGGTCGACGGGCGGGTGGCCGGGATGTGTGAGTCTTTCCGTCCCCATGCTCGTGTGGCCTGGTTTCCTTCGACAGGCTCAGGATGACGAGGAACAGCCAGGTGCCGAAGGCACATCGGAAACCATCTCTTGGCTCTGCACCGGCTTGCTGCAAGTCTCGATTCGTCACGGCTGCCCAGAGGACGCGGGGGATCGGGGAATGGACTGTTTCTGGTTGCGTCCTCGGGACAACCGTGGCACACGAGCTGGGAGTTACAATAAATGGAGAGGTCGATCGAAGATGACGCACACAGCCCGGCCACCCGACCCGCTCAATTGGGCTTGAGAGATTGGCAGGAGCCTAGGCTGCAGCCACCCATGTTAGAATCCACCCATGGGCCACGAGTGTTCAATCGCCAGCAAGACGCTGCTTGTGTTGTTGTTGGCCAGTGGATACGCGTCGATTACATCGTGCAATGGACGTATTACGAACGCCATAGAGAAGGCATTTCGACTCGCCAGACGGAACAATGTACGTGAGCACCGTCAAGAGCGGCGGCGGTGCCGTCGGTGGGTGGGGAACAGAAGTCTACGTGAACTGTAAAAAGTCAAGGTCGAGCGTGCGCGTACTCAGGGTCGCAGAAGCCGAAGTCTATGGCGTGAATTGGACAAGCGTCAATGAGGCCATGCTTGTTACGAGCAAGCCGGCTCGAGCAAGAAGAGATCTGGTTGAAAGTGCAACGCTGCCGGGTTGCGGCCAGGTGTACATGCGAGTCAGTGACTCCAAGGACAACCAATAGTGCCGTGAGCACGAGCCAAGCCGCCATCCTTTGACATTCTCAGGGTGACGGCTAGATTCGTGAGTTGCTACTCTGTAATGACCGGCTTCTTGAACTTCTTGTCGTCGATCTTGGCGCCGACGCTGATCGACTTCATGATAAAGTCGCCGCGGACGAACTCCTTGTCGAGCGTCATCTGCACGGTGCGCCAGATCAGGTTCGTTTTGGTGTCGATGTAGTACTCGACGTACACGCCGACCTGCGGCGCGGACTCCTCGAGAACGAGCCAGGTCTTATTGTTCCACTTGACGTTCTTGCGGAGCGAGAGTTTGCTCTCGGCCATGTTGTCGCCCTTGGCTGTGGAGAGTTGTCGCTTCCAGTCGAAAAAGTTGAGAACCTCGAGGTTTGCGCCCGAGAGCACGCGGCCCATGTTGTCGACGTTCCATGCGAGTTCAAAGACATTGTCGGCTCCCTCTGGCGATGCGTAGATCTTGGTGCCGTCGCTGACGATGTGGGCCTTGCCCTCGCCCGCGTTCACATCGACGTACATGAGGTTCGGCGACTTGAAGCCACCGGACATCTTGATCGTGACGTCGCCGTTGTCGGCGAGGATCGTGGCCTCCGATGAGAAGGTCACGGTGCCGATGTTCTTGTATGCGTTCCGCATCTTCGCCAGGAGTTCCTCGACCTCCTTGTCGGCGGCGAACGAGGCGGCCGAAAGGGAGGCGGCCAGAAGAAGGAGCGCGATCTTTTTCATTGTCTTGTAACCTAGTTTGTCCTATTCGGAACCGGTCGTCCGTGCCCGAACCTGGAGCGCGGCGCCAAAGACGCCGGCCGAGTCGCCCAGCGTCGGACGCCTGACGTCGAGCCTCGGTGACTCATGGAATACGTGCTTCCTGAGTTCCTCGGTTCCGAGAACGTAGAGTTCGTCGGTCTGCCCGACCCCGCCACCCAGCACAATGCAGTCCGGGTCGAGAACGTTCACGACGGCGGCCAGGCACCTGCCGAACTCCGTACACAGCCTTACGACGGCCAGGGTGGCGGGACTGTTTCCTCCGGTCCTATGCCGAGCCAGGATTTCGGGCAGGCTTACGCTCTCGCCGGATAGCCGTTCGTGCCACCTCTCGATCGCGGGCCCGCTGAGCACGGTCTCGACGCAGCCCGTCCGGCCACAGTAGCAGGGCTCGCCGTCTGGATCAGCCAGGTTGTGTCCCCATTCGCCAGCGATGCCATTCGCTCCGTTCCAGATCTCTCTATCCATCACGATCCCTCCGCCCACGCCGGTGCCCAGGATGACGCCGAACACACAGCACGCGTCCTTTGCGACCCCGAACGTAGCCTCGGCGAGGGCGAAGCAGTTGGCGTCGTTCGTGAGAATTGCCTCTGATTGGAGTCGATTGCTCAGATCCCTCGCAAGAGGCATCCCGTTCAAGCACACGGAGTTGCAGTTGCGCATGAGCCCGGTCTGCGGATCGAGCGAACCAGGAGTTCCGAAGCCGATCGCGCCTGGACGCTTGAAACCCGTCTCGTGTTCGAGCCGTGCGACCAGGTCCGCGATGTTTTCGATCACCCTCTGGTATCCGTGCCCGCCCTCAGTCGGGACGCGAAGTCGTGCGAGGGGCTTGTCTGGCCGCCCTGCCTCGACGACCACGCCTTCGATCTTGGTGCCGCCCAGATCGATGCCCCAGAGGTTCTGCATCGGACGAGAGTACCGGAGCATAATGAGGCCACACATGGCACTCGCTGTCGGAACCCCAGCCCCAGACTTTTCCCTCGTCTCTGCGAACGCCGAGGGCCTTCCCAAGGACGATTTCGGCCTCTCCCGCGTGAACCTCAGCGACTACCGCGGCAAGAAGGTGGTGTTGTTGTTCTTTCCTGGCGTGTTCACGCCGCCGTGCACTGCCGAGATGTGCGGCGTGACGGACGGCCTGTCCGCTTACAAGGGACTCGGTGCCGAGGTGTTCGGGATCAGCGTCGACTCCGCGCTCGCACAAAAGACTTGGGCAGAGAAGGAAGGCATCAAGGTCACGCTACTGAGCGACTATGAGAAGAAGACGGTGCGCGCGTACGACGTCGTGCTTCCCGACTTTCTTGGGATGGGCGAGGGCTCGAAGCGAGCAGCGTTTGTGATCGATGGGGAAGGGGTGATCCGATACTCCGAAGTGACGCCGACTCCACCCGAGCAACCAAACTTTGCAGCGATCAAGGCGACGCTCGAGTCGCTTTGAACTGAATCGGGCTGGACGCGACGCGTCCAGCCCGACTAAGTTTCAGCCCGCGATCTCGGCCTTGAGTTTGGCGTTGAACGTCTGACCGGCGACCGGCACGGTCCATTCGGTGACGTCCATTTCGAACTTGACCATTCGCCCGTCCTTGCCGATCCAATAGTGGCCGGTGCCCTTCATCGGGGCGGGTCCAATTTCGGTGAGAGTGACAGAGACCTTCATCGTGTCCTTGTCCTTGACCTTCTCCTCGCCAACGACCTTGTAGTCGATCTTGGCCTTGTGGCCATCGATCTCCTGCTCGTCTGCATGGGTCCACGCTGCGTCCTTGGCAACGGCCTTGCCCGGGTAGGTGAAGAAGAACGGCAAGAGCATGCGGCGCATGCCGTCGCCATAATCGGACGTGACGGTCGCCAGGGCACCGGTCGGTTTGAGGGTGAGATCGAAGTTCTCGTCGGCTTGCTGCTGGCCCTCGACCATAAGGTCCGTCCAGCCGAAGGAGCCTTCAAAGCCCTTGTCGGACTTCTTGGTGATCTTGTAGTTGGCGTTCATGTCGACGCGCATGGCGTTGCCCGCGGCGTCGATCTCGATGGTGACTGCGTATCGCAGGACGTCCTTTTCGGCATAGGGGGTCTTGATGTCCCATCCGTTGGACTGGGCGGCCAGGGCGACGGCCGCGATCAATAGGTTCGTCATAGGTGAGTTCCTCCTCACCTAGTGGAACGGTGGGGAGGAACGCAGGGTTTCGCGGTTTTGTGCAGAATTCAGGGGAGTTCGATCGAGACAATGAACCTGAGCTCTGCCTGCGGCGCGATCGTGGTCGCGGCTCCACCGTCTTGTCGCGACCAACCTTGGCCCGGTTCTATCTGTCCGCTAAGGAAGGCAGTAGCGTCGATCTCTCCGACCTTTGATTCGATGACCATTGCGGGTTCGACCTGGTTCGTGCCTTCAACGAAGCGATGCCCGGGATAGATGCGGACTGCGAGGATCTGCTTCGGCGACAACTTGTGGACACTGATGACCTGAGTATCGAGCGCGCCGCCGACGAAAGCGAGAACCACCGTGCCGTCATTGTTCAGTC
Organism: uncultured Fimbriimonadaceae bacterium; assembly: GCA_964529975.1. Lineage (GTDB taxonomy): Bacteria > Armatimonadota > Fimbriimonadia > Fimbriimonadales > Fimbriimonadaceae > JADFMN01. The sequence goes on from CAZGXW010000055.1 coordinate 5,603, forward strand.
GTGGAGTAATGCGGATCGACGTCGCGGAGGTCTTATCGGTGTAAGACCAGGTGGCGTTTGTTTGCACGATCCCGCCACTTTCGATCAGCCTGTTCAGTTTTGGCAGAGTTGCACGGAAGTCGATCTTGACGTCACGCGGTTTGACGTCCAATTGCTCAATGAGGCCTTCTATTTCTCTGATCTGGTCGGGTGTTCCCGTCACGATCACACCGTTCGCGACCTTGTCGACCGCAGTCTCCGCTCCTTTCGGGATGAACCCATCTGTGCCGCTATCGCCGCCTTTGAGCACCCACACCATGTACGACGCGGCGTTGTTCCTCAGTCCAATTGTCTCAGTCCTACGCTCGTTATCGATCTCTGCAATAAGCTCTTTGAGTCGTGCAAGCGCTTGCGGTGTACCTTGAGCGATAAAGGAGTTGTCCGTCGGATCGTAGGCGACCCGCTTCAGACCTTCGATTGTGACCCCTTTGACGCGCTCGTACACAGTCTCAGCCAAGGTGTTCTTGAGGTGGATCTTCTCAACCTTGTCCTGTAGCGGATTGGCGACGAGCAAGAGGAGGAGCGTGGCTACCATGTCATCTACCTTCCAAGACCGTTTTACCGCCCAGAAGTTCGGATAGAATGCCCGCCGGAACATGAAGATTGGGATTTTCACGGCGCTTTTCGGCGACAAGACCCTCGACCAGACTCTCGACATCGTGAAGGCAGAAGGGATCGAGGCGGTCGAACTCGGTGGAGGCGCGTACCCTGGCGCGGCGCACCTGAACATGAAGAATCTGCTTGCAAGCAAGGCAGAGCGCGACAAGTTGATGAAGAAGATCCACTCGCGCGGGCTCATGCTCAGCGCGGTTTCGTGCCACGGCAATCCGCTCCACCCGGTCAAGAAGATCGCGAAGGCGCACCACGACGCCTTCGTCGACTCGGTGAAACTGGCCAGCGCGCTCGGTGTCCCGTGCGTCAACGGCTTCAGCGGATGCCCCGGCGACCACGCCCAGGCCAAGAACCCGAACTGGGTGACGTGCGCGTGGCCAGACGAGTTCCGCGACGTGCTGAACTGGCAGTGGAAGCACTCTGTGATCCCTTATTGGAAGGAGCAGTCGGCTTTTCTTGCTAAGCACAAGGTCAACTTCTGTATCGAGATGCACCCAGGGTTTGTGGTCTACAACAACGAGACGCTGCTTCAATTGCGAAACGGCGTTGGCAAGAACGGCGACCGCATTGGCGCGAACTTCGACCCCTCGCACCTGTGGTGGCAGGGGATCGATCCGATCGAGGCGGTGAAGGAACTCGGTAGGGAAGGCGCGCTCTACCACGTCCACGCCAAGGACACGCGCATCGACCCGCGCAACTGCGCGCTCAACGGCAACCTCGACACGAAGTCTTACGGACGGATCGGCGAGCGCTCTTGGGTGTTCCGGTCGGTTGGGTATGGCCACGGCGTCGAGTGGTGGAAGGACTTCGCCAGCGCCCTTCGGACGGTCGGCTATGACTACGTGCTGAGCATTGAGCACGAGGACGGGCTCATGTCCTCGATGGAGGGCCTGCGCAAGGCTGTGGACGTCCTCAAGCAAGCGGTGATCAGCGAGTCTGCTGGCACGATGTTCTGGGCGAAGGACTAGGGCCGGCTGAACCTGGGAAAGGGGCCCGGTCGGTATAATCCGCCCTTGGCGCCAAGCCTTGCGGAGGCCTCTCGAACTTGTCTCGTAACAGCATTTTCATCCTGATCGTCTTTGTCCTGACCGGCCTCTCCATCTGGGGCTACACGACCAAGGACTATGCCTTCGGCATCGACGTGCAGGGCGGCATTCGTATGGTCTACAAGATCGCGCAGACGCCGGAGAGCAAGGAGCAAGGGCGTTCGATGGAGCAGGATCGATCCAGCGCCATCCGTACTCTCTCGCGGCGCGCGCAATCGGGACTGGGTGTCGTCGAGGCGAACGTCAACGCGAAGGGCCTCGACCAGATCGTCGTCGAACTTCCGGGCTTTACAGACATTGCGCAAGCGCGTGACATGATGGGCTCGACCGCCCGTCTGCAAGCGTTCCACGCGAAGAACATCTCAACAACGCGGCGCAACAAGGTCTACTCGATCGCTGAAGAGAAAGTGATCGACGGATCTCCGGTCGTATTCTTCAAGAAGACGCTCGGTGAAGGAGCGCCGATCGGTCCCAACGATCCCGAGTACAAGACGATCATTGCCCAATGGGGCGAGCCGATCATCCAGGGCGCGGACCTCGCCGATGCCAAGCCGCTCGGACAAGGCACCGGTTACATTCCTGAATTCCGTTTCTCTCCGGAAGGCGCGGCGAAGATGGAGCGCTGGTCGCGCTCTGTGCTGAACCAGGGCGAGCATCTGGCGTTTGTTATCGATGGCCACGTGCTGAGCATCGCTCCTGTCAAAGACGGCGCGATCCTTAGCGACCAGGCCGTTATCGACGGCACGTTCGAGCCCCAGGCGGTCGACCGGCTCTGCACACTCTTGAGAGAAGGCGCGCTGGAGGTCATCATGACTCCGGACAGCGAGCAGACCATCGACGCGAGCATCGGAAGGGGCGCGCTCGACAAGATCGTGATGGCCGGCGTGGTCAGTTTCGCGGTCACGTGTCTGTTCTTGATCGCTTACTATGCGGTCCCCGGTCTCGTGGCGACGCTGGCGCTCGTGCTGTATGCGCTGTTTACGTTGACGGCCCTCAAGTGGCTAAATGCGACGTTCTCACTTGCTGCGATCGCGGGCTTCATTCTTTCGCTCGGAATGGCGGTGGACGCGAACATCCTCGTTTTCGAACGCATCAAGGAGGAACTGCGGGAAGGGAAGTCGGTCGTCACCGCCGCCGAACTCGGATTTAAGCGGGCGTTGTCCGCTATCGTGGACTCCAACGCCTGCACGATCATCACGAGCCTTGTGCTCTATGTTCTTGGCACCGGGCCTGTGAAAGGCTTTGCGACGACCCTGATTTGGGGCGTCATGATATCTTTCTTCACAGCGATCACGGTCACGAGGGCGCTGCTTCAGATCGCGATCAAGGCCGGGCTTGCGGCCAAGCCGGAACAGTACGCCCTGAACCGCAACTGGTTCGGCGAGAAACTTGAAGCGAAGGCCGACACCGAGCCGATCCCGATTTTGGCGAGGACCAAGACGTGGTTTGCTATCTCTGGCGTTCTGATCCTCATCGGTGCCGTTTTCGTCGGCATGGGCGGGATCAAGCCCAACGTCGAGTTCGGAGGAGGCTACGAGGGCATCTACCGCGTCACCGATTCGAACGCCACTCTTAGTTCGATCCGAAGTTCGCTTGCGAAGGGCGGGTTTGAGAAGGCGAACGTGAAACTTGGGACCGCCGAGGACCAAGAGTCCGGCCAGGTCGTGCGGGTCGCCTATGTCACCGTTCCGCCAGACGCGAACTTTGCATACCCCGAGGGCCTCTCCGAAACGCAGAAGGTGGACCACGCTAAGGCGAAGATCGCCGAAGCGGCCGGCCTTTCCAGCGACAAGGCGTCGTTCACACTCGTCGGCCCGACGATCCAGCGCGAGACAGTGCAGAACGCGATCCTTGGCGTAATCATCGCCACGTGTCTGATCATGATCTACATCGCGGCGCGCTTTGGCGTCGCGCTCGGCGGGTTCAAGAACGGCATCAAGTTCGGGGTCTCGGCAATCATCGCAATGTTGCACGACGGCCTGTTCGTCGTGGGTATGGCGGGCATCATGGGCTTCTTTCTCGGCTGGGAGATCAGTGCGCTGTTCATTACAGCGATGCTAACGGTCATCGGCTTCTCCGTGCACGACACGATCGTCATCTTCGACCGCATCCGAGAGAACCTGCGCAGGCCGCACCGCGGTGAGACGTTCGAGCACCTGGTGAACAGGTCGGTCACTCAGACCATCGCGCGCTCGATCAACACGTCGGCGACCGCGTTCGTGACGCTCTTGATCTTGGTGTTCGTCGGAACGACGGTGCCCGAGATCCAGTTCATGTGTCTCACGATGGCGGCGGGTATCGCGGTCGGTACTTACTCTTCGATCTTCAACGCTTCGCCAATCCTTTGGATGTGGAACAACGCGAGCGTGAAGGCGCACGGAGAGCAGGCCGACCTGGTCGTCGAGGCTGAGAGAGAGCGGAAACTCCAGGCCAAGATCGCGCTCCAATCCGACGACAGGGTCTATAAGGACGACGCCGGATCGACCTACGGTCAAGTTAAGCGCAAGAAGTCGGCGACGGACCAGGCTGCCCGCGAAGTCGACGAGGACTAGGCGTTCGTCTCTAGCCCGCTCTGCGCGATCTCTATCGCGCGGAGCGAGGCTCGAGCCTTGTTACAGCACTCGGCATACTCCTTGCTTGCGACGGAGTCGTACACGATCCCCGCGCCGGCCTGGACGTACGCCTTTCCACCCTTGAGCAAGATCGATCGGATCGCGATGGCGAGATCGACGTCGCCAGAAGCGCTGAAGTAGCCCACTGCGCCAGCATAGAGTCCTCGCCTTGTGGTCTCTATCTCGTCGATGATCTGCATGGCCCGCACCTTCTGGGCTCCGCTCACTGTCCCGGCAGGGAAGCATGCGCGGACAAGGTCGATCCCGTCCATGCCTTTGCGAAGCGTGCCCGTCACGCTGCTGACGATGTGCATGACGTGGCTATAGCGCTCGACGGTCATGAGTTCGTCGACCTTGACGCTGCCAAAGTCGCACACGCGCCCGAGGTCGTTGCGCCCGAGGTCGACGAGCATGATGTGCTCGGCACGCTCCTTCTCGTCGGCAAGAAGGTCCTTCTCGAGATTGATGTCCTCTTGCGGACTCTCGCCGCGCGGCCTAGTTCCGGCAATAGGCCGGACTCGCGCCTCACGACCGCTCAATCCGACGAGCAACTCCGGCGAGGCCCCAACGATGTCGAAGTCCGAGAACTTCAGATAGTACATGTACGGCGAGGGGTTGAGCGACCGTAGCGCGCGATAGAGGGTGATAGGATGGGCTCCGACCTCGGCCTCAAACCGGATCGATGGCACGACCTGGATGCAATCCCCGGCTGAGATGTACTCGATGATGCGCCTGACGCCGTCCTCAAAGGCTGCCTGTTCGATGTTCTGGCTGACCGGGTTTGGCCCCGCCTTGAACGTGGGTAGCGGAGGGAGCGGGGCGAGCAGCCTAGAGCGGATACGCTCGATCTCGGCCTTTGCGTTCTCATATCCCTCGTCGCTTCCGTCGGCCAAGGACACGATCTTGACGATGTTCTTGGCATGGTCGAACACAACCATGTTGTCGACGATCATCATGGCGACGTCGTCGAGGTTCAGGTCGTCGGTAGTGGAGTCGGGCAGGGTTTCGATGGTGCGGACGTAGTCGTAGGACACCATGCCGACCGCGCCTCCACAAAACTTAGGCAAGTCGTGCAGGAGTTCGGGGACGATCGTTCGCACTTCTCGCCGAATGAACGCGAGGGGATCCTCGCCCTCGGGCAGTTCGTGGCGCGACTGGTTGCCGCGCTGGTTGTGCAAGACCGCGCGGTTCTTGGAACGCACGACAAGCCGAGGCCGCACTCCGATCACGCTGTAGCGCGCGAGTTGTTCGCCGCCCGTCACGCTCTCGAGAAGGAAACTGTGCGTCTCGTCGTGGGCGAGCTTCCAGTACGCGCTGAGGGGAGTCTCCATGTCCGCGAGAACGTCTCGATAGACGGGCACAGGACATCCGAATTTGGCGAGGCGCTGGTACTCGTCTCGCGAGGGTTGGAGCACGCAGGAATTATGCTCCAGAATGAGGGGCCATGTCCTTGGGGCAGAACCTTCAGCGCGTGCGTGACCGCATCGAGGCGGCTTGCGTCGCTGCGGGCCGCGATCCTTCTACCGTGACTCTCGTCGCGGTCAGCAAGACCGTCGGAATCGATGGGATCCGAGAGGCCTACGACCATGGGCTGAGAGTGTTCGGCGAGAACCGGTTCCAAGAGGCCGCTCCCAAAGTCGAAGCGCTGCCCAAGGACATCGAGTGGCACTTCGTGGGGCGGCTACAGTCGAACAAGGCCAAGGTTGTGGCCGAGACCTTTCAGGTCGTCCACACGCTAGAAAACGAGGGACAATTGCGTGAGATTGGCAAGGCGTCCAGGCAAATTGACGGCCTGGTTCAATTGAACCTAGGGAACGAGCCACAAAAGGCAGGAATCCTGCCAGAGGCACTTGACAAAACCTTAACTCTCTTGCTACAATGTCGCAACGTTCGGTTTCAGGGCTTGATGACCGTAGGGCCGTTGAACCCTGATCCCGAAGGGAACCGACCGCTCTTCCGCCAGATGGCGGAGCTCGGCAGACAGGTCGGCGCGAAATGGCTCTCGATGGGCATGAGCGCAGACCTCGAGGTGGCGATCCAGGAGGGATCGACCCACATCCGGGTGGGCACGGCGATCTTCGGCGAACGTGGCTGAATCCACGGACGGAGACAACTGAATCATGGATGAATTGACAGGGAAGCCTGGCTTCTTCGAGCGCATTCTTGGGCTCGTCCATCGCAACGAGGTCGAAGACTTCGAGGACGACCGCGAACAACTCCCCACGTCGCACCTGCGCGTCGGCACCGACCACACCCACCACGTCACTGTGCGTCGACAGGTCGTGTCCTTTGCGGACGCCGTCTCTGCCGCCGACGGTCTAAAGCGTGGAGAGACACAGGTCATCAACCTCGCCATGGCTGTGCCTGAAATCCGCGAGAAGATCAAAGACTTCTTGTGCGGCGTCAACTACTCGGCCGAGGGCACGTTCGAAGAAGTCGGAGAGAACGTGTACCTGCTGACTCCGACCACGATCTATGTCGAGGTCGCACAGTCGTCCCCTGCGACAGCCACATCGAGGCCAGCCAGTTCGTTTTAGTGGAGAAACAATCGGCGCGACAGACGACCGAAAAGCACGAGTAACTCAATAAGCAAACCTCCCTCTCCCCCGCAGGACTCTGCGGGGGTTTTTTTGTGCCGAGTAGACTTTGCGCGATGGCTGGGTTCAGCAGGCACACGGGCAAGGTCGCGGTCTACAACGTCGACGACGTCGACACGGACCGGATCATTCCTGCCCGCTACTTGACCCGAGTGACCAGGTCGGGATACGGCGAGTTGGCCTTTGCGGACGTTCGTGGGCCGGACTTTCCCCTCGACCAGCCAGAGGCCGCAGGCGCGACGATACTCGTAGCGGGAAAGAACTTCGGCTGTGGCTCGTCCCGCGAGCACGCAGTGTGGGCGATCCAGCAAGCCGGGTTCAAGGTCGTCATCGCGAAGACCGAGGGAACGACGCCGGGGTACAGCGACATCTTTCGTCAGAACGCGGCCAACTGCGGGCTGCTTCTCGTGGAACTGCCGCCAGCAGCCCACGCAAAGGTTGCGGCACTGGGGAGCGGTGGCGAGGTGACTGTCGATCTTCCAGGCCAGACCGTCGAAGTCAACGGAGAGTCGTTCGGGTTCGAGATCGACCCAGTCCTGAAGGACCAGATTTCAGCGGGCCTTGACCTGATTGGGGCCACAATGCTGAGAGAGGACGAGATCGCCGCCTTTGAAGGCCGGTGGTCGAGTTTCGCCCCAGACGGGGATACCGCCGTCCCGAGAGAAGCGTCTAAGCCATAGGAACCGACCATGCTGACCATCGCCCTTGCCATGACCCTTGCGTTGCTCGGAGAGCCTCAGCAACAGACCACTCAGCAGGAGCAGAAGCCGCCTAGGCACATCTCTCAGCGTCAGTTCCAACTCAAGGACCTTCAAGTCGAGGAGATCAAACTCGGCGAGAAACTTGAGCACAAGATGAAGGTCTGGGTGATGGACACGGAAGCCAAGCGGCAAGAGGGGCTCATGTTCGTGCAAGACGGCGACATGACCAAGGAGCAAGGCATGATCTTCGTATTCAAGCAGGCGGAGATCCTTTCGTTCTGGATGAAGAACACCTACATCCCGCTCGACATCGCCTATCTGGACACCAACGGTCGGATCGTGATGACGTACACGATGCGCGAACTCGACATTTACAGCGACTACGGCAGCCGCTACCCGGCGAAGTACGCGCTTGAGATGAAGAAGGGAACCATGCAGCGCCTCGGAATCAAGGCCGGCCAGAAGATCGAAATCCCCGACAAGGTTAAGGCGAAGGAGTAGCCGCCCGAGCGGGCAAGACTAGTCTTCGGCCTCGCCACCTTCGTGGCGGGGCCGCATCATGGGGAACAGCAGGACTTCGCGAAGGACGTCCGCCCCGGTCAAGAGCATTGCCAATCGGTCGATTCCGAACCCGCAACCACCCGTCGGCGGCATGCCGGACTCGAGGGCGTAGAGAAACTCCTCGTCCATCGGGTGCGCTTCGTCATCGCCGCGCTCGCGCTCGACGATCTGGTGCTCGAACCGCTCCCGCTGGTCGATCGGGTCGTTGATCTCGCTGAACGCGTTGCAGATCTCGCGGCCAAGCACGTAGCCCTCGAACCGCCGCGTGAACCCTGGGCGAGCGGGATCCTTCTTGGCAAGCGGCGAGGTCTCCAAGGGGTAGCCGACGACGAACGTCGGCTCCTGCAGGCGAGGCTCCACGAAGACCTCGAGAAGCTTCTCGATCAGACCCCCGAGGTGCTGCTCGTCTTCGGCGACGATCCTCTTGCCGGTCGAGGGGTTCATGACCTCTCGCGAGCCCAGCGCTGCCTGAGCCTTCTCCAGGCTTGAGAGGTCGTTTGCGGTCAGGCCGCTCGCCTTTTCGATCTCCGCGAGCAGGTCGACCCGCCTCCATGGCTTGCTGTAGTCAATGCCTTGGACGACTGTAGAGCCGTAAACCTCTATGCAGACGTGCCGGAAGAGACCTTCCATCCGCTCCATCATCGTTTCGAGGTCGACGTACGCCTCGTAGAACTCGCAGAGCGTGAACTCCGGGTTATGCCGGTTCGAGACGCCCTCGTTTCGGAACACCCTTCCGATCTCGTAGACCTTGGGGACGTCGCCGCAGATGATCCGCTTCAAGTACAGCTCAAGCGAGATCCGCAGTTTCACGTCCATGTCGTAGGCGTTGTAATGGGTCTCAAAAGTGCGTGCCGCCGCTCCACCCGCCTCTAACTGCAGCATCGGGGTCTCGACCTCCAAGTAGCCCAGGGAGTCGAAGTAGTTTCGGACCGACGTCACGATGCGCGACCGGTCGAGGAGCATCTTTCTGGCTTCCGGGTTGCAGACGAGGTCGAGGTGGCGGTGGCGGTAGCGCTCTTGGACGTCGCTCAGGCCGTACCACTGCTGCCCATCCTTCTCCTTTCCAAGAGGCAAAACCTGGAGGGATTTGCTCAGCGGCGTGAGTGTTCGGACGTGGATCGACTTCTCCCCAGTCTTAGTGGTGAAAAATTCACCAGTGACTCCGATATGATCTCCCACGTCGAGGAGGCCAAAAACCTCCCAAAGCAAGTCGCCCAGGTCGTCCTTCTTGAAGTAGCCCTGGATCCGGTCGTCGCCGTCGCTGAGGTGGGCGAAGGCGGCCTTGCCCATGAGGCGCATCGAAACCAGTCGGCCAGCGAAGGAAACGGCCTTGCCCTCATCGAAGGAGGCGAGCAACCCCTCTGCTGAGCCATCGACGGGGAACTTCTCGACAGCGTAGGGGTCAGCCCCGAGTTCGCGCAACCTGGCCAGCTTCTCCAGCCGGAGTTCGCGCAGGGGCCTTTCCTCGCTCATCGTGCGGCGGATTCTACTCAGACCTAGCGTCAAAACCAGGGGTGTGCGGCCAGGCGTCCCAGCGGGGCAGGAGTGCAGGTTCAAAATGGACTCAGGAGGGCAGGGTTGCCCAGGAGCCTGGGACCTTGACAATTTTCAACCTGGGACAGCATACTGTCCACCTGTCGCGCCTAGTGCGTGACAGGGGGCTCGCGCCCCCAAGGAGGCACGCCTTCGGACCGAGGAAACGACGAACGATCGACTCGACCTATAGCGGGCCCCTTGTGCGAGAAGCACGGGGTTTTCTTGTCTTAAGGAACGCTGGGCAGCCCGCAAAAGCCGCGAGAAACTGAGGTCTGAATGCCGACGGTCAATCAACTGGTACGAAAAGGGCGGTCGATCTCGACTGTGAAGTCGAAGTCGCCGGCGCTGAAGCGCAACCCGTTCCGACGGGGAGTGTGCACGGTCGTCCGCACCGTCACCCCAAAGAAGCCGAACTCCGCGCTGCGCAAGGTCGCCCGCGTCAGGCTCACCAACGGCATCGAAGTCACCGCCTACATTCCTGGTGTCGGCCACAACCTGCAGGAGCACTCGGTCGTGCTCGTCCGCGGTGGTCGTGTCAAGGATCTACCGGGCGTTCGTTATCACATCGTTCGTGGCACGCAGCAGACCTCAGGCGTCGCCAACCGACAGAAGAGCCGCAGCAAGTACGGCGCGAAGCGACCTAAGAAGGCCGCCAACTAAGGGAGACAGGAGAAGCACATGCCACGAAAAGGACCCGTCCAACAGCGCAGAATCCTCCCCGACCCCGTCTACGGCAGCGAGCTGCTTCAGCGGTTCATCAACCGCCTGATGCTCGACGGCAAGAAGGTCAAGGCCGAGCACATCGTCTATACGGCGCTGGCCCAGGCTGCCAAGAAGGTGGAAGCAGAGCCGCTCGACGTCTTTGAGAAGGCCATCTCAAACATCGCGCCGAGCGTCGAAGTGCGCCCCCGCCGCGTGGGCGGCCAGACGTACCAGGTTCCCATGGACGTGCGCCCGGACCGGCGCCGCACGCTCGCTCTCCGTTGGCTCGCCCAGAACTCGCGCAAGCGCTCTGGCCGGACCATGGTCGACAAACTTTCGAACGAACTGGTCGACGCGTTCAACAACACCGGCAACGCGGTGAAGAAGAAAGAAGACACCCACCGCATGGCGGACGCCAACAAGGCGTTCAGCCACTACAGGTTCTAAGTCTATGCCGCGAAGCCACCCGATCGAACTCATCAGCAACATCGGCATTGCCGCGCACATCGACGCCGGCAAGACGACGACGACCGAGCGCATCCTCTATTACACTGGCCGGACCCACAAGATCGGCGAGGTGCACGACGGCGCCGCGACGATGGACTGGATGGAGCAAGAGCAGGAGCGAGGCATCACGATCACCTCGGCCGCCACGTCTGCGTTCTGGAAGGGTTCGAAGAAGGACAAGCCCGAGCACAAGATCAACATCATCGACACGCCTGGGCACGTCGACTTCACGGTCGAGGTCGAGCGCTCCTTGCGCGTGCTTGACGGTGCCGTCGCAGTGTTCTGCGCCGTAGGTGGCGTCCAGCCGCAGTCTGAGACGGTCTGGCGACAGGCCAACAAGTACGGCGTTCCACGCGTCATCTACGTGAACAAGATGGACCGCCTCGGCGCGGACTTCTTCAACGTCATCGACCGCATTAAAGAGCGGCTCGGTGCGAACTGCGCGCCGATCCAGATTCCGATCGGAGCCGAGTCGCAGTTCCGTGGCTATGTCGACCTCATCACAATGAAGGCGGCCCAGTACGACCCGGACGACATGACCGGCAAGACGTTCCAGGAGACCGAGGTTCCGGCAGAACTCGTCGCAAAGGCGACCGAGTACCGCGAGAAACTGATCGACGCAATCACGCTGTACGACGAAGCGATCGCGGACAAGTACCTCGAGGGCAACGAGATCACTGAGGCCGAACTCAAGGCCGCCCTTCGTGTCGGCACGATCACGAACAAGGTGGTTCCTATCCTCTGCGGTTCAAGTTTCAAGAACAAGGGCGTGCAGGCTTTGTGCGACGCCATCGTCGATTTCCTGCCGTCCCCGGTCGACGTCGAGTCGATCAAGGGCATCGATCCGGACACCGAGAAGGAACTGGCGCGCAAGCCGTCCGACAAGGAGCCGTTCAGCGCGCTCGCGTTCAAGATCATGTCGGACAAGTTCGTCGGGCGTTTGACATTCATCCGCGTGTATTCGGGCGTTCTCAAGAAGGGCACTCACGTCTCGGTCACCTATCGTGATCCGCAGACCAACGACCTCAGGACGCGCAAGGAGCGCATCGGTCGCATCCTTGAGATGCACGCGAACGACCGGCAGGACGTCGATGACGTGTTCGCCGGAGAGATCGTGGGCGTGATCGGCCTTGGCGACGCAAAGACGGGCTACACGGTGTGCGACCCGGACAACGAGATCGTGCTTGAGAGCATCCGCTTCCCCGAGCCGGTCATCCAGATCGCCATCGAGCCGAAGAGCCGCGCCGACCAAGAGAAACTCGGCACGAGCCTTCAGCGCTTGGCGGAAGAGGATCCCACGTTCCGTGTCAGCACGGACGCGGAGAGCGGCCAGACGATCATCAGCGGCATGGGAGAGCTGCATCTCGAGATCATCGTCGACCGCCTCAATAGAGAGTTCGGAGTGCAGGCGAACCAGGGTAAGCCCCAGGTCGCTTACCGCGAGACGGTCACTCAAACGGCGAAGGCCGAAGGGAAGTTCGTCAGGCAGACGGGTGGTTCTGGCCAGTACGGCCATGCGCACATCCAGATCGAGCCTGCCGAGCAAGGCAAGGGCTTCGAGTTCTTGAACAAGGTCGTCGGCGGATCGATCCCGAAGGAGTACATCCCGGCGGTCGAGAAGGGCGTGCGCGAGGCGATGCTCGCGGGCGTCGTCGCCGGTTACCCGGTCGTCGATGTGAAGGTGTCCGTCACGGACGGCTCCTACCACGAGGTCGACTCGAACGAGAACGCGTTCAAGCAGGCAGGCATCCTTGGCTTCCGCGAGGCCATGAAGAAGGCCAAGCCGGTCTTGAAGGAGCCGATCATGCACGTCGAGGTGACGACGCCGGAGCAATACGTCGGCGACGTCGTCGGCGACTTGAACAGCCGGCGAGGAAGGATCGAAGGCATGGAGCCAGCGGCAGGCGGCGTGACGATCATCAACGCGCACGTCCCGCTCTCTGAGATGTTCGGCTATGTCACGACCCTGCGGTCGATTACCCAGGGGCGCGCGAACCCGAACGTCACCCCGTCGCACTACGAAGAAGTTCCGAACAGCATCGCGAACGAAATCATGGAGAAGGCCCAAGGCGGCCGATAACGGAGAACCCTAGTCATGGCACGAGAAAAGTTCCAAAGGACAAAACCGCACGTAAACGTCGGCACGATTGGGCACGTCGACCACGGAAAGACGACCCTCACGGCCGCCATCACTGGCGTCCTCGCTCAGAAGGGCCTCGCAAAGGCCGCTCGGTACGAGGACATCGACAACGCGCCCGAGGAGAAGGCGCGAGGCATCACCATCAACATCTCGCACCAGGAGTACGAGACGGACACGCGCCACTATGCGCACGTCGACTGTCCTGGCCACGCCGACTTCATCAAGAACATGATCACCGGCGCCGCGCAGATGGACGGCGCGATCCTCGTCGTCTCGGCCACCGACGGCCCGATGCCGCAGACGCGCGAGCACATCCTGCTCGCACGCCAGGTCGGCGTCCCGCACATCGTTGTTTACATCAACAAGGTCGACCTCGTCG
>CAZGXW010000056.1:0-18066 GCA_964529975.1 uncultured Fimbriimonadaceae bacterium
CATTCCGCGGGAGGCTGCTTCGAGTTGAAGTAGGCGACCAAGTCCTTCCAGCCTTGGCGGCTCTTTTCGGTCCCCGACTTTAGTTGTTCCTTCTTCTGCGGGTCGTAGTTCTTGTTGGGGTCGACCTCTTCGCCCATCGCCTCGGCCGTGAGGTCGGCTAGGTTCCCGGCGCCCATTCCCATCATCTGCCCCAAAAGGGTGCTGAGTTGCGCCTTGGTCATGCGATGGCGCTCAGACTCGGTTCGCTCCAAGTGCTCGAGCCAGGCCCTTACCTCGGGAGGCATCTTGTCGCCTCGTTCGGTCGTCGGACCGGAGGGCTGATACCCAACGTCCAAGTTGGGCCGCAGCGGGTCGAACCCCAGTTGGGTGTCTGGCTCCGCTTGCTGGGCCACTGCCTCGATCGGGTCGAGTTCCATGCTGCCGACGGCCTCGATAGGCGAACCTGTCGGCCTCGGTCCGGCAATGGAGACTTCGCCCCCCTTTCCCGGGATGAGGCCGAGCGCTCCGCCACGACCCAGGGCAAAACCGCCCATCAAGGCGAGAACGACTAACCCGATGACCAAGGCATAGGCTGACCACCTACCCTGAGACTTGTACGGGTCTGAGTTGGGGTATGGCTGTTGTTGTGACATCGGGCCTCCTGCTTGTTTGACGCTCCCAACCCCTATTATCGGCGGTCCTTCGGGCATTTGGGCGAGAAGTTTCCCCACCCGGACCAAGCGTGACTTTGGGTGCGGGACAAGGAATAGGAACGTCAGATATCCAAGCAGCATGAAGCCAGTCGATCCAGGGCATCCCCTCTATGGCCACTTCGCCGAACTCGTCGACGGTGCGTTGGCCCGACGGCGCGCTCCGAGCGAGCCGGGAGTCCACGCCTACCTCACCGACCTGCTGCTTCGGTTCCTCCATGCCGACGAGGTCTTTGCCGTCCGCAAGGAGGGAAGGCCGGTCGAGTCCGTCATTGAACTCACGGCCGAGGCGGACGTGCTCCTCAACGCCGACTCCTTCGGCCAAGAGCGGAGGATCCACCGTCACATTGGCGACACCATCCTCTTTTGGGGTGCTCTGTACCCGGACTACCTGAACAGGGCCAGGCTGGGCGAAGGCCTCGAAGTCGTGTGCGACTACACCGAGCGTGGCCGCGAGAGTTACCATATCGTGAGCACGTTCGACTTTCCACCGTTTGGTGAAGAGGCGCCCACCTTCAGGCTCCTGAGCGAGGGGTTTGCCGACTACACGATCGTGCTGGCGGACGTCGGCGGCTCGCTGCCGTTCTCTGCCTGATCCAGGGTGGGCATCTCAGCCTCGCGGCAACCCTTGAACAACAGGCCGAGGAACCCGGCGAACGCCATACCGCCCCCCATGACAATGATCGCGTTGACCAGCCCGAGCCAGTCGATCAGCGGCCCCACGCACAGCATGCCGACAGGCTGGACCCCCATCTGGGAACTGATCCAGGCACTGCTGACCCGCCCCCGGACGGAGTCGGAGAACGCCGATTGGATGTAGGTCTGGATCGGCAGCCAAGCGAAGGGGATAACGATGCCGGCGAGAGCGTTCCAGAACATGAACACCCACAGTTTTTGGCCGAAGGCCATCATCAGCACGGTCAAGCCGACTATCCCTGTGGCAAGGGAGTAGGCGAAGCCCGGACGCCGGATCGTCAGGCGACCGACGATAAAGCCGAAGATCGCCATGGGCACGGCAAAACTCATCTCGATCCCTGCGAACAGCCGGAAGTCTCCGCCGAACCAGACCTTGTTCGCCTCGAGGTACGCGATAAAGAACCCCGAGATAAACGCTTGCGCGAGCAAGTTCGTGGGCAGGGCCACCTGGAGCACAGGGTTCTTGAACACGGCCTTGATGCCCTCCTTGAACTCTTGAAAGCCGTGCTTCTCGTCTTCCGGCGGGTCGTCTCCCTTCTCTGGAAGAATGTTCGGGAGCCGAAGTACCCAATACGCGCTGAACAAGAAAGTCGCAGAGTTGAAGAGCGCTGCGGCGAACAAGAACCGGTGCGGAATGAGTTCAAAGATCGCAGCCAGGACGGTCAGCGACACGGCCGTGCCGAGCATCCACATCATCTGCTGGGTGACCATGAACACCCCGTTGCCCTTGTTCAGGAGTTCGGGAGGCAGCAGGCGTGGCATGGCCGCCATGCGCGCCGGCATGAAGAAGGCGTTGACCGTCGAGAGCGTGAAGGCGAAGCAGGCGATGACCCAGGAAGCGGGAACAGGCTCAAACCAGGCTAGACCCGCAAGGGCCAAGGTCAGGATCGCGCTCGCGAAGTCGGCCCAGGCCATGATCGCCCTTCGGTCGAACCTGTCGGCAACGACCCCGGCATACGGAGAGAGGAACAGAAACGGCAGGGCCGAGGCCGTCATCACGAGCCCGACTTCAAGGTTGCTGCCACTGGCCTCCTTGGCCATGAACATGAAGACCAGGAAGTAGATCGAGTCCCCTAGGAGGGACACCGTCTGGGCCATCCACAGGTCTCGGAAGCCGCGTATGCGCAAGGGGCTGGCGGAGCCGGGCAAAGGTCAAGGATTGTGCCACTAGGCTCCCCCCACCGATCATCTGCACGGGACATTTGCCGGAATTGGGGCCCATCCCTAGGAACCTACCGGGTTGCCAAGCGGGCAGAGACGGCAACCCCCAAGAGGAGCAAGTAGGCCCGTTGCTAAAGAACTTTGAGTGCCACCTGAGGTTCGCACCTGTCCCAGCCGAGATTTATACGGGGCGAGCATCCCGACTGGAGACAGTGCATGTACGAAACCTACTGGGGACTGAACGAGCCACCGTTCACGTTGACTCCCGATCCGCGGTTCCTTTACATGAGCCGTGCGCACGAGGACGCGCTGATGATGTTGCACTACGCCATCACGCGGAACAAGGGCGCGGCCATGTTGGCGGGCGAGATCGGACTAGGCAAAACCACGATTACCCGAAAGCTTCTCGAGACCCTCGATCCGGTCCAGTACCAACTGGTCATGATCGTCAACCCGATCCTCACTCCCGTCCAGATGCTGCAGGAGATCCTCAGCCAACTGGACATCGAGTGCGACTCCAAGAACAGGCAGACGCTCATCCAGCGCCTGCACCTGGCTCTGCTCGAGAACTACGACAAGGGCCGAAAGGTCGTCCTCCTCATCGACGAGGCGCACCTCATCCGAGCCTCCTCGTCGTTCGAGGAACTTCGGCTTCTGCTCAACTGCCAGATGAACGACCAGTTCCTGATCAACCTGATCTTGGTCGGACAGACGGAACTCAAGGACAAGATCGCCAAGGTGCCCGCCCTCGAGCAGCGCATGGCGGTCCGGTACCTCATCAAGCCCCTCGACGAGTTCGACACGGGAGAACTCATCATGCATAGGCTCCGCGTGGCTGGCTACAGCGGCGAGAAGTCGCCGTTCACCCCGGACGCCATCCACGAGATCCACAAGATCAGCAAGGGCTCCCCGCGCGTGATCCTGCAGCTCGCCGACAACGCGATGCTCATGGCTATGGCGCGCAAAGAGAAGATGGTCGACGGCTTCCTCACCCACGAGGTCGCCGAAGAGTACAGCGGAGGGCTCGCGGCGTGAACCTAGCCGACGCAATCCGAAAGGCGGCCAACAAGGGCGCCGTGGAGGTCCCTCAAGTGGCAGAGCACAGCGAGCCCGAAAAGGACATTTGGCAGGCGGTTGCACCGCAGGCCGCACCCAAGCCCGCCCCAAAGGCGGTCGAACTCCCGAGCGTCGCGCCCGAGGCTCCGCACCATTCGGTGCAGAACGGAAACGCGATCCGGCTCGAGATCTTTTTGAACGGCGAGCAGATGAGCGGGATGCTCAAGGCCATCATGGCCGGCCAGCACTCCGTCCTCACGCTCCGTGAAGCCGCGTCCTATCTGCGCGTCTCCCCCGGCACTCTCGAGAAGCTGGCGGAAGACGGCGAGATCCCCGCTGTGGAGATCGACGGACGCTATCGGTTCCCAAAGTCGAACCTCGACGACTGGCTGGCTCATCAGTCGGCCTCAAACGAGGAGGAAAAGGATGTCGCTTAAACTCTTTCGAAAGAAGGCATACGTCGGTGTCGATCTGGGCACCAACACGATCAAGGTCGCACAGATCGACCAGAACGGCAACCACTGGGTCGTGAGCAAGCACGGCGAGTGGGACACCCCTAAGGACGCGATCAAGGACGGTGTGGTGGTCGACACCGAGGCCGTCGCGAACGCCTTGAAGATGGCCCTCAAGCAAGCCAAGATCGGCGCGACCAGCGCGATCATCGGCGTTGCCGGAGGAACAGTCATCGTCCGAAACGTGCGCATCCCGCGCATGCCGGAGGCGACCCTCCGCAAGTCGATCCGGTTCGAGGCGGGACGCTACGTGCCTTCCTCGGTCGAGGACAGTTTCATCGAGTTCGAGATCCTCGGCGAGGCGCCTGAGAACCAGATGGACGTTCTTATCGTCGCCGCTCCCCGCGAGATCGTGAAGAGCCGCGTCGATGCGTGCGCAAAGGCCGGGCTCGAGGTCGAGGTCGTGGACATCGAGGCTTTCGCGATGTACCGCGCTCTTATCGAGACCGACTTCAACAGTGATTTGGCCGAGCAGACGATCGCCTTGGTGGACATCGGGGCGACCACGACCAACGTCAGCGTGATCAGCAAGGGCGTCTTCGCGATGACCCGATCGATCCCGCAGGCGGGCAACACCCTGACCAACGCGCTCCAGAGTTACTTCAAGTTGGAGTTCGAGGACGCGGAAAAGGGCAAGTCGCAGCTCGACCTCGGCGTGCTCATCAACGCGCAAGGGCCGGTGGAGAACCCGCCGCTCCGCGTTCTTCAGCCGCACATCGACGACCTCTTCCGCGAGATCCGACGCTCGCTGAACTACTACCAGTCGCAACAGACCGACCAGGGCGAGGCCAAGCCGGTGACGAAGATCATCGTCAGCGGTGGCGGCGCGCGCATGGCCGGGCTCGCCGATTACATGTCCCACAAGTTGAACATCGAGACCGTCGCTGCCGGCGTGTACGACTGTTCCCGCTTTGTGGGCCAAGGACACGACGAGAACGACCACGGGCTTGAGATCGCCGTCGCGTCGGGGCTTGCGCTCCGTGCGCACACGAAGGTCGCCTAGCCAAGGAGTCACTCACCGATGCCATTTGTCAACCTAATCAAAGAAGACAGGCTCGCAGCGGCAAAGCGCGACCGCCAGGTCAGGATGTTCGTCCTGGGCTGCCTCGGTTTCGGCGCTCTGTCGTTCTTGGGCGCGGGCTACTTCACGTTCGAGGCCGGTCGGTACAAGGACCGTGCGGCGGCGTTGGAGCAGGCGCTCAAGGAGGCTGAGCCTTACATGAAGAAGATCGAGGACAACCGGTCTGAGATCGCCAAACTCGAGCCCCGAATCGGAACGCTGACGAAGGCGCAGGAGGCGACGCTCCAGTGGTCGCGCATCCTCACCCACCTCCGGACGAACATGCCGGACGGCGTGTGGCTCACGGCCGTCGCGTGTCAGCGACAGGCTCCTGGCGACCCGATCAATGTCTCCCTGAAAGGCATGAGCACGACGCAAGAGGCCGTCGGCAACCTCATCCTGCGGATCGAGACGAGCAAGGACTTCGACAAGCCCGAACTCGTGTTCACGCAGGAGCGAAGGACCGAGAACGGCAAGGCGCTCGAGTTCGAAGTCAAGGGACAGTTGGCCGGATCGGCTCCCGTGGAAAAGAAGACTAAGGAGGTCGACGCAGCGTGAAAAGCAAGTCCAGTCCGAAAGTGATGGGAATCCTGGCCGTGTTCGTCGTCGCCCTAGGCGGCGGTGCGACCTACTTCCAATATCAGCACGTGCAGAAGGCCAAGGCGCGGGTCGCCGAACTCGATGCACAAGTGCCGTCTCAGAAGGACCTCGAGCGCGACCTCTCGGAGACCTCGTCGCAACTCGTGGCCTATCAGAAGCAACTCGACCACCTCGAAGGCAACGTCCCCGACGTGGCTTACATCCCGACGATGCTCAAAGAACTTGAGGCGATTGGAAAGAGCCATCGGATCGTGGTGACGGCCGTCAGGCCCGCCCCGCAGCAAGCGGCGCCCAAGCCGCTCAGCGAGGAAGGCTCGACCAAGCCCGCAAAGAAGGACTACGCCGAGATCGATATCGAGGTTAAAGGCCGCGGTCGATACGACGACGTCAAGGCGCTGCTGGACTCGCTCCAGAAGTTCCCCAAGGTTATCGCCGTCAAGACCGTCGCGCTGTCACCGATTCGCGACCTCGACTCTGGAACCAAGGACCAGATCGAGATCACGATCAACGTGACGGCATTCGTCTTCCCCTACGAGTTCATCGCGGCCCAGGCCGGCAAATCGCCCAACGCGGCGCAGCCGCCCACACAGCCGGCGACCGACGCGCAACCGCCCGTGCAAAGCGCGCCCGCCAACCAGTCGCGCTCGACTTTCACCGAGTCGACTGAGACGATGCGGCTCGCCAAAAAGGGAGGCAAGTAATGACTAAGGACAAGAAGCAGATCATCGTCGTCGGCGCGCTCTTCGCCGTGATCCTGGCTGTCGGTGCGTTCCAGTTCCTGGGGCCCAAGCCTAAGCCGGTCACCGAAGATGAGCCCAAGGGCAAGAAGGAAGAGGCGCTCGTCGCCAAGACCGAGGTGGACCCCACCGAGATGGTGATCAACCAACTCTTCTCCCAGCCACTTGCCGCGCGAGACCCGTTCACGCCGCAGGCCGTCATCCTCGACGACCCTGTCGAGCAGCCGCCGGTCGAGCAGCCGCCTGTCGAGCGTCCGAACCCGCTTCCGGGCGAGGTCAAGCCGTTCGATCCCGGCGTCAACCAAGGCGGTCAGATCCAGCCCAACCTCGAGCCGACGCAGAACCGCGACCCGTGGTACCTGCGCGGCATTATCGTCGGCCGCCGAACAATGGCGATGCTCGAGGACGACAAGGGCAACCAGTTCCTCGTCCGCGAGGGCGACCAGTTCAACAACGGCAACACCCGAGTGTTGTCCATCAGCAAGACGCAAGTCGAGCTGAGTCACAACGGAAAGATCACAACCCTGGCTCTTCTAGGAGGCAACTAAGACAATGAAACCGATTACAGCGGGACTCGCTCTGTTCCTGGCCGCTAGCGCGGTCCAGGCGGCGCCGAAGTCCACCATTACGAAGGTCACTGCGACCAACGTTGGAGGAGGAGTCGAAATCGCCGTAGTTGGCGACAACCTCTCTGAGCCGAAGACGTTCTTCGCCAACGGCACTAAGACGCTCTACGTCGTGCAGTTCAACGCGTCGCTCGTCCCCAGCACGGGACGGCTCAACGTGAACTCTGCCGGCGTGGGCTACGTCAAGTACGCGCGCTTCTCGGCGAACCCGCCGACGACCCGACTCGTCATCGAAGTGGCCAAGGGCATCACGCCGACGGTCGCCAAGGAGAACGGGAACTGGTTCGTCCGCGTGAACGTCGCCAAGCCGTCGTCGGCCACGACCGACAACGACTCGGCAGCCATGAAGGCCGCGATCACCGAACTGGACAACGGTTCGTTCGCCGCTGGCACGCCGGTGACCTACGACGCCACCAAGGGCACGTTCAAGCCTGGCATGATCGTCGGAGCAGAGAAGACCGCCACGTTCACCGAGGCAGCCTTCTCCAGCACGCTGACGCCCAACGTCACGGTCCCAGCGCCGATCGGTTCGCCGTTCAAGGACACGAGCATCTCGCTGGTCACTGACCGAGCGGACGTGCTCACCATCCTCAAGTCGTTTGCCAAGCAGACCGACGTCAACATCATCGTCGCCCCGAACGTGAGCCCGGCCAACGCGCCGTTGCTCCTCTCGGTCTCGATGAACGACGTCGACCTCGACTTCGCCATGACGAGCGTCGCTTCGCTCGCCGGTCTGCGCTTCACGCGCATCGGCAACACCTACGTGGTGTGCAACGCGACCGACTTCAACTCGATGGTCGGCAACATCTGGGCGCAGAGCGGCGTCAAGTTTGCGAGCCGAGTCGTCGAACTGACCTCGGGCGAAGCCAAGCAGATCCGCGACGCGACCATGCAGGCCCTCCCGCAGGACGGCCCTGACGGCTACTACGAGATCTTCAACCCGACGGACGAGGCCCGCTACGGCAACGGCAGCGGCGCCAACAACGTCTATTCGAACCAGGGCGCGACTGGCACGGCCGGCGCCGGCGCCGCAGGCGCCGCGGGCGGTCAAACGCCTCCGGTCGTTGGCTCGGGTTCGTCGCGCGCCAAGTACGTCACGCTCGTCGGCGAGCCGCGAAGGCTCGACGTCATCGAGGCGTTCGTCCGCGACCTCGACACGCGCATCGCCAAATCGTTCTCGCTCTCGGGCGCGGCCAACTTCGGTTCGGTCGTCGTGCCGATCATGAGCGGTCAGACGCAGAAGATCAAGGACATGCTCGGCAAACTGCTCGAGCAGAACCCGCGCAAGAACGACTACTCGATCGAAGAGACTGCCGTCAAGGAACTCGCCGAGGGCGACGATTCGCAGAAGATGCTGCTGATCGCCGGTCCGAAGGAAGAGCTCGAGACGCTGCGACTCTTCGCCGACAACCTCGACGCGTCGATGTGCGAACTCAAGGGAATTGAGCGCAACACCGATGCCGACTCGTTCAAGCAGTACTACGAAGTCGTCGACCTCAAGCACATCGAGCCCAACCACGCAGCGTTCGACCTCAAGTCGCGCATCCGTGGCCTTTACGTCTCGATCCTCCCCGATCCGGTGACCCCGGGCCTCAAGGGCGAGGACAAGGACGAGAAGGCCGTCGGCGGCGACGCGGGCGCGACGGGCGCCGGCGGCACGGCCTCGGCACCGAAGACTGCGGAAATGAACCGCACGATCGGACACGAGCAGATGCGACTGGTCCTGCGCGGCACGCGCGCGCAGATCGACGAGGCGAAGGTCTACCTCGCACAGGTCGACATGCCTGCGCGACAGGTCTCGATCGAACTCCGAGTCATGGAACTCTCGCGACAGGAAGCGCTCAAGATGGGCCTCGACTGGAGCATCCTTACGGGCGGTCGCCTGACCTCCTTCCGGATGAACCAGGGCCTCGGCAACAATATCAGCCAGGGCGGTACCTTCTCGGGCACCTACCAGGACAATGCGACCACGACGTTCGACGTGCTCGGTCAACTTGACGCGATCACGACAAAGAACAACCTGATCGCTCGACCTAACGCGCTGATCACGGACGGCCGAAGCACCCACCTCTTCGTGGGCGACACGGTCCGCTACATCAAGTTGATCAATGCGAGCCAGAACGGCACCACGGTCGAGATCGGTGAGGTCGAGGTCGGTGTCACGGTCGATGTCGAAGCACGCATCGGCGCCGATGGAAACATCGCGCTCGACCTGATGCAGAACTTCAGCATCCTGCGATCGTTCACCCCGGTCCCCGGCGGTGGCGCGATCCCGCAGACCAGCGACCGCAAGACGGAGATGTTCGTCAACCTTATGAGCGGCGAGACCATCGCCCTCGGCGGACTCATCCTCGAGCAGGATCGCAAGAGCGTCTCGGGCATCCCCATCCTCCGCGACCTGCCGCTGATCGGCGCGCTCTTTAGCCGCACCGAAAGGACGAAGGACAAGACTGAGATCGTGTTCTTCCTTACGGCCAAGGTCGTCGACAACCAGACCAAGTCCAACGCCGCCAATCCGATGAGGACGGACGGCCAAGCCAACTCCCAAAAGGGCAACTAAGCCCTCTTGAACCTGGAGGCCGGGCTCAAATGAGCCCGGCCTCCGTCAATTTAAGACCTTTCCTAGGCTCAGGGCACTTGACGGCTAGGTTGAACGGGTATATAGTGGCGTATGCTGTTCTACGTCCCGGTCGACGCCGCTCATAAGATTGGGCCGCTCGACTTCTTCTTTCATCTCACCTCCCGGTATGAGTCACGGAGAGACGTCGGGTTCGATGAATCTCTTGAGCAGCACCGGACAAACTGGCTGAACCGAGGCCGCCTCGGTTTCACGTACCAACCTAGCCCTGAGTCGACGATTCGCGTTACCTATCAGTATTCGCACATCAACACGAAGGACGAGTCTGCTGCCCTCCCAAGGTCAATGTCGCCCGACTTCTTCCCAACAGGAGACTGGGAAGGCCGAACGCGACAAGACCTCTACGAGGCCAACATCACTCGAACGTGGGGCATGTCATCCATGACCCTCGGCCGCCAAGCCGTCGATCGCGACTGGCTCGTCGGTTCGAACCAGTGGGGCGAGGTCGCTCGCGCTTGGACCGGTGTCTATCTCACGAACGGCGACTGCGACTTCTTCGCAGGTCGTCTGGACCTCGACACGATTGGTGAGCACCGCTTCGGTTCTGACCAGCACCTCGTATTCGCGGGCCACAAGTGGGGTGGACTCGGCCGCACCTCGATCTACTACAAACTGGATCGCGGTAGCGACGTCAGCCTCTACACGCTCGGTCACGAGTGGGGCATGACCAACGGCAAGACTGAGTTCACCGTCAAGGGCGCTTGGCAGTGGGGTCAGACCGCTGGTAACGACCACGAAGCCTACGCGGGCATCGCGAAGGTCAACTTCGGAATGAGCGACCGCATGCACCTCTACGGTCAGTATGCCGTCGCCTCCGGTGGCGATCCGAGCGACGGAACGGTCAACACGTTCAACGATCTGTACCCGTCCGACCACGGTCGGCTCGGCATGATGGATCTCGTCGGCCTCAGCAACATCAAGACGCTTTCGTTCGGCCTCGGCTATAACGTCAGCGACGCGATCGGCCTGCACGTCGCCTATCACAACTTCACGTTGTTCAGCCAAGACGACAACTGGTACCAGACCAGCAACGTCTTCAACAACTTCGGAGACGTGAGCGGCAACGGTACGCAGCTTGGCTCGGAGATCGACATCAGCCTGCATTGGATGATGAACCCCAACCTGAAGATCTCGGGCGGGTTCGGCATTTTCGATCCGGGCTCG
The DNA here is from genome assembly GCA_964529975.1 of uncultured Fimbriimonadaceae bacterium. GTDB lineage: Bacteria > Armatimonadota > Fimbriimonadia > Fimbriimonadales > Fimbriimonadaceae > JADFMN01. The sequence goes on from CAZGXW010000056.1 coordinate 10,940, forward strand.
GCGATCTCAGGCTCGTTCCCAGGCTCGACCGACAACTCGACGTTCATGTACGTCGGTGTCGGGTTCCGATACTAAGAACGTAGGCTGACAAAGCATGGCGGGAAGCCTGGGCAGGAGGCCCAGGCTTCTCGCTTTAAGTCACAAGCGGGCAAAACGACGGGCCTCTTTCCGCGTCGGTCTAGCGTATACCTAGTGAGATGATCGCTTTCGTCGCAGCCGCTGTCCTTGCGCCCGCCTCGCCCAGCCTGGAACAAGTGCTGGTCAGCGTCCGACAAGCCGTAGGCTATAGCGCCGCCGTCCGGACGGACGACTCCTACGAGGCCACGGGCAAGGCCCACGTCAGCGGCCTCGACTGCGACTTCCGACTCGTCTTCGACCGCGACGGGCGCTATGTGTTTTCGCAAAGTGGACCGCTGGGACAAACACGGGGCTGGGACGGCAAGCAAGGCTGGGAGGCCGACGGCAGCGGCGCGACGCTCGGTATCCACCTCTCCGACCTGCAACAACAGCACGCGATCACCTGGATCGTCGTCCACGAGTGGCTCGATCCCGAAGGGCCGTTCGACGTCACGCTCGCCGAGGCCGAGCCAGGCGCGGACACCTACACCCTCAACCTCAAGCAGAAGAAGGGCGTACAGACGCAGCGCGTCATCGTCGACAAGAAGACCTGGCTCCCCAAGCGCAACGAGTTCTCCGTAGGCGAACTCACCTACTCCATGGAGTTCTCCGACTGGCGCGACGTCAACGGATTCAAAGTCCCGCACCGCATGGACACGCTCGAAGGAACGCTCAAAGGCTGGGCGACGATCTCGCGCGTGCGCAAAGCAGCGACGCCCAACCCTTATGCAAGGCCGCAATGGTCCGTAAAGGCCGACACCACCTACGACCTCGAAAAGCAGGGCGTCGTCGAAAGCAAACTCGCCTTCACCGGACACATCCTCGTCCACCCCAAGATCGACGGCAAGGACGTCGGGTGGTTCATTCTCGACAGCGGCGCAGGAGGAATGGCGATCGACACCAAGACCGCCGAGAGCCTCGGCGCAAAGCGCTTCGGCGAACTCAACGTCGGCGGCGTCGGCGGAGTCGTGCAGAGCGGCTACTTCACCCTGAAGGACTTCAACATCGGGCCCGCGACCGTCGCCAGCCTCAACTTCATCGACATCGACCTCTCAGCGATCGGAAACATCTTCGGTGTGAAACTCGCTGGCATCGTCGGATACGACTTCTTCCGGCGCGCCGTCGTCGAGGTCGACGTCACCGACGGCAGGGTCGCCGTGTTCAGCCCGCACTCTTATGGCAACGCTGCGGCAAAGTGGGACGCGCTCATCCTCGATGGGCGCCACCCGACCGTGCTCGCAGAGTTCGAGGGCGGAAAGTCCGGCAGGTTCCGGCTCGACACGGGAGCAGACGGCACCGTGACGTTCAACACCCCGACCGTAGAGCGGTTCAACATGCTCGAGGGCCGGAAAGTCAGCGACTACACGGTCGCCGGAGTGGGCGGTTCGCTCGTCGTCAAGCGCGGAAGGCTGGAGTACTTCAAGATCGGCGAACGGCGGTTCGAGGACCTCGACACCACGTTCGCCACCGACAAGCGAGGCATCTTCAACGAGGACTTCCTCGCCGGCAACATAGGTCAAGGGCTCCTCGAGCCGTTCCGCGTCGTGCTCGACTATGCGAACGAGCGCATCGCGCTTGTGCTCAAGCCGGAGCCCGCTCCACGCGGTTCTTCCAATCGAGTGACAATCGGCGATTGAAGGCGCGCTCCGTCGCCTTAATGAGCCGCGCGCTCTCGCGCCGGACGTGGACCGAGTCGAGCGCGCCAGTCACGGGCGAGAAGTGTCCCGCGTCGACGAAGGCCCGCGCGGGCTCGTCCCTGGCACCGCTCTTTCCTCGCACCTGTCGCTCGGGCTCGTAACGGCCGACGATCGGGTACTTGAACAACAAGTACGCCCTGAACCAATCGGCCGCGCCGTGTCCCTGTAGCGTCCGTTCGACAAGTTCGATCGCGCAGAGAACGTCGTCCTCGATCTTTGCTCTGTGGCGCAACAGGTACCTCTCGATGTCCGGAGCGCTCGCGAGTTCGCGCAGCGCGTCCCGGGTCAGCGGGTGGCCTGCGGCCAGACCCGCGCTGTGATAGATCGCACTCGCCCACAGGCTCAGCGCCGTCTCGTTCTTCTCCATGTCCTTTTCGTCCTTTGGCGCCCTCCAAGTGCGCCGGTATACTTGCCGCCTCGCGTGGGGGCTTAGCTCAGCGGGAGAGCACCTGCTTTGCAAGCAGGGGGTCACGGGTTCGAATCCCGTAGCCTCCACCACTATTCCTAGAAGAACAAGGATCCTCCCCCCTTATTCGAGCCTTGTCTCTCCTCTGCTCTTCACAGCCCCGAAGTCGGTGCACCGACTCCGGAACGCCTGCACTTTACCGCTGGCAAGACGACTTGTCAAGTGTCTTTGACAATTGTCTTAGACCAGGTGCTTGGGCCGCATGCCCGACTCCATGTACCAACTCTTGCGGAGCCCGTCTTCGACGCGGATCACAGCGACCAGACGACCGATCACGCCCCAACCGTCGCCATCCTCTGGCTTGCCGCTTGCAGGGTTCACGGGGTTCAGCACAGGTCGCTGCCCCTTCTCCTCATAGTCCAACTGCTTCACGGTCACGCCGTGGTCGCCGCTCTGCTGTGCGAGCACGATCAGGCCATAGGGCGGGTTCGTGTCCGAGTGCCAGATCGTGATGTCGCCAGGACGCAAAGCAGGGTAACAGGAGTTGCCCACGACCTTCGCCGCGAAGCGCCGCGGGTGCTCATATTGAACCTCGACTTCGATGAATTCGTCGCTCGAAAGCGGGTCGCCCCACTCCGCCGCGCACGGGACTTCGCCAGCGAACCGCATCTGGGTCATGCCAAAACCGACGGGGATCTTCGGCTTGTCCAAGTCGCCAAGCGCCATCGCCTTGCCGATCAGAGCAAGGCGCATTTTCTCCCACATCGCTGGGTCGCGGGGCTTCGTCTCGCCCACCAGCCACTGTTGCACGGACTGGCGGTTCGTGCCGACCGCCGTCGCCAACCAAGACATCGATCGCTGCTGGGCCTTCAGGAGAGCCAACACCTGCTCCTTCTCTCTCTCGTACTGTTCGTACTTCCTTCGCCTTGCCATGTTCATTGGGAAAATGTTACCAGAAATGTGGACAAAAGACTAGACACTGGGACAAAAAACCTGTAAGATACGCGGTGCGCCAAGGGGGCGGGGCCCGGTCACCGGGCCCATTTCAGGGGAGGGGCCGCCTTGGGAGCGTGCCGGCTGGGCAGAGCCCGGTCGTGCGATCTGACAAAGGGAATGCCATCCAAATGGAAGGACAGAAAGGGGAAAAGGAACGAGCGCGCCAAGTCTGCGGCCCAAAGGGTCGTCGAGGCGCTGTGGTCGCCGTTCGAGCGGCGGTGCCTGATGAACTTCAGTTACCGCTCGCAGCAACGGGCCGAACGCAGGTGCCGCAAAGACGAGCGCGCCATCGAGTGCCGGTACTGCGGTAACTGGCACGTCATCAAAAGGGGGCACGCCCGATGATCCCGGACGTGCTCGTCGACCATGAGATGAAGCGGGCGCGGGAGATCGCCCGCGAACTCACGGCGCAAGTCAACGCCGAGACCGGCTGCCACGCCGTGGCCGTCGTCGCGGAGATGCGAGAGGGCAAGGGTTGTTCGTCGATGGCGGTCGACCCTGCCCTCGACGCCGAGCCCGAGCAGGAGCTCGCGCTCATGCGTTGCGCGCTCACACGCGTTCTCTCGCTCATCGTGCTCCACGCCGGGCCGCGCACGACCCTGGCCTATTGCATGGAGTCCCTGTCCCACGCTGCGCGCCTCGCCGAAGAGGCCCGTAGCCACACCGATGACCCCGCTGGCTAAGGCGCTCTTGCGCTCTTGGTGGACGCCGGAACTTGCGCTCGCGCACGCGCGCGTCGGGCTTGCGGAGGCGATCGCTTCCGACTGCCCGCACCGCACGCGAGAATGGGCCGCCGCCGTCGAATGCCTGGAGCGCGCCGTGGGGTTTGTGTGGTTCGACTGGACGCCGCCGACCCTCGAGGAGATCCTCGAGACGATGGAGTCCTTCCGGCCTCAACTCAAACGCGCCCTACGCGTGTACGTGGAGAGGGACTAGGAGCGGCAGAGGGAGTGGGAGTGGGAGCGGGTTCAAGGTTCAAGATGAATCTCGCCATCGTGTCGAGAGACTTGTCCTGAACAATCCCGGGCGCTCCCGCTCCTATTCCCGCTCATTTGTTCAAACTTCGTCCCTTTTCCACAGGACTTCAGTCCCAAAAAGGCAGCCAAAACGACAATCTATAGGGTATATATGGCGTTGCCTCTCGAGGCAAGGAACTCGCCCTTGGAGGGCGCGGCTCCGTCCGCGCCGCGTCTGCAGACGGCGAGCAACCAGAGCCCGAAGAACTAGTAGGGCCGGCAGATCTGGGCGACATAAGTCTGGAACCGCGGCAGGACCAGCCCTCACTTTAACTCCTCTTTGATGCGGTTAACCCTCGAAGAAGATGGTCCCACCCTCGTACTCTTACCTGCATAGTTCCCGGTACGAATCTGCTAGCCTCCATTCATTGCCGTGCAGAGGCACGGTCGCTAGACAGGAGACTTTGGGAAGATGAAATCAAAATACTTGGCGACGGTTGCGCTCGCCGTGTTCGCATCGGCGATGTCCAGCGCACAACTCGCGTTCTCGTCCTTCGACACGGGCGACACCTATAACACCGGTTCCGGCGCGACGATCTCTGGCCCGAACTCGGGTGTAGGCTGGTGGACGCAGGCCATGCAGTTCGAGTCTGCGGAATCGGGCATCCTCGACAAGATCAGGTTTGCTCACTGGTGGGTCACTGGCGACCAATCGCTCAGCATCACCCTGCACAACGACAGCTCGAACCAGATCGGTGGCGGCTGGGTGACTTGGGGAACTTCGTACAGCAACTCGACCCACGCGATCCACACGCTCGTCAACCCGTTTGACTCCGTCGTTCTCAATGCGGGTCAGAAGTATTGGGTGCGCCTCGAAGGCTTCACCACGGGATGGCACGCATGGAACCAGGCGACCTCCAACGTCGCCCTCGGCCGGGTCGCATGGTCGTCTAATGGCGGTGCAAGCTACAGCTACGGCGACAACTCCACGCAGATGGCGATGGACGTCACTGTGCGCCCCGTCCCTGAGCCGGCCACGATGACCGCGCTCGGACTCGGCGCCGCAGCGCTGCTTGCACGGCGACGACGCAAGAAAGCCTAAGCGACTTTCACGACAGACCTCAAAGAGCGGAGGGCCACCCGGCCCTCCGCTCTTGCATTGCGAGTGCGCGGACTTGTCCGCGCTTTCACCCGCATCCTGTAGCCGCAGGCTTTAGCCTGCGCTGGGAGGGTGCCGCTCAACGTACCCCGTCATCCTGAGCCTGTCGATGGACGTACGACCGCGCGTCACCTCCCTGACCCCTGAACCCTGTTCCCCATGCTCGAACAACTCACCACGCAAAACAACTTCCGCGCAAAGATCGAATCCATCATCGCCAGCGGCAACGCCCACGGCTACCGACTCATCCTCCACAACGCGCTCCGCACCAAAGAGCATCAAGCGGCGCTCGTCAAGAAAGGCCACTCCAAGACCATGAACAGCAAGCACCTGCCCGGCCCAGACGGGAAGGCGCGTGCGGCGGACGTCGTCGACGCGCGCTACCTTTGGGGCGCGCCCCGGCACGTGTGGGTGATGATCGGCCGCCTCGCGCTCACGCAGGGATGCAAGTGGGGCGGACTGTGGGGGCTCCCCTTCGCGATGCGCCGCAAGTTCGAGGCGTACCTCCTCGACCGAAGCAAGCCGTTCGACCCCAAGGAGTGGCGCGGGAAGATCGGCTGGGACCCCGCGCACATTGAGATTAGGTAAGGAACTTGGCCCGTTTTCAGGCTAGAATGGGAGCAAGAGCCCCGACGGGCTCGGGAGAACAGATTGAAAGGGAAACTTTTTGCCTGCACGCTCGTGCTTGGCTCCAGTGTTGCATCGGCCCAAGTCGTTGCCTATTCGACGTTCGGGCCGCAAGACGAGTTTGATAGTTCGTCGAGCGTCACGGTCTCGGGCCCGACCAGTTCATTCGGACGTCAGAGGTACGCCTGGCAGTACGTACCGTTGATATCTGGAGAGTTAAGGGCAGTCCGAATCGCCGTGCGACATGTCGAAGGGACGGCTGCCGGTCAAGTGTCGTTCGCTCCAGACGAGGGCGGTGTGATCGGAAACCCCTTGCTCTCCATAGGTTGGGCATGGGAGGGCACCGACCCCTACATTGCGGAAGTGGAGATTCCTACCGACCAGCATTACAACCTGCAAGCGGGCCAGACCTACTGGTTCATAGCGGGTTCGAGTTTGACGGGCGTCAAGAACGTGTTCTCAGCAAACGACACGTTCTCACAGGTCAATCGTGCGTTCTCGAACCAAGTCGGCGTTTGGAACTACCAAGGCGAACAAGACTCGGCCGCATTCGAACTCTTGGTCGCGCCGGTCCCTGAGCCTGCTACCCTTGTCGCGACACTGATCGGGATCGCACCTCTTGCGCTCCGCAGAAAGAAGCGGAAGGCTGCGTAGAACGGCCTCCGATTCTCGGGCCGGGCCCTTGTCCAATGATCCAAGGGCCCGGCCCTTTCGCTTGTCACCATGCACCAACAATTGTCCATCCCACTCATCAGCCTCTCCAGCGGCGCAGTGATCGCCGCTCAAGACATCCCCGGAGCCGAGATCGCCGACCGGGTCGGCGTCGCCGCCATCGCCGTCATGGTCGTGTGGTGGATGCTCGGCTCGTTCTCCAAACGCCTCGACCGCCTCACCGACGCCATCGCATCCCTCACCGAGCACGTGAAGGGAAGTGAAAACCCTCGACCGTCATCCTGAGCGAGCCTGCCCTGAGCCCGTCGAAGGGTCGAAGGATGAACAGCACAGCCCGAAGCCGTCATCCTGAGCGGATCGAAGGAGCACGGCTTCGGGCTCGACGGAGCCTGCCCCTCCAATCCGAACCACTCCGAACAAACCCGAACCCCCAAACTACCAAATGAGACTCCAAATCGGATTCACCGCACGCTACCAAGGGCGCGGACTCTGGCGCC
>CAZGXW010000057.1:0-17425 GCA_964529975.1 uncultured Fimbriimonadaceae bacterium
GGCACCACCACCTTGGGCGCAAGAGCCAGCGACGCACACGCCGTGAGTGGCCCGCTGACCGGCAGAACCCGGCGTGTGCCCGGGGTGCTGGGATCGATGTCGCAGATCGTGGAGCAAGGAACTCACGCGTCTGGCAGGGCTGTTCGGGCCAGAATGACGCCATGAGGCGGGTGCCATCGCTGATCGCTTGCGCCGTGGTCCTCGTCGCGTCCCTCGGTTGCACGGGCGCCGCGGAGCGACCTGCACCGACCGGACCAAACTCCGCAACGACCGCCGAGCCAGAAAAGCCGCAGCGGCCCGACGGCGTGGTCGGTTACTACGTGCATGACGATCCCGCCTTCTACATGGTTGAGACGATGGACAAGGTCCCACCTGGACAAGTCATGTACCTGGGCATCGAGGACGGACGCTGGATGATGCGCAACATGCTGATCGGGTATGGAGGCACCTGGTCCGTCACCGAGGACGGTGCGACTCTCACTGTGAATGAAGGGCCGACCGGCAAAGCAGACGGCAAAGAGGTGTTCTTGGCCGCTCGGACGGAACAAGGGGTGACCCTCTCGCTATCTGGATCGAACGAGCGAAGCCTGCGGTTTACGTATGTCGGCGAATCGGCACCGGCAGACTTCGGCTACGACGAATTCCTTGGCAAGAAGCAATGAGCCCAAGAGCGGGTGGTCGGGGTCGGCGGGTGGCTCCAGGCTTTAGCCGGGTGAAGACGAGCACCGCACTAAAGTGCGGAGCCACCCCGGCCACCCGCCCGCCGTTCCATGAGAATGTGCTACAACTAACGTACGCTTCCGCCTGTGAGCGTGGGGAACACGCTCCGCCCGTGATTGAAGCGCAGAAGATTGGCAAAGAAAAAGAAGTACGTTTGTAGTCAAGTACGTATTGTCGTCAAGTCGTCCTGCGAGGCGATGCTTGCCCCCACACTATACTGGCCCAACTTTTGTAGTCCACCAGACCACCTGGTTGTTCTGTATGACGAAGATGTTTCGGACCTTGCGCCGGAGTTCTTTGAACATGTGTGGTGGAGAGAGTGCGACGAGCATGGACTAGAAATCGTCTGTCCGACCAGTTCGAATGTCGACCTTGCGCCGATACTCTTGGCCGCCGAGAACCGCAAGGCAAAGTGCAATCAGATAACGGTTCTCTTTGCTCACTTAGAGCGTGAGACTCTGAAACTCTTGCTCGAGCACTGGGACAGCGTAAACCTCATTGGGTGTGCGTTGGGTGAAGGATGGTGGGATCTGGCCCATGTTACAAAGAAGTGTACGTGCCTGTCTTTCGATGGGTGCGCAGTCGCTTCGCCACCCAATCTAGCAACTGGTCGAGCCGCATGGGGCGGTCTGAGCAGCCTAAGAATCGATGAGCGGTGCTTTGACCGCAGGCTGCATAGCGATCGTTGCTTCGAGCCTGACCCAATTCCCCGACACGAGAGTTCGTATGCGTCGAACCCCCACTCATTGCTGAAAGCGTTCTGGGGTTGTGGGATCCAGGACCTGAGCATAAGCGACTGGGCTGAATCCCCCCGCCTTCACGAACTGCATCCGCCGTCCGGTCTCGAATGGGTTTCGATAACTGGGACACCGACCTCTGTCGAGGACTTCGTTTGGTTGACCGAGTGCTCAACAATCGAGAACCTGGCACTCTCGTGGCTACCGGAGACGCGGATGCCATGGGAGTGGCTCGGGAAACTGAATGCCCTTCGCTTTCTCGATCTTTCTTCTAGCCAGTGTACGGATGATGACTTGAGCGTCATTCTCGACCACACAAGCCTCAGCACCATCCACCTTTACTATTCGCGTGCGAGCAACGCGTGCCTTGCAAAGCTCTTGTCGACGAAGAGCATGCGGATGGTTTGGGCTTCTGCCGAGGTCTTTAGCGGCGAGGTCCCAGCTGACTTACCCGAGACCAGTAGGGTGCGCGAACTGGTTGCTCTAAACGGTGGCCTCAACTACGCCCGTCAAGTCGCCAAGCGGTATCCGCGCATGACAGTGTCAGAGATGTAGTCATTGCTGGCAGCGGCGGGTGGCCGGGTGTGAGTTCCTAGTCCCATTGATCGTGCGGCGGGTGGCTCCAGGCTTTAGCCTGGAGCCACCCGCCAGCAGAACCACGCTACTTCGTTCTCGGCTTGCCGCGCAAGGCGCGCTCGAGTCGTTGCGAAATCTCAACGGCGTCGCGCGCGTTCTGCTCGGCGGCGGCGATGTGCTGGTCCTGACTGCGCGGCGTATACGCGTACGCGGCCTTGCGGCGGTTGGAAAGTTCCAAGGCCTGAGTGGCCTGGAGAAGTCGTTCGATCTTCTGTCTGACTGTCTGGAAAAATCTCATTTCGTTCTCTTGGCGCGGCCTTTCTCGTCTTCTTGACCGCCGCGCAGGTCGGGGATCTCGTGTCTTCGCTTGGCGATGACTGTCACGCTCTGTCCTGGCTCCTCGATGATTGTTCCGACGAGCACCATTTGGGCCTCTTCGACCTGTCCGGCGAGTTCGACGTCGAACGGATTCCGGTATTCGAACGGCAGGCTGAGCGGGTTCGCCTCGCGGTAGGGATGGACGGTGATCCGCAGCGAGACGCGGCTCCCGTTGAGCGCGTAGCGCCCGATGTAGTAGTAGTCGGCGTCTCCGCCGAACACGCGCCCCGCGGCGAAGACCATCACCCCGGCGGCGTAGTTGCGGTCGCCCCTCACAAGTTCGACGGTCCAAATGGCTTCGATCATGGTCTGCGCCCCCACCTTGTTGGGCCAAGCACCGCTGTGCGGCGCTTGGCTCGGTCGTCCGGTCAGCTTTGCTTGGCCGGCTCGGTCACCGGGGGCTTTTCTTGCGTCTCGGCCTCGGCCTTGACTTCTGCGGTCTCTTTCTTGGTCTCTCCTGCCTTCTTCTCTTCAGCGATCTGCTGAGGTGTCTTTGTGTTTTCCATTAAGTTCAACTTTGCGCTCCCCACACCATTAGACTCCTTATTCGACCCCGAAAGGGGGTTTCTGCCATATGGCGGAGGAATTGGCCGAGAATGTTGGCGCGTGGTGGACCACCGACTTGACGTCTCAGACCGGGAGCAATGGCAATCCGCCGCTCAGAACCGTCCGTGCGTGTGGCAGCAGTCGGGCAGGCGCGCGTGGATCGCCTCGATCGCAATCTTGGCCTTCGCCATGAAGTCCTCCGTCGCGGCGACCTCGACGAAGTTCGGGTGCCCCTTCCATGCGTTCTTGATCCGCTCGCAGATGTCGGCGGCCTCCTGCGCCGACTCGATCCGCAGGCTGTTCGCCAAGTTGTATCCGTGGCCCTCGGCAGGCGAGCGCAGGTGCACGACGAGCGCGTACCTCGCTTGTTCGGCCTCCTTCGTCGTGCCCGTGCGTTCGAAGAACGCCTCATCCGCGCCCGGCCAGTAGGCGAGCCCGTCCAGCGTGCCCCGGTCGCACAGGGCGAGCGCGACCTGTCGCTCTTCGAGCACCACGTACTCCAGCATCCGTTGGACGTGGAAGATGGCGAGCTGTGAGCCGATTCTTCCGGGCTCTGTGTCATGTCGCGGAAAGCCTCCGCCGAACACGATCCCGGCCGCCTCCGGCAGGATGCCGACGTGGCTGCAGAACGTGCGCCGGACGATCTCCAGCACCGCCGTCTTGCCCGCGCCCGGCCCGCCCGTCACCGCGATCAGTTGCGGGTCGTGGTGCGCCTTCGTGCAGTTGCACGGGTGCGAGCCGACTGAGTAGGCGTTCATGCGGCGTGAAGTCTATCGCGTTTCGTGCGGCCGTTTGAGAGTGCCTCCTCCCAAAAGGAGAGGGGTCTACCCGCCTTCGCGCTTGAAGTCGAAGCGCGTGCCGCGCCCGCCTTTCATAAAGCCTATCGTCGCGCTGAGGCCGTCGGCCGTCAGCTCGTACGTGATCTTTTGCGGCGAGTCGTGCCGCGGGTTTGCGAACACGGCTTTGTTCGCGCTGAACTCAACAAGCACGAACTCCGTCGGCGGCGAGCCGTTGGGCTGCGCCACATACACCAACGAGCCCTCGCGCTCGACGATCCGCAGGAACTCGAACGCGACCATCCGCTCCGCGCGCACCGTGCGCGAGGTCGCGAGCATCGCGCCGCCGCTCGGCTTGCTCCACCGCTCCTCGATCGCCGTCTGCCCGTTGGTCCCACGCGTGCCGACCCAGTTCCCTGCGATCCACGCCACGTCTTTGATCGTCGCCTTAGCCGGCGTCGGCATGGCGATGTCCTGCGGGTGCTTGTAGAGGGCGACCGAGGAGAACGAGTCGGCAACGAACCCCGCGATCAATCCCTCGGATGTCACGCGCAGGGTCCACACGATCGAGCCGCCCGTGCGCGTGTCGCCAGGCAAGCGCACTGGGTCGAGGCGATAGACGAACGCGCCGTCCTTCCACCCGCCCGTGTAGCGCGATATCGACCCGCCTCTTGTGATGTCCGTGGGGGAGCCGTCGAACTTCACGCGGATCTCGCCATCGCTGCGGACGTACACGAACGCGTCGGGCTCGATGCGAAATCGCAATCGCGCCCCCATGCTGAACTGCTGCTCCTCGAGCGGACGGCCCTCGGTACGGTCCTCGACGTAGATCCACTCGCCTTCGAGCGCCTTCACGTCTTGCGGCACGGAACACAAGGCGAGGACAACGAGAGCGGAACACATGGCTCGCGCAATCTACCCGACGACAAACCCGTGCAAACTCGAACAAACCCGGCCCAAGCCCGAGCCAATCTTCCCCAACTCCTTGCTCCCTATTCCCTACTCCCTGCTGTACACTAACCCCATGCGCACCGTCTTCGCCGCGCTGGTCGCCCTCCTCACAACCCTCGGCTTCGCCCAGGCTGGTGGCCGGGTCAAGGAGACCTACAACATCGTCTACACGTCGGCGAGCGGGTTCCCGCAGAGGCTCGACCTTTTCCAGCCGACGTTCACGAGCAGGAACCGGCCGGGGATCGTCATGGTGCACGGCGGCGGGTGGTCGGGCGGCGACAAGTCGGCGTACACGGCGCTTGCCAGGCACTATGCGAACCTGGGGTACGTGTGCACGTCGATCAACTATCGGCTGACCCCGGCGCACGTGTGGCCCGCCCAGATCGACGACACGCAGGCGGCGGTGCGTTGGATGCGCAAGAACGCGTTCGTGCTCGGGCTCAATCCAAACCGCATCGGCGCCGTCGGTGCCTCGGCGGGGGGTCACTTGGTGCTCTTCCTCGGCGAGACTGACACGCTCAACGACTTCGATCCACTTCTCAGCGGCTACTCCTCGCGCGTGCAGGCGGTGGTCGACTACTTCGGCCCGACCGATATGACGGTCCCATCCGAATGGGCGCCAGGCATCTGGACGCTTATCCAGAACCTCGTGGGCGAACCGTACCGACCCGGATCTCCGGCCTACCGCGCCGTCTCGCCGCTCTACTACGTCACGCCGGACGACGCGCCGACCGTCGTGTTCCACGGGACCGCGGACGCCACAGTGCCCGTCGCGCAAAGCCAGCGGATCTTCGCAGCGATGCAGGCAAACCAAGTGCCCGTGTCCTATTTCCAGTTTGCGGGAGAAGGCCACGGCTTCACTGGCCCGACCAATAACTTCACCATCAACGTGATGAGCGCGTTCTTCGCACAAGAGTTGGGGCAGTAGACGGCGCCCTCCCCTCTCCCTTGACACCCTCGCCATTTGAATCTTCATATTCGACTTTGGCCCAAAAGACCTACCATAGCGTCCAAATCTTGACATCGTATGGTATATTGGGAATCCAAGCGAGAGAACCTTGAAAGTACCATAGTGGTCAGGACTTACACAAAGCACAGGACGCAACAAGCTCAAAAACGGGAGAGAAACGGGAGAAACATGGACTCTAAAAACGGGAGAAAACGGGAAGAAAACGGGAAAGTCTAGGGCGCGCAAGGAAACGGAGCCTACACAGACAAGCGTCGGTAGAATGTAACCATAACCATGAAAGCCTTTTTGCTCATCCCTGTGCTTGTCCTCGGCACCGTCGGTAACAACGCCACCACCTTCAGCCTGAAGGATCCGAAGGGCGTCAACTCCATCCGGTTCACGCTCGATGCACGTTTCGAGCACATCCAGGGGTTCACCACCGCGATCGACGGAAACCTGGTCTTCGACCCGACAGCCCCCGAAAAACTCAGCGGCAAAGCGACTGTCCAGGCAGGCAGCCTCAACGCCCACCACGCCAGCATCAGCGACCACATGAAGCAAGCGATGTGGCTCGACACGGCCAACTTTCCCACGATCACGTTTGAAGTCAAAAAGGTCGAGAACGTGAAGTCCGTCGATGGCGCGGACAAATCTTGGACGATGGACGTCACCGGCGACTTCACTTTGAAGGGCGTCACGAAGTCGGTCACGATCCCCGTGCGCATCGCGCACTATCCCGGCCAACTTGCGAAACGGAACCGCGTCGCAGGCGACCTGATGGCGATCCGCGGCAAGTTCACTTTTAACCGGCGGGACTTCGGTGTGAACGGTAACCAGACCGCTGACATCGTCGCCGACATGGTGGACGTGGACTTCACCATCGCCGCATTCGCACCAGCGAGCCAGTGATGGTCGCAACGTTCCTTTTGCTCGCGATCCAAGGTCAAAGGCCTGTCGAGGTCTCGGGCGGACTCGCTGCCAAGGCCGACCAACCGCAGATCGCGGTCGCACCCAGCGGCGACGTGTACGTCGCCTTTGGCTGCGAGAGCAAGTTGTACGTCTGCAAGTCGACCGACGACGGTTACACCTTCGGAACGCCGGTCGCGCTTCCCTTGCCCACCGAGCCCGCGTTTGAAGGCGGATCGGTCCCTAGCAAGATGCCACTCGGCATGAGGCGCGGACCGCGCATCGCCGCGAGCAAGGGCCGAGTGGTCGTCACGGCGATCTACGGAGCACAAGGCGGAGGAAAGGACGGCGACATCCTGGCCTGGCGCAGCGAGGACGATGGTAAGACCTGGAAAGGACCCGAAGAGGTCAACGACGTCGCTGGCGCGGCGCGCGAGGGCCTGCACGCACTTGGCGTGAACGCGGAGGGCACCTTCATCGCAGCCTGGCTCGACCTTCGAGGCAAAGGCACGCAGGTCGTGGCTTCCTACTCCGCTAACGGGGGTCGGTCTTGGTCGAAGAACGTGCTGGTGTACGCATCGCCCGACGGGTCGGTGTGCGAGTGCTGCCATCCCACGCTCGCCTTTGGACCGTTCAACGAGTGCGCCCTTATGTTTCGAAACTCTCTGCGCGGCGACCGCGACATGTGGTTCGCGCTCTCGCCAGACGGCGGACGATCATGGGACCCGGGTGCGCGAAAGATCGGCACGCAGTCGTGGGCTATCGCTGCCTGTCCTATGGACGGCGGCTCGGCGACGTTCGACGGTGGAGGGGGGCTCGTTTCCGTCTGGAGGTCTGGCGACAAACTGTACTACGCGCGCGGCGTAGCGTCGGTCGAACTCGCGATTGGTCGTAACCCCTGGATGGCTTGGTCCGGATCGACCCCGGTGTTCGTCTGGGAGACCGGACGAGGGGGCTCGGTGTACTTCCAATCTGGAACGACAGCGAGCAGCCGCGTGCGACTCACCGAGAACGGCACAGACCCTGTCGTCGTCACCACAAAGACGGCGACGATCGCGGCTTGGCGAGGGACCGGCAGCAGCCCAGGCGTCTTTGTCGCCCGGATGTAGACCGCGCTGTCCGGCCAAAACTGCACAATTGGTCGATCTCGGGAGAGCCTGGTTTGCGTCATGGAATCTAGAGGAGCCAGAATCGAGCGATGATCGGAGCGTTGGCACTAGTAGTCCTTGGACTGCAGGATCCTGCCCCGCGCCCGTTCGTCCACTCCAAGACGACCGAGTACAAGCGCTACGAGATGAGCGGTTTCGTGGTCCTTGCCAGCCCCGCAGCGGTCCACGACAGAAAGGCCTGCGACGAAGCGCTCGGGTTGCTCTATGTCAAGTTGGCGGAAGTCAAGCGCATCCTTCCGCGAGCCGCCTACGAAAAACTCAGGGGGACAAAGATTTGGGTCGAGCGCGATAATCCCGAACTCATCGGAGCGGCCTATCATCCGTCCGCCGAATGGCTGCGCATGAACGGGTTCAACAAGGACAAGGAGAAGGGCGTCGAGATCGGCAACATCCGCAACTTCGTCTCCTGGAACCAGACGACACAGCCGATGATGGTCGTCCACGAACTCGCACACGCGTATCACCACCAAGTGCTCGGATTCGACAACAAGAGGATCGACGGCGTGTTCCAAAGCGCTCTCGCTGCAAAGACCTACGAGAAGGTCTCATTCGTATCTGGTGGCGAGAGGCGGCACTACGCGCTAGAGAACGCGAAGGAGTTCTTTGCTGAAGCGTCGGAGGCATACTTCGGCTGCAACGACTTCTTTCCGTTCGACCGCAGGCAGTTGGCCGCGTTCGACAAGGAGACGTATGCCATGCTCGCCGAGACCTGGGGGCTGCAAGCCGGCGAGTCGAAGGAGATCGGCTCGAGCGCGACGCCCGAGGTCTTGAAAGGCCTCGGAAGGTCCGTTAGTTCTTCGTCGGCAACGGCCACTGGTCCGCGATCGATTTGGCCTGTGACTCGCTAGGCACAAACGCGATCTGCGAGACGCCGTCCCCTGGAACGAAACCGGCGACGGACTGGATCGGCTCGATCGGAACACGGACCGCCTGCATGACGCACGCGTCATAGATGTCGGCGAGGCGATCACCACCGTACTTGATGCAGAGTTCGCGGATTCGAGTCTCACTAAACCCCTTCGGACCTTTGCACTCGTTATAGAGGTCGCGGATGACATCGTCGAGGGAGTGCTTGCCACCAGAGTGTCCTCGAATCGCCAGGTCGAGCGCGAGTCCTACGACCTTTCCTTTGGTGTAGTAACTCATTCCTCCGTAGCCTTGGCTTCCTCTCACTTCCCACACGCGCTTGCTGCACTCGTCTGCGGAAACGCGCGTAAACGCGGTGCCGCGGTGCAGGCCGTTGAACGTTCCAGCCATGTTCTGCAAGAACGAGGCGCGTGTGTCGACGCCGCTCCGAACGGCTAGGACGTCCGCGTAATAGTCAGTCACTCCTTCGAGCCACCAGATTGCGCCGGTCATGGCGGGCCTGGTGTAGTCGAACGGGCCCAGCGGTTCGCTTCTGATGCGCTTGACGTTGAACGCATGGAAGTACTCGTGGAAGATGATTCCGGACGCCTGACCGGCCGTCGTTCGCGATCCAAGTCCGATCCGCGTGCAGTTGAGGTGCTCCAAGCCTCCACCTGGCCCTCCGAAGTCGAACAGAAAGACATAGCGGTCGTAGGGGAGTTCTCGAAAAAGCGAATTCGAAGACTCGATCACTTTCGTGCAGATTGCGGCGTATGCATCGAGGTCGGCGAACTGCGACTGGTTGAACGCTGCGACGGTGTGCGGTTTTCCTGCGACCACGAAGTCTTTCGTTCGCAAGGAGCGACTGACCACAAAGGGAGAGTCGATAAGAACGTCATAGTCCGGAGCGAGGTAGGTATGCCTGTTCGGAGGTGTTGCGGGCTTGTTGGGATCCTCGGGGAGCGCGATCGCGATGTTCTGGTCAGGCTCAGGGTCGAGGTGAAGGCGGTGCTTTTCGTTCGCGTGGCCAACGAACCATCCAAGCACTCCCGGGCCTGAGACGAACATCTCGGCCTCCGTGACCCGAAGGTTGGGACTGAAGTTGCCGCGGCTTTCGTTGACCAGGTACTCGACCTTGTCGGCGCCTCCTTCAATAATCCATGCGTTGGGATCGGTCGACTTCTTGCCGGCCACTTCTTGTCCTCTCAAGAAGAACTTGACTTCGCTCAACCGATTCCCGTAGTTGAAGATCTCGTAGTCGCCGGGCGCCCACGCCGGCATGCGAAACTCCGTCGATGGCGAACTCACAGTGAGCGTGACCCTGGCCATTCTCAGTTCGGGGACGGGCTCGACCACATAATCCGCGCACAGCGCGATCAAAGGGAATCCGGCGAGAAGGAGAGCGGCGAGGCGACGCGTCACAGGGCGCATGATATCAGATACGGTTTTGACGCGCGGCGCGCTCCCAGGGTTCTATTTCGCGCCCAGACGTTCGAGGAAGCGAACGAAGTGCTTCCTTGAGTCCCACGGGCCGGGAGCGGCTTCCGGGTGGTACTGGATCGACCAAGCGTCCTGGCCTTTGATCTCAATGCCCTCGACCGTGCCGTCGTTGACGTTGATCTGAGTCACCGTGGCGGCGGAGTTCGCAAGCGATTGTGGATCGACGGCGTATCCGTGGTTTTGGCTCGTGATGGTCACGGTTCCATCGGTCAGGTCTTTGACCGGGTGGTTCGATCCTCGGTGGCCGAACTTAAGCTTGTAAGTCTTGCCTCCGACGGCACGACAGAGCATTTGGTTTCCGAGGCAAATTCCGAAGAGCGGGCGTCGACCGATCAGGTTCTTGACCGTTTCGGTCACTTGGTCGAGTTGCTCCGGATCCCCCGGCCCAGGAGAGAGCAGGATCCCGTCCGGCTTGAGAGAGAGCACCTCGTCGGCGGTCGCGGTCGCAGGCAGGACGATGCTGCGCACATTGATCGCTGCAAACCTGCGGAGGATATTGAACTTGAGCCCGCAGTCGAGCGCGACGATGGTCGCCTTGTACTTGTCCTCGTTGTTGGGCTTGACGTCTTCTTTGCCTGCATAGCCCCAACCGTACGGTTTTTTCGTGGTTACTTGCAGAACGAAGTTCTGCTCGTCGTACGACTTGGCCTTCTTGAGTCTTGCTAGCGCCTTCTTGGGGTCTTCTGTGGTTATCGCTCCCATCGTAACGCCCGCGCTGCGGATGCGCTTGGTGAGCATGCGAGTGTCCACGCCCTGAATACCTACGATGTTGCGTTCCTTGAGCAACTGGTCGATGGTCTTCTTGTTCCGCCAATTGCTGGGGTGCTCGCAGGCCTCTCGGACAATGATGCCTGTCGGCTGGATCCGTTCGGACTCGAAGTCGTCGTCGTTGATGCCGTAGTTGCCGATGAGCGGATAGGTGAAGAGGACGATCTGGCCCGCGTAAGAAGGGTCGGTGAGGATCTCCTGGTATCCGGTCATGCCGGTATTGAAGACCACCTCGCCGGTGGTGAGGCCCTCGGCGCCGAGGCGCCTGCCTTCGACCACCGTGCCGTCTGCGAGTACGAGAGAGGCGGTCACCAGGTCGGGGCTGATTATACGCCCTGCAACAAGGCGGGCCTGGGTTGGCAGATATTGGCAATATATGGCATACTTTGACCGTGGCCAAGCCCAAAAAGCGGACGATGAACATCTCGCTGACTCCCGAACTCGCTGAGTTCGTCGAGCAGAAAGTGGCCTCAGGGATGTACACGAGCAACAGTGAGGTCGTTCGGGAGGCCTTGCGCCGTTATGGCGATGCCGAGCCCCTGTTGATGCCCGGCGAGTTAGAACGCATTCGCGAGAAGTTGCGCGAGGCAGAAGAGGACATCGCAGCAGGTCACTATTCGACGAAGACGAACAAGGAGGTGTTCAACGAGGTGCTTGCACGGCTGAAGTCTGAAGGTGTTAAGATCAAGGAGTGAGCCTGCCCATTCGAAAGTCGCTCGCTTATGAGGCGGACGTTGAAAGTGTGGCACGTGACGGGTTAGTTCAGTTTGGGCCGCGGGTCATGTATTCATTCCAACGGAGACTCGACGATGTGGAAAGCCTTCTTGCATCATTCCCAAACCTGGGTTCAGTCTTCACAATCGACGAATACCACTCGTATAGGAGGTTCCACCTCGATCCCTACACTATCTACTATCGCGTCGAAGAAGGCACATTGTTGCACCTAAGGATTGTTCGCCAAGAGCGAGACGTGAAGAAAGTCAAGGATTAGACAGGCATTTCGTGCCAAGCCTTTCTTGCGGCTTCGGCAATGCGCGGTGCGACGGACCTGTCCAGCGACGCGGGAAGGACTTTCTCGGGCGAAAGACCCTCGACGCCCTCCGCGAGCGCGTGAGCCGCAGCAATCTTCATGTGCTCCGTGATTCTGGTGGCCCCTGCGTCAAGTGCGCCGCGGAAGATTCCTGGGAAAGCGAGGACGTTGTTGATTTGGTTCGGCAGGTCGCTGCGGCCAGTCCCGACAACAGAGGCACCGGCGGCGCGCGCCACATCGGGCATGATCTCTGGCTTGGGGTTCGCGAGTGCGAACACGAACGGGTCCGGCGCCATCGACTTTATGTGGCCCTCGTTGAGCAGGTCGGCGACGGAGACACCGATGAAGACGTCCGCGTTCCTGATCGCATCCTCCATAGAGCCAGTGTGGTCGTCGCGGTTCGTGTAGATAAGGAGCATCTTCTTTGCATTATTGAGGTCGGTGCGCTGGCGGCTGATGATGCCCTTAGTGTCGCAGACGAGGATGTCGCGCACGGGCACGCAGACGTCAGGGTTCTGGCCGACGCATCGGAGCAGTTTCGCAATGGCCGTCCCAGCGGCCCCGGCGCCATTGATCACTACGCGCAGGTCTTCTGGCTTCTTGCCGGTCACCTTGCACGCGTTGAGGAGGGCTGCAAGAAGGACGATGGCAGTGCCGTGCTGGTCGTCGTGGAACACGGGGATGCCAATGTCCTGGAGCGCGTCCTCGATCTCAAAGCACTTGGGAGCTGCGATGTCTTCCAAGTTGATCCCTCCAAACGTGGGCGCGATCCTCTCCACAGTCTTGATGATCTCGAGGGGGTCTTTGGTGTCGAGCACGATGGGGAACGCGTCGATGTCTGCGAACTCTTTGAAGAGCACAGCCTTCCCTTCCATGACCGGAAGCGCGGCGAGCGGGCCGATGTCTCCAAGCCCGAGGACCGCAGAGCCGTCGGACACGACTGCGACCGTGTTCGCCTTGATCGTGAGCGTCTTTGCTTTCGACGGGTCTTGATGGATCGCTTCGCACACGGCTGCGACGCCCGGCGTGTACGCCGTGCTCAGGTCTGCCCTGTCCCTCAGAGGAAACTTTGATCGAACTTCGAGTTTGCCCTTGTGCTTCTCGTGCAGTTCGAGGGAGCGCGCGTCAAAGTCGGGCATAGGCTAGTTTGGCACTTAGCGCTCGATCGTGACCGATTCCGCGGTGTAGGCGGTCAGCCGCGTCCCAATCGGGATCTTGATGTTCCTGCCTTTGATCTTGCCTCGGATGCCACGGTCGACGCCGTTGGCGACGTGGGCGAGTTCGGTGACGGCCTGGAACGCGAGAAGGGCCTCTGCAGAGTTCATGCTGGAGAACTGGCCACGCCCGGCCTTCTCCGTCGCCAGCAACATGGCGCCGACTGACCGGCCATCGCGTTTGATAGCCTTGCTCGTCGCCGTCAGCCCAAGTTGGTCGGCGACGTCGGTGAGGATTCGCCGGGAGTCGGGGTCGTCGAAGTCCTCGCTCGAGCCTTCGCCGTTCATGCGCTCAGAGAGCCGCGTCAGGAAGTCTTGCGTCTCGGGGTGTTCCCAAAGAGCCTTCAGCGCTGCGCTCGCCTCGTCACGGCTGGACGTTCTGCGCGTGAGTTCGAGCGGCTCGTCCGGCTCGTCTTGAACGGCGAGCAAGGCAATCTCTGCGCCATCGACATTGATTGGTCTGAAAACGACCTCCAATCTGGCTGGCTGGTTGATCATTTGCGACATGACGCTCGCTTCGCGCGACCGTACGACTTCGAGTTCGCCGACTGTGCCGGCCGGGACCACGATCAAGCCGCCCGCATTGACGTCCTTCGTAACGACCATCTGCGCCGTCTCGCCTTCGTCGACGTCGCCAGAGTGCAAAGGTCTGAGCAACAGGAACTCGATAGACGAGCCAGCGGCAAGGGTCACTTTCTTCGGCGGCTTGCTCGTCGCTTTTGCCTTGGCCTTCGGGCTTTCCGCCTGTCGGTTGGCAATCGCTGCAAGCCCAATACCCGCAATCGTCGCTCCGACGACCGCGCCGATCGCAACTCCCACCCATTGACGAGCCATTTCAGGAGATTGTACGGACAGCCGGGGCGGAACGTCGTCGCGGGAAGCAGAATTGAACCAAACGGCCCGTATAATCGACCTGTGGCCCTTCGGTTCGCTTCGGTTCTTTTCGCCGCCCTTGTCGGCGGGTCGGTGTCCGCCCAACTGCCCGAGTACCGCGACCACACTGCAGACTTCACCGCCTTGACCGAGGGCGTCAAGGCGCTTCCCCGGGTCGGAGTGCCTTGCAACGTCGTCGTAGGCGGGCCAGACTCCTATTGCTTAGTGGCCGGCGGCGCCGGCGGGCACTATTACGCTGTCGTCGCTGCGGCTTCTTACGGTCGCGGTCTGGTCGTCACGTTTGGCCACGACGGGTACTTGGCAAAGGCGGGCCTGTCCCCGGACTCGGTGCGCTTGATCAAGAACGCGGTCGGACACTTGCAGAAGCAGCAAAGGCAGACACGCGTCGCCGTGTACAACAACAAAGACGCAGCCACGGCGTTGACAGGCGAGGGTCTCTTGGTGAAGGAGTTCGCCGGCGTCGACTGGACGAAGGACCTCGCGTTCTACGACGCAGTCGTGAGCAATGCGGTGGTCCTTGGAAACTACAACGACCTGCTCAACTTACGAAAGTTCATCCAGAACGGCGGGGTGTTCGTCAGCGCGCAGAACGGCTGGGGCTGGAAGCAGATCTATGGTCCCCGCGGTCAGCAACTGCCCCAGAACAATCACCACAACTTCGTGATCCAACCTGCTGGTCTTACCTACGGGGACACTTACATGGGAGGGCTTGCCCCGGTCAATCCGGCGTTCATTCCCCTGACAAACTGCCAGGTCGCGATGCTCGGCCTGATCGCCGAGAGGGACCGCACGAAGCGCGCTACGCCGCAACAGATGGAGCAATGGAGCGACCTGTTGATCAACGCCGTGCGCAATTTGCACCCGTTCGACCAGGCGGTGCGCACGCGGCTAGACGCGGTGGTCGAGTTCGTCGGCGACGACATCGTTCCGACAACCCAGAAGCCGCTGCGGTCGAACGAGCCATGGAACCGGATTGCCCTGTTCATGCGGCATTGGGACATGCAGCAGGTCGCGGCGGACGAGATCACGGCGGACCCTTCGGCGCGCGTGTTCCCTGGACTTGCGCCGCGCAGCGCACAGAGCGTCGTGCGAGACGTCGCGATCGACGGCAACAAGCCGGGCTGGGAAAGCACGGGGATCTGGGTGAACGCAGGCGAGCGCGTGACGGTGGTCGTTCCGGATGCTCTCAAGGCGAAGGGATTGGTAGTGCAGATCGGTTCGCACACGGACCAACTTTGGGCACTGACGGCGTGGAACCGGCATCCGCAGATCGTGCGGACGTTCACTGTGACTGCTGTCGAGACCAAGGCCCGCAGTGAGTTTGGAGGGTTGGTGTACATAGTAGTGCCTCCAACCGGTGCATTGGGACGGTTCCAAGTGAAAATCGATGGCGGAGTGCGCGCGCCGCGCTTCGTGCTCGGCACGACGAGCGACACGTATTGGAAAGAGGAGCGCACGCACCCTGGACCGTGGGCGGAGTTGGAGACTGGGAAGATTGTGATCACGGTGCCGTCTTCTGCCATTCGCGAGTTGGACGATCCGGAGGCGTTGATGAAGCAATGGGACCGCGTGATGGATTGCTATGCGGAACTTGGCCGCGTGCCGCTTGGGCCACGGCCGGAGCGGATCGTTTGTGACGTGCAGATCTCAGCCGGGTACATGCACTCGGGGTATCCGATCATGGTGCAGATGGACCAGCCCACGAACCTCGTGTCGATCCACAAACAGCCGATGGGCAAGACGGAGAACTGGGGGTTCTGGCACGAACTGGGACACAACAAGCAGCATCCGGACTGGACTTTCAACGGCACGGGCGAGGTGACGAATAACGTCTTCGCGATGTTCGTCTTGGATCGCGTTTATCAAGCGCCGTACAAAGAGGCAGGCCGGTACGACAAGGCGAAACTGGACAAGTACATTGCCGACGGGGCGAAGTTCGCGACCTGGCAGGCGGACCCGTTCCTTGCATTGATGATGTACATCCAACTTGTCGACGGGTTTGGATGGGACGCGTACAAGAAGGTGTTCGAGGAGTACGCTTTGCTGAAGCCTGTTGAGCGACCTCGGAACGACGACGAGAAGCGCGACCAGTGGATGGTGCGGTTTTCACGCGCCGTGGGCCGAAACTTGGGGCCGTTTTTCAGGAAGTGGGGCGTACCGGTCAGTCAGTCTGCACTGGATTCGATCAACGGGATGCCGATTTGGATGCACCCGGACTTACGGTGATGCTAGTTCTAAGAGGTGCTCGTGTATGCGAGCCTTGTAGAGATCGATGATTGTCTCGGTCTTTTGCACAATGTTCTCGACGTGCTCCTTTACCTCTGCTGCCGTTCCTCTGTTGAGAAGCGCCTCCCAGTCGTAAATCCAGTACACGAACACCTTGTAGTCATAGTCGTACATGCGCGAGTACAGCCGTGTATTGCCTTGATCGTGTGAGATCGTGCCTGCAAGAACATCGAGGCACGTTTGTCGGATGTCCAAGCAGAGGACCCATTCAATTGGAAGCAGTCCAAGTCCCACTTCTGCGAGCGCCCCGGTCACTTGGTCGGTCCAGACTGTTTGCGGCTTCTCGCCCCATAGCCACGCCAGCGCTTCGGATTCAAACCCTGCCGCGAAGAGGTCGCCAGCAAGGCTCGGCGCGTTGTTGTATTGACCATGCTTCGGACTCGCGTAACAAGACTGGTATGATTGGAGCCTGGCTAAGAGCCAGTTCGTGTCAACAAGCGCCGACGGCTTGAACGGGACAACTGGCCACCCATGAGGCACGTCCAGCTTTGCAATGTCGTCAAGTTCGTGTGCTCCCCACTCCTCCACGCTTGGTGTCGTTCCTCGGGCTTTGTGCTTCTTGACCCGCAGTATTCGCTCAAGCCATTTCATGCTCGATCAACTCGATCAAGATGTGAATGACCTTGATGTGCAGTTCTTGGACACGGTCGGAGTGCTCGCCGCCGGGAGTCGGAATGTGGACGTCCGAGATGAGTTTGAGGGGGTTTTCGTCATTGCCCGTGAGCGCAATGACTTTGAGGTTGCGCGCCTTCGCCTCTTGCGCGGCGTTGAGGACGTTTTGGCTCTTACCGCTCGTGCTGATGGCGAGAAGGACGTCGCCAGGTTTTCCATGCGCCTCGATGAAACGACTGAACACGTGCTCGAAACCGAAGTCGTTCCCTACGCAAGTGATGTGGCTCGGGTCGGCGATCGCGAGGGCTGCATAGGCCGGTCGGTCACTGCGGTACCTGCCAGTAAGTTCCTCTGCGAAGTGCATCGCGTCGCACATCGAGCCGCCGTTGCCGCATGAAAGCGCCTTGTTGCCGGACTTGAGCGCTGCTGCGATGAGCGACGCGGCTTGTGTGATCGCTTCGAGAGTCGCCTCGTTCTTGCGCAAGTGGTCGAGAGCGACGGCTGCGTCGAGGAGCGCGGACTCGATCCTACTTCGTGGCATTGGCCTGAGGATACCGAGTCTGCGCT
>CAZGXW010000058.1:0-17129 GCA_964529975.1 uncultured Fimbriimonadaceae bacterium
CCCAATTCCGTAGCCGCAGGCTTTAGCCTGCGCGTTCCAACACGTCATCCTGAGCAGATCGAAGGAGTACGGCTTCGGGCCCATCCTCCGAACCAACCCGAACCTCACCCCAACTGCTTGTGGAAGAACTTCACCATCTTCTCCCACGAGTCCTCTGCCGCCGCCTGGTCATAAACCTCCGGCCGGTCAGAGTTGAAGAACGCATGGTGAGTCTTGTCGTAGGTGTGGAACCGGTGCGCCTTCCCGAGTTCGGTCAGTTGCAGATCGATCGACGAGACGACGGTCGGAAAAGCGTATTCGTCGTACTCAGCAAAGAACCCCATGAGAGGGATGTCCAGTTTCTTGTAGTCGACGTGCACGTTCGGGTGCACGCCGTAATAGTTCACGCAAGCCGCGATCTTAGGGTTGACGGTCGCAGCGTAAACCGCCAATTGTCCACCCATACAAAACCCCACGATCGCCACCTTTTCGCCGCTGCACGCGGGGTGCTCGAGCAGAGCATCGATCGCTCCGTCCGTCACGCGCTCCGCCTCGTCGATCTGCAGCGCCATCATCAGCGAGGCCGCCTCGTCAGGCTCGGTCGTCTCCTTCCCTTGGTAATAGTCCGGCGCCAAAGCGGTGAACCCCTCCGCTGCGAACCGGTCCGCAACGTCCTTGATGTGCCCGACCAGCCCCCACCACTCCTGGATCACGATGACCCCCGGCCCCACCCCGTTCTTGCTGGGTGACAGGTACCCGCTGTACGTCTGGCCGTTGCCGCTGAACTCGATCATCGCGCCGTTCATAGGCCCCAGTATGCCGGTTCCTTGACCAGATGTCACCAGCGTTTTCTTCCACCCCCCAATTCCCGTTTTAAAACGGGAATCTGCAAACTTTCGCCCCCGCCCCATAATCCCCTATGCACCGGACTTTCGAGATGGCAGAACTGGGCGCCGCAAAGCGCTACGACCTACTCAGCCACCTCGTCGTCCCCAGGCCCATCGGGTTCGTTAGCACGCTCAGCGAAAACGGCGTTCCCAACCTCGCCCCGTTCAGTTACTTCATGGTCGGTGGCATCCGACCGCCCAGCCTCATGTTCTGCCCCGTCCTCGACCGCGAAGGCAACCCCAAGGACTCCCTCCGCAACATCGAGCAGACCGGCGAGTTCGTGGTCAACCTCGTCACCCGGGAAATGGCCGAAGGCATGAACGCCACGAGTTACCCGTACGAAGCGGGCCAGCAAGAATGGCAGGCCTCGGGTTTCTCGCCCCTCGGAAGCAGGGTCGTCAAGCCCGCCAGAGTCGCCCAAAGTCCGGTACAGTTCGAGTGCAGACTTTTCCACGCGCTCAGGCACGGGGAAGGCCCCAGCGCGTCGGTCTACGTTGTCGGAGAGGTGCTGGTCGCCCACGTCGATCCGAGCCTGTTCGACGAGGACGCCAAGCCCCTCGCCCGCTTCGAGCCGATCGCTCGCCTCGGCGGCAAGGGCTACCTCGACCTAGCCTGTGGAAAGGTTTTCGAACTGGAGCGTCCTAACCGGCCCGCCAGTCCGTCGCTTGATTGATTAGGATGCCCACGCCGCTCATTACTTTCGTTGGAGGACAAGGCCGTTGAGACTCAAAAAGGTCACGATCTTCGGCTTTAAGACTTTCGCCGACAAGACCGACATCAACATCGACGCCGACTTCACCACAGTCGTCGGCCCGAACGGTTGTGGCAAGTCCAACATCGTTGATGCGATCCTGTGGGGACTGGGCGAGACCAAGGCCAGCCACCTCCGCGCAAAGACCAGCAACGACGTCATCTTCAGCGGCTCCGCCCGAAGAAGGAAACTCGGCTACTGCGAAGTCACCCTCGTGTTCGACAACGAGGACGGCTCCCTGCCCATCGACACGCCCGAAGTCAGCGTCACCAGAAAACTGAGCCGCGGCGGAGACAGCGACTACCGCATCAACGGCCGTGCCTGCCGACTGCGCGACGTGACCGACCTCCTCGCCGACTCGGGAATGGGTCGCGCAGGATACGCCATCGTCGGCCAGTCCGAGATCGACCAAGCACTTGCCGCCTCGCCACAACAGCGCCGCGACTGGATCGACGAGGCCGCCGGCGTCATGCGCTATCGCAACCGCCGCGTCGAAGCGCTTCGCAGGCTCGAGTACGCCAACGAACACCTCTCGCGCGTCCACGACATCCTCCACGAGATCGAGTCCCAGCGCAAGCCGCTAGAAAGAGAGGCCGAGGTCGCGCGCAGGTACAAGCAGGTCCGCACGAGCCTCCGTGAGATGGAGAGCGGCCAATTGATCCTAGAGGTCTCCGACGCCGTCGCAAAACTCGACGAACTCGACGAAAAACTTCGAAACGCAGCCCGCATCGCCGAAGAGGAGACAGCGCGAGCGGAACGCCTCGAGACCGAGGCCCGCTCGGTCACCGACGCGATCTCCGATACAGAGGAGAAGATCGACTCCCTGCGCCACGCACACCGAGAGGCCCAGACGGCCTTCGAACAGGCGAGCGCGTCGCTCCAAGTCGCCATCAGCAAACTTGAGGGCCTCGAAGTCCTGGAGACAACGATCACCGGAGAGGCCGAAGCCGAGCACGAGCGCGTCATCCAAGCCGAGACCGACCTCGAAAGGGCGAAAGAAGAAGAAGAGAAGGAGGCCCTCGCCCTAGAACAACTGAGGACGGAACTTTCCGGAGCCGACGATGAGGCCCGCAAACTCACCCACGAACTCCGTGTCGCCGAGGCAGCCTTGCTCGAAGCGCGAGAACTGGCGACCAAGAACCACCTGATTGAACTTCAGGAGACGCACCGGCAAGAGCGCATCACGGCGATCGATGAGGAGATCGCCGGAATCGAGTCTGCAGTCCCAGACCTGCAGGACGCGATCGCCGAGGCGGAAAAGACGTTCAACGCTCTCGACGCCACCGTCCAAGACGCCCGCGAGAAGAGCCACAAGGCAGAGCAGGAACTGCTGCAGCGCCGTACCGAGGACGAAGAAAAGGCCGCTGAGATCCGAAAGTTGCTCAGCCAGATCGCCGTCTTGGAAGGACGGCAGAGCGGGATCCACGAATCCATCGACGCGCACGAAGGGCTTGCCCAGGGCGCAAAGGCCGTCATCGAGGCCATCAAGACAGGCGAACTTAGCGGCACCTACACGCCGGTGGGAGAAGCGGTCGAGGCCGACACGCGCTACGCGCTCGCCATCGACACCGCGCTCGGCTCCTCGACAAACGACCTCATCGTCAAGGACGAGTCGCTCGCCAAGCAAGCGATCGACTACCTGAAGGCGAACCGGCTCGGACGTGCCACGTTCCAACCCGTCACGCTCGTCAGCGTCCCGCCCATAACACCCGAGCTCAAAGCCGTGCTGGCCACGCAGGGAGTCGTCGGGCTTGCGAGCGAACTCGTCCAGTGCGACCCCAAGCACCGACCTGTCATCGACTCCTTGCTCGCTCGTGTCGTGGTCGTCGACCACCTCGACGCAGGACTCGAACTCGCCAAGACAAGCGGTTGGCGCAGGCTGGTCACGCTCGAAGGCGAAGTCATCCACTCGAGCGGCGCGGTAACCGGCGGACGGTTCGAGCACGCGACAGGCATCGTGCAGAGGCGCGCCGACCTGGCTGAGGTCGAAGCCTCTATCGTGGATCTCGAGGGCCGCATCACGAAGGCCCACAAAGAGGAAGAGGGCCGTGCAATCGCACGAGAGGCGCTTTCAGCAACGCTGCGCGAAGCCCGCGTGGTCCTCGAACGGAACGCCAAGGAGCACGAAGAGGCGCGCCAGTGGCTCGTCAACCTGCAGCACGAACTTCAAGCGACAGAGCGCGCCAAAGAGAAACTCGCCAACGAAAGGCGTTCGCTGACCGATGCCGACAAGGCGACGCTAGCCGACGTGGACGAAAGGGCGGCCGAGGACCGGCGCGACCTGCTCCTCAAGCGACTGGCAGCAAAGTCGGCCGACGCAGACCTGGCAGGCCAAAGGCTCCGGGACGCCGAATCGCGCTCCCTACAGGCCACGAGCCGACGCATCGAGGCGGAGCGGCGCTATCGCGGACTGACCGAGAGCGAGCAAGAGCGCGCGCGCAAGGCCGACAACCTGGGCCCTGAGCGCGAAAGGTATGCCGGGATCATCGAGCACTCCAAGCGCGAGAAGGAGTCAGCAGAACAGAAGGTCGGAGGCCTCCAAGCGCAACTCGACGAACTCACCGCCCGAAAGCGTGAGCTTATCGAGAAGAACATCTCGCTCAGCGAACAGGCTAAGGAGTCACAAAAGAACGCGCGAGCCATGTCCGAGACCGCGCACAGCGCAGAGATCCAGCGCACCCGGATCGACGCCAAACGGACCAATGCCGCCCAAAGGCTGCTGGAGGAATATGGAGTCTCGCAGGACGAGGCAGTCCGGCTAGCCCCAGAGACCTCCGTGCCCGAGGATGCGGCGAAACTCGTGCCCATGCTCCGCAAAGAACTCAAGGAGATGGGCGACGTGAACCTCGGCGCGGTCGAGGCGTTTGAGCGGCTGACCGAGAGGTTCGAGGACCTCAACAGCCAAGTCCAAGACATCGAGGCCGGAAAGGCCGAGATCATGGAGTCGATCGCAGAACTCGACCGCCTCACAAAGGACAGGTTCGAAGTCACGTTCTCACAATTGCAGACCGCCTTTGCTGAGATGTTCACCAAAATGTTCGGTGGTGGCGAAGGAGAGATCGAACTCCTCGACCCGGTCAACGTGCTCGACAGCGGCGTGGACATCAAAGTCACCGTCCCCGGAAAGAAGCGACAAAGGCTCGAACTCCTCAGCGGCGGCGAGAGGGCGCTCAGCGCGACGGCATTCCTGTTCGCCTTGCTCAAAGTCAAGCCCAGCCCGCTTGTGATCCTGGACGAGGTCGATGCGCCCCTCGACGGGCGCAACGTCGAGCGGTTTGTGGGCGTCGTTCGCGAGTTCACGGAACGCTCACAGTTCATCGTCATCACCCACAACGCAGTCACAATGGAAGAGGCGGACATCTGGTTCGGCGTCACCATGCAAGAGCCCGGCGTCTCGACCCTCGTGCCTGTCCGCGTGCGGGAAAAGCACATGATCGAGCACGTCAACGGCAAGGCAGAAGTCGCAAAGGAAGCCGTCGGACAGGCGTAACAGGGCGGGGTTTTGCTCTCCGTTGGCGTCTGGCCCATGCTAGACTTTCCCAGTACCGGAGGCATGAAACATGCGCGTCAGAATCGTGATCGGTGCCGCATTGGCGGCAATGGCATTGGGCTGCGGTGGCGGCGACGACCAATCGGCGACGACGGGAGGCTCTAAGGTGGCGACGTCCGTCAAGCCGAAGACCTACGCGGAAGACGTCGCGTTCCTCAAGGAGCACGTCGAAGTCGTCGAACTTGGCGGCGGAGAAGGCCCCGGGCTCGTCATCGTCCCCGCCTATCAAGGGCGCGTGATGACTAGCACATTCGACGCGAAGAGCGGAGACGGCATCGGGTTCATCAAGTACGACGTCGTGGAAAAGGGCGAGATCACGAAAGGCATGACGGCCTTCGGCGGCGAGGATCGCATCTGGCTCGGCCCAGAAGGCGGCCAGTTCTCTATCTTCTTCAACGACGGAGAGGAGCAGAACGGCGACAACTGGCAGACGCCTGCAGTGATCGACAGCGAGCCTTTCGGCATCGTCAGCAAATCGGACAAGGAGGCCACTTTCCGCAAGTCTGCGACCATTAAGAACACGACAGGAACCGAGTTCAACTTTGAGATCGACCGCACGGTCGCGCTCCTCGACGATGGCGCCTCCACCTACCTTGGGGTCAGCGTCCCAGAGACCGTCAAGTCGGTCGCGTACGAGTCCCGCAACACGCTGAAGAACACAGGCGCAGACGCGTGGACGCACGAGAAGGGCCTTCTGTCGATCTGGATCCTCTCGATGTACAAGATCTCCGATACCATGCGGGTGGTCGTGCCATACAATTCGGTCGGCAGCGGCATCGTCGTCAAGGACGACTACTTTGGAAAAGTCCCCTCAGACCGGCTTGTTGACAAAGGCGGCTTCCTCGTGTTCCGATGCGACGGCAAGATGCGCACGAAGATCGGACTGCCCCCGCAGCGCGCAAAAGAGGTCGTCGGAAGTTGGGACCCTGCGCGAAGCCTGCTGACGATCGTCCAGTACAACAAGCCTGAAGGCGTCACCGAGTACGTGAACTCTCAGTGGGCGATGAAGCAAGACGAGCCGTTCGCCGGCGACGTGGTGAACAGTTACAACGATGGCCCGTTTGCAGAAGGCAAGCCGCCCATGGGCCCGTTCTACGAGATCGAGACTTCGTCCCCTGCGCTCGCGCTCAAGCCGAACGCCTCGTACACGCACATCCACCGCACGTTCCACTTCACTGGACCGAAAGAGGAACTTGCAAAGATAGCCCAGGCTGTGCTCGGCGTCGACTTGGACGCGGTCGAAGGCGCGCTGCCTTAGGCAAATGCAGGATGGGCGCGGACAAATTCGCGCCCATCAAACCGTCTATGGCGGTTCTTACGCCGCGCTTGCGGGGCAGTGCAGAAGCGTGTGCCGCCTGGTCTCCTCGACCAGTTCGCACATCCGCTCGTCGCTCAGGGCGACGTCGTCGGACACCGCACCGCTCACTACGAACTCGACAGGCCATCGCTGCAGCCCAAAGCCTGACGAGTCCGCCACGGCTCGCGAGAAGTTGAGACACG
Organism: uncultured Fimbriimonadaceae bacterium; assembly: GCA_964529975.1. Lineage (GTDB taxonomy): Bacteria > Armatimonadota > Fimbriimonadia > Fimbriimonadales > Fimbriimonadaceae > JADFMN01. The sequence continues at coordinate 6,669 of CAZGXW010000058.1, forward strand.
CGAGAGGATGGAAGTAGTCGATCGCCTGGTGCGGATTGTGGACGTGCTCGACGACGGCGGTGAACAGGTCCGGCAGACCGAGCGCGTGCGCAGCGAGGGGACCAAGCTCTGCGATCTCGTGCTCGTAGCGCATGACGAACGCCTTTTCGAGCGTCCACTGGTTGTCCCGCGCCAACACGTACACGGCGTCGAACGCAGCCGGATGCAGGACGGCGAGCAGGCCCATGCTGATGTTGCAGAGCACGCCGCCAGCGTATACCTCTTCGGCGGTCCAGTTCGATCCCATCGGACCGGTCTCGCGATAGATCGCCGAACTCAAGTAACCGACGAAGGAGCCGTTCTTGGTGAACCGCGTCGCGTCGAAGAAAGACTTCTTGCTTGCCTCGACGATCAAGGACTGCGTCCACAGCGCGATAGCCATCGAGCGGAGGGATCGGAATCCAAGCACCATGATCGCTTCGCGCACGGTCGTGACGGGTCGCGTCCTGGCGTGATAAACGGAAGACGCCGATCGCAACAGGCCAGCCGTGAGGGCGGGGTCTGACAAGATCAGTTGCTCGATTGTGACGGGGTTCGAGTCGGTCGAATCCAACATCTTGCTCAACCGCAACGGCGACTTGGGCAATTGAGGAAGCGAGCCAGCACTCTCGTACAGGCCTGCCAGTTGTTGGTACTCGACTTGGATCGTCATTCCACCCACCTACCAGAGTCCTTGTTCCATGTTCGTCCCCGCACTTTTGCCACGGCCCGAGACAACCGGCAATTCTGCCAGGACGGTAGACTCGATTTGAACCTTGTCAAGCCCATTCGAAAACCGTGGCCATCCCGAGGGTTCCGGGGCTTTCCGTCCCCTTAGAAAGATCGGGCTGGAGACCCCGCTCGTGGGCCGGATCTGGGGTGAGAACAAAAGGCTGGTGTTCGCGCCCCCGAACTGGTACACGACCCTCGTCGCCGTGTGCCTGATCGGTGGTGGCCTCGCCTGGTTCGGCGGCTGGTTCGGCTGGAGGTTCGTCCCCTTGCCCCCAGGAGCGCTCTGGGTCGGCCCTGCAGTGTTCCTCGCTGGCGTGTGGGCCTTGCTATCGATGGAGTACGTCGCGTTCGACCTTCGGTCGCGCACCTACTTTCGCCGCGAAGGACATGGCCTCCTCAAGCGCACCCGGCGGGGCTCGAACATTGAAATCGATGCCGTGGTCGTGTACGCCGAGAACTACATTCTGGGACTGGGTTCAGCAGTCATCTACCGTACGGTCGTGCATTGGAAGCACGCCCAGGTGCCGCTTCTCGTGACCGAGCGCCAGCGCGCCTCGATCGCTCCTGGGGCGCCGATGAACTCTGGTGCAGGGGCCATCGTCGGTCGCGCGATGCGGTATGCCCAAGCGCTCGGCGTGCCGTTCTACGACAACTCGTACTTCCACTCTTCCGCGCCCCAATCTCCGATCTGAGGCGCAACCCCCGAGGCGACCTGGCAGAATAGAGAAAGGATGCCCGACCCGCACATCGCTTCATGGACCCGCCTCGATCCCAAGGTCCGGACGCTCTGGCGGATCGAGGCCCTCATTACAGGGCTAGTGTTCCTGGGGCTGTTCGTCGGCGCCGGATTCATCGTCAACGCGATCCTGGCCGACGAGGATCTGACCTTCGCCGTACATCCCGCCTTGCTGGGCCTTGGCTTCGGGGCCTTGATCGTCCTCTGGGCGCAATACGTCGCGGGTCGCAAGTACGAGTTCTCCAGGTACGAAGTTGGGGAAGACGACCTCGCTGTCGCGCACGGCATCTGGTGGCGGACGCGAATCTTCGTGCCCCGTGCACGTATCCAGCACGTCGACCTGACGGCCGGACCGATCGCTCGCGCCTTGGGCCTCGCCGTCGTCAGTGTCTTCGTCAGTGGCCACGCCGGTGCGGTCGCGACCATCCCGGGCCTGAGGGCAGAAGAGGCGGAGCGGCTTCGCAAGGTGCTCCTCAAACTCAGTGAGGCGATGCCGCCCGTCATAGGAGACCCGCTGAATGGGTGAGCCGGTCTTCAGGCGACTGAACCCGCTCACGATCCTGGTCGAAGTCTTGCGCTTCGCGTGGCGGTTCATCTATCTGTTCATATTCGTCTTGCTCTCGCGCGGCTCGGGGACGGACTTCATGTACGAGGCGATCGGTGGCGTGGTCGTCATCGCCGCGATATGGAGGTACTTCAGCACCAGTTACGCGGTGCACCAAGGCACGCTCATCGTCAAGACCGGGTTCTTCGTCAGGAACCAGCGCACGATCCCGCTCTCTGCGATCCAGAACATCAACGTCAACAAGTCGTTCATCCATCGCGTCCTCGGACTCGTCGACCTCAAGATTGAGACAGCGGCGGGAGCCCAGGCAGAGGCGTCGCTCTCCGCGCTCAGCGCTTCAGAGGCGGAAGCGCTGAAGCGAGAACTTCGCGCGGGCGTCCGCAGGGAAGAGGCGCCCCCGGAGCCGGAGTTCAAGACCGTCGGTCGCACGGTCTACAAAATCTCGACCAAGGAACTTCTGCTCACGGGAGCGACAGAGAACCGGGCGTTCGCGATCCTGGGCACGATCTTCGGCGGATCGTTCATCTTTCAAGACAGGCTGGTCGAGGTGTTCCGGCGCCTGTTCCCAAACTTCGGCGATGACTGGGTGATGGTCGCGGTCGTTGGATTCATGTTCTTTCTTGTGGGCTGGGTGTTCTCGATCATCAGCGCGATCGTGTCGTACGCGAACTTCGAGGTGAACCTCCACGAAGGGAACCTCCGCAGGCACTACGGTCTGCTCAACCAGATCGAGAGCGTGGTGCCGCTCCCGCGCGTCCAAATCATGCGCACGAGCGAGACTCTGTTCCAGCGCTGGCTTCGTCTGTGCAAACTCTACGTCGAGACGGCAGGCTCCTTTGAGAAGCAGGACCTCGGCGGCTCGTCGCTCTTGTGCCCTCTCATCGAGTCGCAGCGCGTCGCTGAGACGGCGAGGATGGTCTTGCCCGGGCGCCCGGTGAACGAGGTCGTCTGGAGGCCGGTGAGCAAGAAGACGATCATCACCTATTTCCGAGGGGCGTTCCTCGTCTATGCCGTGCTGGTCGCAGGCAGCGCGATCTACTTTGGCCCAAAGGCGTTCTGGGCCCTGGTTCCGCTGGCCGCGTGGTCGGTGTTCTCGGGCTGGATGCACTACAAGACCACGGGGTTCGACGACAGGCCGAACCTCCTGGCGGCGCGGCACGGAGTGCTTTCGCGCCACACGAGTTACGTACCGCCTGAAAAGATCCAGAGCGTCTCTGTCAGCCAAAGCCCGTTCCAAAGGCGGCTCCGCTTGAGCACCGTACACGTCCACACGGCAGCCATGACCCACGGTTCCGCGCAGGTTCCCGACTTGGAAGAGGCCGACGCTGCCACCCTGGCCCATGGGCTCCACCGCAGGAGCGCCGACGCGGCCAGGCTGACCGGCGAGGCCATCTGAAACTCCGGGGACGATTCAACGTCTCTATCCGGTATAAGTCAAGGCGTCACAAGACGCGGAGACACGGACTTGCCCATGAGCCCCCATCGCACCCTTCGCAACGCCTCTTTGGTGGCGTTGATCGTCGTTCCCAGCCTGTTGCTCGCACAGTTTCGCGGCACCGTCCCGCCGCCTGCCGAGTTCAAGACCGGCTTCGATGCGATCACGACGGACTTGGCAAACGAGTACTTGAAGGTCATCGCCGGTCCGCAAGCCGCTGGACGCGGAACTGGCCAGCCTGGCTACCAGTTCGCCGCCGATTATGTGGCGTCGAAGTACAAGGAAATGGGCCTCGTTCCGATTGGCGACAACGGGACTTATTTCCAAGGCGTGCCCTTCAACCGCACGGGCGTCGATGCAGCCGCGTCCTCGTTCACGGCTCCCGGAGTGAACGCAAAGGTCGGAAGTGGCCTTGGGTTCCAAGGACAACTCGGCGATGCCGAGGCGACCGCCAAGAGCATCGTCTTTCTCAATCTCAAGGACGGCAACACGCCGCTGCCAGAAGGGCTCGACCTCACGGGGAAGGCCGTCGTCGCGACGTTCGAGACCGTCGACAACAGAGCCCGCTTCATGTTCAACAACCGCGGTCCGGCGGTCGTTGTCTACGTCGTCGACAAGTCTGTCGCTCCCGAGTACGCGATCTCGCGCGGTGGAACGGGGGGCGGCAGTCGACCTGGCGGAAACCAGCGCCCTCGCGTGCCGATGGTCACTCTCGACCGCAAGATCGCGATCGACATGGCTCGGGCAGCCGGCGTGGACGCGACCGTGTGCATCGGCTCGAACCCGAACAACACAGCAGTCATGAAGGAGGCGACGGGCGATGTCGCCGTGACGATCAAGGTCAAGACCGAGGCTATCAGCGTCCCCAATGTGATCGGGATGCTGCCGGGCAGCGACCCTGAACTCGGCAAGGAGTACATCGGCGTCGGCGCGCACCTGGACCACAACGGCGTGATGAACGGCGTCGTCTACCCGGGCGCGGACGACGACGGCAGCGGCTCGACGGCTTTGTTGCTCGTCGCCAAGGCGCTGACCACCAACCCGCTCAAACCCAAGCGAAGCGTGGTGTTCATGGCGTTCTGCGGGGAAGAGATGGGGCTCATCGGCTCCGCCTACTACGCGAACAACCCGATCATTCCGCTCGACCGCATGACCTGCCTTCTTCAGATGGACATGGTCGGACGGAACGAGGAGCAAGGAGGCCAGAATCCTGACAAGCCAGAAGACAATGTGAACACCATCCACCTCGTCGGCAGCAAGCGCATTTCGATGCAACTGCACGACATCACGCTCGAGATGAACCGCCACACAGGGTTCGTGTTTGAGTACGACGAAGAGGACGTGTACACAAGGAGCGACCACTACAACTTCGCGGCCAAGGGCGTGCCCATCACGTTCTTGTTCTCTGGGTTCCACCCCGACTACCACCGACCGACGGACACGATTGACAAGATCAACTTTGAGAAGATCGTGAACGCCGCCAGGCTCAACTATATGGTCATCAGCAAGGTCGGGTTCATGCCCGATAAACTGAAGCACGATGCTGTCGGTGGCTAAGCGAACCCTGACCTGGACGGCCGTCGCGATCCTCGCGACGGCCGTGCTCATCTCGTGCGGAGGACGCGCGAGGGCCGAAGGGAAGTGGCTGCGCCTCGACGTCAAGACGGGATCCTTCCCAGGAGACTTCCTCGTGATCGAGCCCAACGGCACGTTCCACATGACCGGCAACCCGGCGATGGACGGAAAGGCGGTCATGCAGGAGGGCAAACTCCACCTCAAGATCGAGAAGGTGGGCGACATGACGCGCGCCGAGGCGATCCAGACGCCCGGAGCAGCGAACGTGGAGGAGCGGCTCAAACAACTCGACGCCCAACTCGTGTTCGAACTCACGCGCGACGACGACGGCACGGAGATCCTCAAACAGGTCGGGCCGAGCGCGGGCTTTGCGGAGTGGCGATTCGAGCGCGCCCCGGGCGACAAACGGTAAAATCGCGCCCGATGGGAAGCAGGTTCCTCTGGTTCGTGTTCGGCGCGGCGACAGGCGCAGCCCTCATGCTCTTGATGCAGAAGGCCAAGGAAGACCACGAGGTCGAGTCGTTCGAGGAGATCGCCGACGAACTCGCCAAGAGGCTCGAGCAACTCGAAGGGACCACAAAGTAGCCATGCTCACACTCATCGCCGCCGCAGTGCTCGGATCGACCACCGCCAACCCGGTCGTCGAGATGGTCGTGTTCGAGCGGGGGACGTTTGAGATCGAACTGTTTCCTGACAAAGCCCCGAAACTGGTGGCGCACTTCCTCGACCTCGTCGACAAAAAGTTCTACAACGGCATCCTGTTCCACCGGGTCGTCGACAAGTGGGTCGCGCAGACGGGCGACCCCACCACGCGCAACATGACCCGCGAAGAGGCGCGTGCGATCCCGATCGGCAGTTATGGCGAGATGAAGGGCTACGGGGACGCCGGCAGCGGGAAGACGGTGCCGTTCGAGGACAATGACGTCTCGCACCTGCCCGGCGTCGTCGGGATGGCCCTCGAATCGCCGGCGAGCGACACAGGAGACAGCCAGTTCTTCATCAACCTGGAGGACAACCGCCGACTCGACCACAAGTACTGCGGCTTTGGCAAGGTGACCGTCGGCATCGACCGCATCAAGTCGATCAGGCGCGGCGACCCGATCGTGTACATCCGCCGCAAGCCTACAGCGTCCTCTTAGAGAGCACCTTGCCGTCTTCGTCGAGTTCGTAGGCGTACGGCGCGCCAGTCGGCAGTTCGACCTTCACGATCTCCTCGGGACTGAGGTCTTCCAACGCCATCACGATCGAGCGGTTGCTGTTGCCGTGCGCGACGACTAGCACGTTTTTGCCCTGCTTGATGTCGCCCAGGATCGCGCGCTCGAAGAAGGGAACAGTCCGCGCCCTGGTGTCTTTGAGCGATTCTCCGCCTGGAGGGGCGACATCGTAACTGCGCCGCCAAATGTGGACTTGCTCTTCTCCGTACTTATCTGCGGTCTGCGCCTTGTTCAGCCCGCTCAGGTCGCCATAGTCTCGCTCGTTCAGCGCCTTGTCTCGGATGACGGGCACGTCGAGGTCGATCGTGTGCAAGATCGTCTCAAGCGTCTTCTGGGCCCGTGTGAGGGCGCTTGTGTACGCAACGTCGAACGGGATGCCGCTGATCGCAAGGGCGGCCGCCCGCGCCTCCTCGACGCCTTGCTCCGTCAGCGGCACGTCGACCCAGCCGGTAAAGCGGTTCTCCAGGTTCCAGAGCGACTGGCCGTGGCGGATGAGCACGAGCGTTGGCATTGAAAAACGAGGATACCGATACGGGTGCTTCCCTGACAGGACGCCAAGGCGTTCTACTAGTGCGGGCGCCAGAACCTGTACTTGAGCAAAGTCCAGAACGCGTCCGGCGCGTCGGTCCAGCGGATCTTTTTGCCTGCCTCCTTCGACCGAGGCTCATAAGAGATTGGCTCCTCGTGGATGTGCTCGCCCATGCGGATCGCCTTCGCCGTCACCTCAGGGCAGAATTCGAAGCGCTCGCACTCCAGTTCCATGTCGTGCAACAACTGCCGACGGAACGCCTTGTAGCACGTTGCTTCGTCGGTCAACCGCCGACCGTACAAGACCTTGACCGCTAAGCGCAGAAGCACGTTGACCAACTTGTTCGGCAGCGCCATCCCTGGGTGCATGCCGTGCGCGAAACGCGTCCCATATACGACGCCGTAGACCCCGTCGAGGATCGGCTGGACCAACTTGGGGATCTCCTCTGGCGAGTACTCCAGGTCCGCGTCCTGAATCACCACGACCTTGCCGCGCGCGTGGGCCATGCCGCTTCGGATCGCCATCCCCTTGCCGCCGGGCCGCTCGTTGGTCACAACAGTGATCCGCGAGCCGTATCGTGAGAGGATCGTCGGGGTCTCGTCAGTGCTTCCGTCGTCCACAACCACGACCTGCAAACGGAGTGGGAGGGCGAGCAAGCGGTCCACGACCTCGGCGATCGTGGCCTGTTCGTTCAGCGCGGGGACGATCACCGTGACGTCCGGATCCTGCGTCTCGCTCATCGGCTGGTCCTGATCATACTCGGCACAACGTTCCCACCGTCCCCGTCCGTTCCGCGTAAGATGGGACGATGGCGGACCGGTTCGACCTTATCGTGCGGGGCGGCACGCTCGTCTCGTCCTCGGGCACGATACAGGGCGACATCGGCGTGAAGGGAGGCAAGATCCATGCCCTCGGCGACCTCGCCATGGCGACCGCCGAAGAGGCGCTCGACGCCAAGGGTTTGCACGTCTTGCCGGGCGTCATCGACACCCAAGTCCACTTCCGTGAGCCAGGTCTCACGCATAAGGAAGACATCGCCCACGGCTCGCTCGCTGCCGTCATGGGCGGCGTCACGACGTACTTCGAGATGCCCAACACCGACCCGGCCACCGTCACCGAGCAGGCATTGGCGGAGAAGGTGGCGATCGGCTCGGCGACCTCGTTCGCTAACTTCGCGTTCTTCGTCGGAGCGTCCCCAACGAACATCGAGGACCTGGCGCGTCTAGAAGCACAGCCGGGGACGCCCGGAGTCAAGATCTTTGCGGGATCGTCGACGGGCACTCTGCTCATCGAAGACGAGGCCATGCTCAGGCGTGTGCTCCAAAACGGCGTCCGCCCTTGTCCGATTCACTCCGAAGACGAGCCGCGCCTGCGTGAGCGCAAAGCCTTGCTCGGTGAGAGCCCCCACGTGCGAGAGCACTGCGTCGTCCGCGACGCCGAGGCTGCGCGCCTTTGCACCGAGCGCGTTCTGCGGCTAAGCAAGGAGACCGGAAGACCCGTCCACGTCCTGCACATCTCCACGCTCGAAGAACTGCCCATGCTCTGGGAGGCGAAACGCAGCGGCGTCAAGGCTACGTGCGAGGTCACACCACAGCACCTCACGTTCACAGCAGACGACTACGAGACGCTCGGCACCAAAGTCCAGATGAACCCGCCTATCCGCGCCAAGGAGCATAGGGAAGCGATTTGGCGCGCGCTCGATCAGGGACTCTTCGACGTCTTCGGCAGCGACCACGCCCCGCACACGCTCGAAGAAAAGGCACAGCCCTATCCCAAGTCGCCGAGCGGCATGCCCGGCGTCCAAACCATGCTCCCAGTCCTTCTCGACTTCGTCGCAGACGGGAAAATCGCGCTCGAAAAAGTCGTCCGCATGACAAGCGAGCGACCTGCGGAACTCTATGGCATCAAGGACCGAGGTCGGCTAGCGCCGAGCCAGTGGGCCGACCTGGCCATCGTCGATCTCGACAGGCCGTTCGAGGTGACCAAGGACTGGCTGAAGTCGAAGTGCGGCTGGTCGCCGTTCGAGGGTCGAACCCTGCGAGGAAAGCCGGTCTACACCGTCGTGAACGGAAAGGTCGTCGTCAGGGAGTCAGAACCCACGGGAAAGAGAGTCGGCGCGATGGTCGAGTTTACTTGGAAGACCTGAACTTCGCCACGCGCTCTTTGCGCTTGCTAAGGATGCGGACCTCGAAGTCGGCGTCCTGCCCTTCGGCCCACACCAGGTACCAGGCGCGGTGATAGTCGCCGAGCGGCAAGGGTTCGCCGAACTGCACCGTCTCAAACTCGCCGATCAGCGGCGTACCGAACGCGACATGTTGCCACCAAGGGAAGTCCTCTAGGTCGCCGCGCTCGCGCGATTGCCACTGTGCGAGGCGCATGGCCTCCATCCGTTCGGTCTTCGCCCCGCTGGTGTATACGAACCGAACGTTCTCGATCTCCTCGGGAGACGTCCGCTCGTAGTCGCCTACGCCATAAGTCGGCAGTTTGGGAAATGCAGACAGTTGCACGACGAACGCGCGGCGCTCTCCCAGCGCGTTTCTGACCGTCTGCCATCGCAACGGAAGTTCTTCGTCGTCCCAATGCTCTCGCGCACCGAGGAACCCGAGCCATCGGGAAACCAGCGCGGGCGAAACCCACACGACGTACTCCGTCGAGACCTGCAAGTAGCCGTTCGACCACGATCCGACCTTCTGCCGGTCGCTACCCCATATCTCGTCCATCGAGCGGCGCGGGGGTTGGGGTCGAAACAGGTCTTGAAGGCTCAAACGGGGCTCGGCGGTCGCAATGCGGCGTCCGACCGCCACCTGGTCGGCGAGCGGCTCCTGGGGGAACGCGACAAGGGCGAGCGCGATCGTGGCGAGCATCCTCTTAGGATTATCGGCTCGGAACCGACCCGGGCTTGACGGGGATCCGGGCCTTTCCTGTGGCAGTCAGGAACCCGTCCCTGAGCCTGATCTCGGTCACCGACATCGCGTCATACAGCCCAAGCCCTTCCTTGAGGTCAACGACCGGGTTCAAGAGGTCGAGGATCACCTTTGCCGCCGCTGGCTCGGCCCGTTGCCAGTCGAAGTACACCTTGGCGTCGGTGAGTTCGAGCGTGGTCCCATCGGTGGTCGCAAGCCGGGCGATCACCGCGAAGTTGGTGTTCACGATCAGGAACTCGCCATAGCCCTCGACCCACACCACGTCGTTGTACACGCGCACCGTGGCAGACTTGACCTCGGCATACTTCTCGACGATGTAGTCCGCGAGCGCCCCTTCGCTAATCCGCACGGTGCCCGTGCCCTCGCCGGTCCTGCTAATGCGGAACGCCTTCTGCCCGCGCGCCAGCCCAAGGTCGTAGCGGCACTCTGGGATGTCCGCGCTCAGTTCGTCGATGACGAGCCCACGCATCTCGATGTTACGAAGGCGCAATCGCAGTGTGCCGATCCCGCCGGCCGTCGAGCGCCATGGCTCGGTGAAGAAGGGAAGTTCTTTCAGCGAGAAGTCCCTCGCCTCGATCGTCGCGCTCGTGAGCCGTCCCCACGCGATCGACAACCCTGCCGGCTGCGCATCGACGACCACAATCCTCGAGTCCCCCTGCAACTTGCTCGAGATCTCTGCCGCCGCCGCCCGCTCGAACCTCGCGATCTCGGAGTCTGCATAGCCAAACCCAAG
>CAZGXW010000059.1:0-16632 GCA_964529975.1 uncultured Fimbriimonadaceae bacterium
CGCGCCGACGACCATCGCCGCGCGAGACATCGGTGCGACATACCGCGCGACGCCGGTACCGTGCGAGGGGTCGACGATCACCGGCAGGTGCGTGTGCTGCAAAAGCACCGGCACCGCCGCGAGGTCGAGCGTGTTGCGCGTGTAGGCGCGGTCGTGCGGGATGATGCCGCGCTCGCACAGGATCACGTTCGGATTTCCTTCGTTCAATACGTACTCGGCGGCCAGCAAGAACTCGTCGATGGTCGCAGACGGCCCGCGCTTGAGGAACACTGGCTTGCCGCTCTTGCCTGCCTCGACAAGTAAAGGAAAGTTCTGCATCGACCTTGCGCCGATCTGCAGGATGTCGACGTGCTCGGCGACCTTGCCGACCATGTCAGCGGCCATGACCTCGGTGATCGTCGCGAGGCCCGTCTCCTCGCCGACTCGCTTGATGATCTCCAGGCCCTCGACCTGCAACCCTTGGAACGCGTATGGCGACGTGCGCGGTTTGAACGCCCCTCCGCGTAAGACCGTCGCACCGCTCGCCTTCACGACGTCGGCAGAAGCGCGATATTGCTCGTACGACTCGACCGAGCACGGCCCTCCCATCATTACAAAGTGGCCCGGACCGATCTTGACGCCGCGCACCTCGACGGTCGTGGGTTCGCGATGGTACTCGACCGAGGCGAGTTTGTACGGCCTGCTCGTCTCGGTGACCTGGCTGACCCCTTCCAGGCGGCTGACCACGCCTTCGAGCGCGGACCTCTCGCCGCTGTCCAAGGCCGCAGGCACGCCGATCGCCGTTCGGTCTTCGCCAGGCAGGATCAAGGGCTCGTGCCCAAGTTCCCTGATGGCCTCGGCGACGGCGTCGATTTGCGCCTGGGTCGCCCCGACCTGCATGACGATGATCATTGGCTTGCGATTCTACTGTGCAAGGTAGGGGCCAGTCCGGACTCGCGGGATTACGAGAGAGAACCAAGAGAGGTGCCGATGGAGCGGCACCCTCCCACTAACCCAGCAAGGATTCGAGGATCCTGACCGTCCCCTGCTTGTCCAAGTGCTCGTTCATCGCCTCGCACTGCGCCGCGTACAAGCAGGCAGGGCAGCCCGTCTCGCACTTGCACGAGCGCACGAGGTCGAGAGCCGTCGCCACCCACTCCTTGCGCCGGTCAAAGAGGCTTTCGCACAATCCGACCCCGCCCGGCATCGCGTCGAAGACGTAGACGCTCGGCTCAAGGTCTTGAGGGTCGATCGAGAACCACGCACTGCCAAGGTCGCGTCGGTCGCACGAGGCGAGGACGGGAGCGACAGCAAGAAGCGCGTGCTCAAGGCCGTGGACCGCGCCCATGAGGCCCGGCGCCTCGTTCGGCGACCACTCGGGGCCGGGCGCTATCCGCAATCCGATCGTGTCGTAGGACTGGGCCGGCAGATCGAGCGACTCTTCCCCGAGCATCTGACGACCGTCTTGCGCCATCTTGCGAAACCCGACGACTGCGCATGTGACGTTCATCCCGCTCAAAGCGAAGAATCCCGCGTCCTGAATCTCGACCGTCGGCTGCACGACCGACTGCACCACAGGCTGCGTGTAGTAGCCCGGCTCGCGCTCTTGCATGTGTGCCTCGTTCCTGTTGAGATCGAGTGCTGTGACGACGTAGGTACTCGTACGGTGCATGTACACCGCGCCTTCGTGCGCGTATTGCAGCGCTCGCCACCGCTCCATCTCGCCGACCTCGTCCGGGCCTGCATAAAGCCTCACGTCCTCTCCGCCGAGACCTCGGATGTCGACCTTTCCGGCAGGCGGCTCGTGGCTGGGATAGAAGTAGCGGTCCGCGCTGAACCGAAGATCGCCCGAATCGTCGAGTTCGTCCGCCGTCCGCGCGGCGTGTACGCCGAACATGGCGAGTTCCTCCCTGCTTATCGGGCGTTCGTACGCCGCGCACCGGAGGTGCTGCGCTAGTATCTGCGGATTGTCCGGGCTCAGCGCGACGCTCTCTCCGACCCCTCCGAGCAGCACGCCGGGATTCCGAGCCAAGAACTGTTCGAGCGGGTCTTCGTGGGCGATCAAGGCCGCAAAGCCTCGCTCCTCGCCTCGCCCTGCGCGGCCCACCTGCTGCCAGAAACTCGAGAGGCTGCCCGGATAGCCGTTGAGCACGATCGCGTCGAGCCCGCCCACGTCGACGCCGAGTTCCATGGCGTTGGTCGTGGCGAGCCCGGTGAGCGTGCCTTTGAACAGGCGCTGCTCGATCTCGCGCCGCTCCTTGGGCGTGTATCCGCCGCGATAGGACTCGACCTGCTCCAGGTCATAGCCGCCTTCTTCGAGCATCTGTCTCGCATAGCGCACGACGAGTTCCGTCGAAACCCGCGCGCGACAAAAAGCGAGCGTGCGCACACCGCAGCGCACAAACTCTGCAAGAAGCGACGCTGCCTCCATGTTTGGGCTGAAGTTCTGGTCCGACTCTGGGTCGGGTGGCTCGATGAGCGCGACGTTGCGCTCGCTTCGTGGCGACCCGTCGTTGTTCACAAGTGCGGGAGTACGCCCGGTGAGCCGCTCGAAGACCTCGACCGGGTTGCCGATCGTCGCGCTACACATCACGATGGTCGGTGTCGAGCGATACCAGGCGCACAGGCGCAAAAGGCGTCGCAACACGTTACCGACGTGAGACCCGAACACGCCGCGATACGTGTGCGCCTCGTCGACCACGATGTAGCGCAGCGACTTGAAGAACCTCGACCACTCTTCGTGTCGCGGGAGGATTCCCACGTGCAGCATGTCGGGGTTGGTCACGACGACGTGCGCGCTCTTGCGGATCGGCGCACGTTGGGGCCGCGGGGTGTCGCCGTCATAGACCCCGACGCGCATGTCTTGCCCTGGGACGAGTTCTAACAGTTTTCCCGCCTGGTCTTGTGCGAGGGCCTTAGTGGGAAAAAGATAGAGCGCGGTCGCCATGGGCTCGCTGAGGCAGGTGTGGACGACGGGCACGTTGTAACACAGCGATTTTCCGGAGCCTGTCCCGGTCACGACGATCGTGTCCCGTCCTTCGAGCGCAGATTGGATTGCATCCACCTGGTGTGCAAAGAGGTTCGAGGCTCCCATCTGGGCCAGAGAATCGACCAGTTTTGGGTGGAGGTTTGCACACATAGGTGCAAAGTGGGGTTCACGCGCTGGGATCGTGATGACGTTGGCAAGCCGCTCGCGCAAGCGGGGTTGCGAAGCGAAATGCTCGAAGACCCCCAGCGCGTCCATGCTTTAGTCTAGATCGTCCAGTTCGGCGTCTTGCTTCGCTCGCTGCTTTCGCAGGGTCACCCGCGCCGCCCACACGCTGAGGAAGAAGAGTCCGATCAAGGGCACGGAAAGCACAGCGAGCGAAAGTGGATCTCCCGAGGGCGTGATGACGGCAGAGGCGATGATCACACCGACGACAGCGTGCCGCCAATACTTCATCATCGCCGCGGGAGTCACGACCTCAAGCCTTGCGAGGACGAACACGATGATCGGCATCTGGAAGCCGACGCCGAACGAGAGCAGCATCTTGACCAAAAGGAAGGTCATCGATCCCGCCTCGAGCATGAGTTTCGTGTTCTCGAAGCCGTACATGAACGACGCGAACCAAGAAACTGTGACCGGCAGAATGAACCAACACGCGCCGGCACCCATAAAGAACAAGAGCACGCTCACCGGGGCGACAATCTTGAACGGCTTGCGCTCGTTAGGGCGCAGGCCGGGAGCGACGAACCCCCAGATCTGATAAACGCTGAATGGAAGGGTCAAGAACAGGCCGATGTAGAAGGCCATTTTGAGCCGAAGCATGAATGGGCCGGTGAGGGCCGTGAACATCGTCGAATACTCGATGTCTTTCGGCATGTTCTGCTCGACGATGCCTTCGAGATAGTAGTAAGTCGCGTCAGCGAAGAACCATCCGATGATCGTGCCGATCGTTAGCGCCGTAATGATGCGGAAGAGCCGTTGACGAAGCTCTTCGAGGTGCTCTACTAAAGTAGCGCGCAGTTCCTCGTCAGACGAGGAACTGCGCCACTTGGAACCGAACAGGTTCAGCGCTTACATCTCCAGTTCGGTCAACAGCCTCATGCGCACGCGAAGGATGACCTTCTGGCCACCGGCCGCTCCGCTGCCGCCGCCGGTCCGACCACCAAGGCCGGGGCCGGTCGTACCGCCCTGGGTGTTTCCGCCACCGACCGGGCCGCCTTGTATGCCGCCGCGTCGCTGGAAGAAGTTGAGGTGTCCGTTCGCATCGACGTACGGTCGGAACTCGAAGCGACCGCCAGGTGCGCCTGCGAGACCGCCGCCACCGCCGCCAGCCGGGCCGAAGCCGCCGGTCGGGCTGTTGCTGCCCGCGCCGCCGCCAGTCGCCTGGCCGCCGCCACCGGGGGCGCCTGCGCCAGCCGCACCGGTCGTGCCGACCGTGATCAGCGACTCTTGCAGCATGTTGAACTCAGATCGGACCACGACTCCTCGGTCCAGAGCGAAGTAGACGATGCCCTCGAGCGAGACGCGGGTCGCTTCGCCGGGCTGATTGTTCAAGTTGACGGCGTTGACGATCTCGCGCGGGCCGGCCTCGACCAGGATCGAGAACTTGGCGCACGGAATGCCCTTCTCCCACTCGACACCAAGGAAGGTGCCGCGCGAGATCAGACCGGTCGTGAGTTTGTTCGTCTCAGGGAGTTTGTCCAGGTCGAGTTCGCTGAACAGGTGTTGCGCCTGCCAGGTGTCGCCCGGGAACAAGGACTTGCTCGGGAGCACCGGGAGCGGGAGCAGTGCGAACAGGTCGAGCCTGTTCTGGTCGCCAGCCGTGCCTTCCAGCGGGAAGTACGGCGGAGCGGCGCCCCAGACCTCGCGGCCTGTGTCCGTGATCCGCATATACAGCGGGTGCATCTGGTAGTCGTAGTACTTCTTGGGCTCGGTCGAACCCGTCGTGGTCAGCCACGCGTAGTTCTTGCCCTTTTCCGGCAAGGCCTGGATGCGCAGGAGCGCCTCGGGGCCCGTCTCGCCCTGGTACACGTTGTCGAACACGTAGAGCATGCGAGTCTCCTCGCTACCCAGCGGCGTTTCGCCCGATCGGCTGCCGAGTTGGGCGGCAGCCTGGGTCACCGTACCGATCGTCTGGGTGCTGTACTGGTTGTAGACGTACTCTTTGCCTCGCTGGAACTTGTAGCGAAGCCCAAAGCCGTCCTCAGGCACCTTGATCGAAGTGTAGTTGTCGAGTTTGACGCGAACCGAGGAGCGGTTGACGATCTCTGCCCGGTCGCTGAAGTCCATGTAGAGCACGGCCTCGATGTCGAGGTCGCCGTCCGGAAGCCGTCGCTCCTTCGTGTTCAGCCGATAGACGTGGTTTTCGCCTTCGACCGCCGGGCTGACTGCCTCCAGGAACTTTCCGTTCACGATGACGCCGATGTACGCGCCGTCGGGAATGGCACCCTTAGGGATCTGGATTTGGACGGTCTCACGGACTGTCGATCCGTCGGCCGGCCTCCTGATCGTGAATGACTGGGCCATCGCGGCGCTCACGGCCGTCATGGCAAGGACTGCACAGACTAGATTCCTCATTTCTGATTCACCAACTGAGCGAGTGGGCGTCCACCCGCTTGGCTCTCGTAACCGTACTTGACGCCAAACTCAGCCCCTATGTTACACCCTGGGGAGTGCACTCCGCGTGCCAAAACCGGCGATTGCCAGCCCGTTTTCTCACCGTGTCGGGCCTCCCGGGCCCGGTAGCCTTCGGATAGGGTACTACCAGACAAATGACCTCTAAGGCCGAGCCCACCGGTTTGAACCCGGAACAGCAAGAGGCCGTCCAACACCCCTCTGGTCCGCTTATGGTGTTCGCAGGGGCCGGTTCGGGAAAGACCAGGGTCATTACGAGCAGGATCGCCAGGCTGATCGACGAAGGGGTCCCTCCCTACCGGATCCTCGCCGTCACCTTCACCAACAAGGCCGCGAGCGAGATGCGCTCGCGGATAGAGGAGATGGTCGGGCCTGCCGCCAAAGACCTCTGGATGGGCACGTTCCATTCGGTGTGCGCCAGGCTGCTGCGTATCGAGGGCAAGGCGATCGGGCTACCGTCGAACTTCGTCGTCTATGACGACGGCGACCAGATGTCCCTGGTCAAGGACTTGCTCAAGCGCAAGGGCCTGGACGACAAGACTCTGCAGCCGAGGGCCGTGCTCGCCGAGATCAGCCGGGCGAAGGAGCGGCTGATCGGCCCGAAAGCCTACGAGGAGCAGGCGGCAGGCTACTTCGAAAGGATCGTCGCGTCGATCTACCCTGAGTACAACCAAGCGCTCGCGAACGCCAACGCGCTCGATTTCGACGACATCCTCATGAAGGCGGTGCGCCTCCTGGAGCAGTCCAAGGAAGTGCGGGAGAAGCTCCAGGAGAAGTTCCTGCACGTGCTGATCGACGAGTACCAGGACGTGAACTTCGCCCAGTACCAACTCGTGCACCTCTTGGCCGAGAAGCACCAGAACGTGACGATCGTCGGCGACGACGACCAGTCGATCTATGCGTGGCGTGGAGCGGACGTGTCCCTCATGCTGCGCTTCCAGCAGGACTATCCGGACGCGAAGGTCGTGAAACTGGTCCAGAACTACCGTTCGACCAAACGCATTCTGGACGCCGCCCACCACGTCATCAAGCACAACCGGTCGAGGGCGGAGAAGAGGCTGTGGACCGAGAACGCGGAGGGCGCGTCCGTCACGGTCAGCGAGGCGGGTAGCGAGCAGGACGAGGCGATGCTCGTCGTCGACGCGATCCTTCGCGAAGTTAGGACAGGACGGCGGACGTATAAGGACTTTGCTGTCCTCTACCGCACCAACGCGCAAAGCCGTGTTCTGGAAGAGGCCATGTTGACGATGCGCGTTCCCCACGTGCTCGTCGGTGGCCAGCGCTTTTACGAACGCAAAGAAGTCAAAGACATCGTGTGCTATCTGCGGCTGGCGCACAACCCCGACGACAACACCGCACTGAAGAGGGTCATCAACGTCCCTGCGCGTGCCATCGGCCCTGGTGCGCTCGAGAAACTCGAGGCGCGAGCGACCGAACTTGGAGTCGCGCTGTTCGCGGCCCTCAAAGACGAACAATGGCAGCAGTCGGTCCCGGCAAAGACTCGTGAAGGAGCAAGGCGGTTCGTCGCCTGCATCGAAGAGGCCGCGCATCTGCCCCAGGACGCGGACGTGGCACCGATCCTCAAGGTCGCCATGAACAAGTCTGAGTACCTCGACGTGCTCCGGTCTGAGCGCAGCGAAGAGGCGCAGACGCGGCTCGAGAACTTGCAAGAGCTGCTCAACGTGGCGGCCGAGTTCGACGCAGGCCCAGAGCCACACGGGCTTGGCGCGTTCTTGGAACAGGTCGCGCTGGTTTCCGACGTCGACAGTTATGAGGAGGGCGGCGACGCTGTCACGCTGATGACGCTCCACTCGTCGAAGGGGCTGGAGTTTCCCGTCGTGTTCCTCGTCGGGCTCGAGGAGGGCGTGTTCCCTCACTCGCGATCGCTGGGCGAGGACACTGAACTCGAAGAGGAACGGCGGTTGTGCTACGTCGGCATGACACGGGCGCGGGAGGAGCTCCATCTTACGCACGCCCACCGCCGCACGTTGTTCGGCCAGCCCTCTTTCAACCCACGCTCGCGGTTCCTCGATGATCTTCCGTCAGGCCAGGTCTCGCGTTTGCAAGGGGCCACGACTTCGACCGCTCCGCGGGGTCTGAGGTCCGTGCACCAAGAGCGGAGCGGACGCTATCGCACCTTCGAGCCCGAGTACGAAGAGTACGAAGAGGTCGACGTCGAGGAGCCGAAGCCGAAGCCTGCATGGGATCCACCGTTCCAAGTCGGCCAAAAAGTCTCGCACGGAAAGTTCGGGATCGGTGTAGTCGTCGCTTGCAGCCCGCTGAAGAACGACGCGGAAGTCACCGTCGCCTTCCCTGGCGCGATCGGCGTCAAGAAGCTTGTACAGAGTTTCGCCAAGTTGGAGGGCGTTTGAGGACTCTTTGCGCCTTGCTCGCGCTCGCGGCACTAGGGTGCGGAGGAGGATCTCAGACTTACATGCCGCTAGCCGAAGGCAACACCTGGACGTACGAGGTGCGCGGGGACAGCGTGACCAGCGTGAGCGATCTCAAGGTCACGGAGAGAGTCGCAGTTGGACGGTACTCCGGCTGGAGGCTCACAGGCGCGATGGGCGACCTACGGCTGGCGTGGGCGGGCGACAGCCTGCTTGCGGCAGAACTTGCCGGAACAAGCTACTGGCCACCGATCCCAATCTTCGCGACCGATGGCACGCTTTGGAACGGTGCGGTCGTGACGGCGACGAGCCGCTCGGCCGCGACGGCGAAGCTCACGCGGGGCTCCGAGTCTCTGAAGTTCGGGGGCAGAGAGTTCAAGACCGTGAAGTGCGTGCTCGATCTCAAGGTCCAAGACGAGCACGTTCAGTTGACGACGTGGTTCTTCCCAGGAAAAGGGATCATGCGCCAAGAACAGAGAAGCGGCCCCAGGTTGACCCGTGACCGCTTCGCCGAATGTATAAGCGGCCCCTAGAAGGCCATTCCTTCGTAGTCTCGCATCAGCCCGACGATGCGACCGAGGATGCGCGGGTTGTCCTCCGGCCTCACTTCGATCGGGTCGTACGCCGGATTGCTCGCCATCAGGCGGATGCCGCCCTTTTCATAGTGGATTCGCTTGACGGTCGCCTCGTTGTCGAGCAGGACCGCGACGAGGTCGCCGTGGTTGGCGGTCTCCTGCGGCCTGACGACGACGAGGTCTCGCGGGTTGATCCCTTCGCCCGACATCGAGTCGCCACGCACTCGAAGGAGGTAGGCGTTGGTGATGCTCTTGACCATCTCGCTCGGCACGGCAATGAGATCCTCGACGTTCTCCTCGGCGAGGATGGGTGCGCCGGCCGCGATCTGGCCGAGCAGGGGCAGCATCGTCACGCGCTGCGCTGGCTGGTAGGCGGGGTGTGTGATCTTGATCGAGCGGGGGGTGTTGCTGCGCTCGATGTAGCCCTTCTTCTCCAGGGCGTCTAGGTGCACGGTGACTCCTCGGAGGGAGCCGATCTTGAACTTCTCCCCGATCTCACGGATCGAAGGGGGGTAGCCGTTTTCCTGTACGTAGTCCAGCACGAAGTGCAGGATCGCCTCTTGTCTCGAAGTGAGTCCTTTCGCCAAAGTTGTACTCCTTGCGCAGCCCCATGCCGCACTACGTCCACTAGTATAACACATTTCTGTCTACTAGTCAAGCCTTCCCGGGGCCGGGGAACCCGGATGCCATAATCTGCGGTTACTCTAAGTTCACAGGAGCCTATCCCCTTGTCCGTCACCAAACTCCGCGAATCCACCCAGAAGAAGGGCTGCATGGTCACCGTCTGGATCGTCATGGTCCTCAGCGCGATCGGTGTCGCCGGCGCAGGCTTTTTTGGACTTTTCAGCCCGGCCGCAAGAGACCAGGGCAACCCGACCTTGGCGGTCGAGGTGTTCAGCGTCGACGGCCAGCCCGTGACGCTGGGCCAGGTAAGCGAGCAGATCGACGGCGTGCGGAGGCAGTTCGGCACGTTCTCCGACCCCGCCCTCGACTTCCAGTTCATGGCGGCGGCGGTGCGCAGCCTGATCGATCAAGCGATCATGGCCAACATGGCAGCCTCGAGGGGCTTGGTGATCGACGACGAGATCGTCCTGTCGATGGCCTCCGACCAATTGGACCAGTCCATCAACCAGTTCCGGGCGACGTCGGTCGCCAGCGGAGACTTGAAGGCCGACGCCACCGAGGCGGACTTCCAGAAGTTCTTCGAAGAGAAGCAAGGAGAGTCGACGAGCCTGTTCAAGGACCGTGTGCTCGACCAGCTCAAAGAAGCGCTCGCCGATTCTGGGCGTCGTGCAGGCGTCGTGAGCCAGTACTCGCAACAAGCGCTCGAGCGCAGTTTCTTCAGCACGACCCAGGTGACCGACGAAGAGGTCAAGAAGTCGTACGAGACGCTGAGTTTCCTGACGATCGCGTTCGACAAGCAAGAGATGGGGCTCGTCGAAAGAAAGGCCGAGGCGGAAAAGGCGCTCGCCGAGATCAGAGGCGGAGCAGACTTCCTCGCCGTGCAGAAGAAGTACATGACGACTCCGAACGCGGAGCCGGTCAAGTACAACCGCGCCGTCATCGAAAGCGATCCGATCCTGCAGCCTTTGGCGTTGCTCAAAGTGGGCGAGGTCAGCGCAGTGATCGTCGAGTTCGGCAGCATCCCGCGCATCTTCAAACTCACGACCACCAAGTCGGAGCTTCCTGCCGACTTTACGACGAACCTGCCGATGTACACCGAGACGTTCCGACGCCAGAAGGCGACGAGCGAGATGAGCAAGGCGGTCGAAGCCGCTCGCAAGACGGCGAAGGTCGAGTTCAAGAGCGCCGGCTACGAGGCCGTCTACAAGGTCGCCCAGACGACGATGGACACGGCGCTCTCGACCGACCAAGTCAAGGCCGCGCTGCGCGACGTCGCACAGAACACCAAGGTCTCGCCCGACGATCCTGCCGGCACGATGCCTGCGATCTTGGCGCGATACGCGGCGGTCCAATCGCTCGAGTTCCACCTCAACGCGGCAGAGAAGAAGGAGATTGCACCGTTGAAGGTCGAAATCATCAACGAGGTTCTGGTGACGACGGAGAGCATCTCTCTGCGCCTATCGTTGGTCGACACCTATCTCGAGATGGGGGACAACGCGAGCGCCGTCGATATGCTCAAGACGGCTGCAGAGATGAACACCGGCTTTGAGCCGATCAACCAGAACTACTTCGACCAGACCAACGAGAAGTTGAACAAATTGCAGGCCGAGAAGAAGGTCGACGAGGCGAAGGCGAACGAGATCCGCGCGATCCTCGTCAAGTGGAGCCAGGACAAGGCCGAGGCCGACGAGCTGCAGAAGCAGACTCAGAGCGAGCTCGACAAGTTCAACGTCCCGAA
This sequence comes from uncultured Fimbriimonadaceae bacterium, assembly GCA_964529975.1. Classification (GTDB taxonomy): domain Bacteria; phylum Armatimonadota; class Fimbriimonadia; order Fimbriimonadales; family Fimbriimonadaceae; genus JADFMN01. The sequence goes on from CAZGXW010000059.1 coordinate 10,927, forward strand.
CCCGACCGAGCAGGCCGCCAAAGAGGCTGCGGAGAAGGCGCTGAACGAGGCGAACAAGCCGAAGACGGGGGGCTAGTTGCCCGGACGGCTCGTTGTGGTCGCGACGCCCATCGGCAACTTGGGCGACCTCTCGCCGCGCGCCGCCGCAGCCCTCGAAGCAGCGGAAGTCTGGTACGTCGAGGACACGCGCGTCAGCGGCAAACTGCAGGCCCACCTGGGGCTCAAACGACCGATGCGCGTGCTCAACGAGCACGCGACGCCAGACCGCGTCGCCGCGTATGCCGACGAAGTCGCCGAAGGCGCAGATGCCTGCGTGCTGACCGACGCCGGCACCCCCGTCGTCAGCGACCCCGGAACCAGCCTGATCGATGCCTGCCTGGAGCGCGGAGTCGAGGTCGACGCCGTCCCGGGCCCCAGCGCGGTGACGATGGCACTGTCGCTCTCCGGGTTCTATGGCCAGCGCTTCGCCTTCTTGGGCTTTCCGCCTCGCAAGCCCGGCCCCTTGCGCGAACTGCTCGAGCCCTACGCGGATTCGAGCCTGACTCTGGTGCTTTTTGAATCGCCGCACCGGCTCGGCAAGCTTCTTGCAGGTTGCGCAGAGTCTCTGGGTGAACGGCGGTACGCCGTCTGCCGAGAATTGACAAAGGCCCACCAGCAAGTCTGGAGGGCGACGCTGCCGAGCGTCCCGACCGAGCGTGAGGTCCCGCAAAAAGGCGAGGTTACGCTCGTTGTGGAGGGTCGGCGGAGCCGGACCGAACCCGGGCCGCGAGTATAATTGGGGCACGGGCGAACTACAAAAGCGCGTTACACGGGTTGGAGCAACACTTGAAGTCGATCAAGACCGTCCTTATCGCCGGCCTTCTGGCCTTGACTGCCCTATCCTTTGGGCAGCAGACCGCCACATATCGGCTCCAGCCGGAAGACGTGATCCGGATCGTCGTCTACAACCAGGCGGACCTCGTCGCCCTGATCGTGATCGGCCCAGACGGCAACTTCAGCGCGCCCTTCCTTGGAACCATCAAGGCGGAAGGCAAAACGACCGGCGAACTGGAAGTCGAACTCGCTGAACTCTATAAGACGAAACTGGGCATCAAGGAACCGATCGTCTCGGTCTTGATCGAGGGCTATCGGAAGATCCGAGCGACGATCGCGGGCCAGGTCGTCCAGCCCGGCACCTACGAGATGCGGCCTGGCGACTCCCTGCTGACACTCTACACACGGGGCGGTGGGCAGATGCGCGACAACTCGTCCGACCTGCGCAGAGCGACGCTGAGGCGCAAAGGCACGAGCGAGCAGATTCCGATCGACCTGTACAGCATGCTCATGAACGGGGACACGTCGCAGAACTACGAGATCAAGGACGGCGACGAACTGATCATCCCCGAGGAGCAGAACAACCGGATCATCATTATCGGGCGCGTTCCTTCGCCAGGCGTCTATCCCTGGAAGGAGTCGATGACCCTCATGGACGCGATCGCGATGGGTCGCGGCGAGATCGAGTTCCGCAGCAAACTGAGCGCGGTCACCGTGACCAGGGCGGTCCCTGGTCGACCGGGCGAGTACATGCAGATCGAGGCCAACCTCGTCCGCTTCATGAACAACGGAGACTCGGCGCAGAACATTCGCCTCAAACCCGGCGACATTGTCGAAGTGCCCGACAGCGGAAACATCAATTTCAGCCAAGTGACGTCGATCGCGAACATCCTGTTCATCCTGGACAGGTTCGGGTTCCGCTTCACCCCGCTCGGCGGTTTCTAAGGCTCGATCGACCAGCCAGTCTCTAGGGACGGTTGTTGCCTGAGCGTGGCCGTCACTCCGCAGTACTTCTCGTCACTGAGGCGCACCGCCTTTTCGACTGCCGCCGGGTCGAGCGCGCCCTTGAGGACGTGCGTGACTTTGATCCGCGTAACCGGTCGCGGATAGACGTCCTTCGGGCCGCGCTCCCACTCCACCTCGACCCGGTACGACTCCACGGGCTGGCGCATCTTCTGCAGGATCGAGACGACGTCCATCGCCGAGCACGCCCCGAGCGACGCGACGAAGGCCTCGATCGGCGATGGTCCAGCCTTACCGTTGCTCTCCAGCCCAAACGTCGCTCCGCTTGGGGCCTGAGCCTCAAAGGCCATGCCCCCTTTCCAGTTCAACTCCATTTTCATCCGACTTGCAGCAGTATGTCCGGGTAGAACACGGACGGGAGCGCATGGGTGCTGGTGTGCCCCGCGGTCTTCAAAACCGTTGTTGCGTCTTAGGGCGCAGGGTGGGTTCGATTCCCACACGTTCCCGCCAACCCTCCCCCAGAATAATCCGTCCATTTAAGGTTAGATTCATATCAGGATTAGTACAATGGATGGGTGTCAAGCGCCGTCTTTTTCGCGCTTGGAGATACTTTATGGGAGGATTGATTGGTCGCCAACGACGGCTCTTCTGGTGGTAGGGGCCGTGAGCCAGAGGCGGTCGGCCTCCTTAAGGCGGTTCTGGAGACCGTCGTCGACGGCATCCTGACGATCGATTCCAGCGGGACGGTGATCACGGCGAACCCGGCCGCCGAGCGCATTTTTGGCTACACCCAGGGCGAACTGATCGGCAAGAACGTGAAGATGCTCATGCCCTCGCCGTACCACGAGGAGCACGACCAATACCTCTCGAACTACCGCGAGACCGGAGTCCGCAAGATCATTGGGATCGGGCGAGAGGCCCACGGCCGCCGCAAGGACGGGACGGTCTTTCCGATCTATCTGGGCATCGGCGAGACGACGACGGACGAGGGCCCGATCTTTACTGGCATCGTTCGAGACATATCCGAGAGGAGAAAGGCCGAGGAGGCGCTACGCAACGAGCGCAGCCTCTTGAAGGCCGTGGTCGAGACGGCTGTCGACGGGATCATCACCATCGACGAGCTCGGGACGATCGTGACGGCGAACCCTGCCACGAGCAAGATATTCGGATACGAGCAGGACGAGCTTATCGGCAAGAACGTGAAACTGCTCATGCCCTCGCCGTACCACGAGGAGCACGACGGGTACTTGGCCAACTATCGAGAGTCTGGAGTCCGCAAGATCATCGGCATCGGGCGCGAGGTCGAGGGCAAACGCAAGAACGGCGAGATCTTTCCTCTGGAGCTTGCTGTGAGCGAGACGGAGACGGAGGGCGGGCGCGTGTTCACGGGCATCGTCCGCGACGTCACAGAGCGCAAGCGCGTACAGGACGCCATCGTGGCAAAGGAGGCGGCCGAAAAGGCGAACGAGGCTAAGAACGAGTTCCTCTCGCGGATGAGCCATGAGCTGAGGACCCCGCTCAACGCCGTGCTTGGCTTTGCGCAACTCCTGGAGATGCGGTTTGACGACCCCAAAGTGATCGAAGCGACCCAGGCGATCATCAAGGGCGGAAACCACCTCCTGATGCTGATCAACGAGATCTTAGACCTGGCCAGGATAGAGTCCGGCACATTGACGGTCTCGGTCGAGTCTGTGGAGATCTCGGACGTGATCAGCCATGTTGCGGACCTTGTCGAACCGCTAGCAGCCAAGGCGGGAGTTTCGGTGTTCGTGACGACGGCGTCGTTCCAAGACGTATACGTCCGCGCGGACTCGCGCAGGCTCCTTCAAGCGCTACTTAACGTGGTCTCGAACGCGATCAAGTACAACCACAAGGGCGGGTCGGTCAAGATCGTGGGCCGCGAAACAGACAAGGAGACTTTCCAGATCGACGTGGTTGACACGGGCCAGGGCATTCCTGAGGAGCACCACGCGGAACTGTTCCAGCCCTTCCGCCGCTTTGGCGACCTCAACATTGAGGGCAGCGGGCTTGGGCTCGTGGTCTCAAAAAGCTTTATCGACATGATGGAGGGCTCGATCGAACTCGCGCACTCGAGCCTCGAAGGGACGACGTTCACTGTGACGCTGAAGAAGGCGCAAGCGCGGCCCAAGAGGAACGGCAAGGAACTGGCGGACGAACTCGGCGCAAAGCCTGTCTTGTCTGGAAAGCCGATCGTCCTTTACATCGAGGACAACCTGCCCAACTTCAGGCTCCTTGAACTGGCTTTCCAAGAGTGGGGAGACATCCAGCTCGAATACGCAAAGAACGGAAAGGAGGGCCTTGAATCTGCCTTCGCGCTCAAGCCGGACCTGGTGCTCCTCGACCTCCATCTTCCGGACATCCCAGGATACGACGTCCTCAACACTTTGAAGTCGAAGACCGAGACTGTCGATATCCCCGTGGTCGTGATCAGCGCAGACGCCATGACGCGGCAGATCAGGCGGTTGATCGAGGCCGGAGCCCACGACTACGTGACCAAGCCGATCGACCTCCACAAACTCGGAGGCATCGTCCGTAGCATCCTCGAAGGCCGCGGGTAAAACCCGCCCGTGTCCGGCGAATGCAAACCCAGAGTGGCGATCATCGTCGGAACCAAGGGCCGCGGCAGCAACATGGCCGCCCTGATCACCGCTTGCCACAGTGGTTTTGTTCCTGCCGAGGCCGCGCTCGTCGTGGCGCCCTCTGAGGCTTCCCCTGCTCTCCTTCGCGCCGAGGCGCTGGGGGTCGAGACTGCCGTGGCTCCGCGGGGCGAGGGGCTGGGCCAGAGGCTCAACGCATTGTTCCGCCTGGCGCAGATCGACGTCGTTTGCCTCGCTGGGTTCATGTCGCTCGTCCCATTGGAGGTCGTTCAGGCGTATGCGGGCCGAATCCTCAACATCCACCCGGCCCTGCTTCCCAAGTTCGGTGGAAAGGGCATGTATGGGATCCACGTGCACGAGGCCGTTCTCGCGGCTGGGGAGACCGAGAGCGGCTGCACCGTCCACTTTGTGACCGAGCAGTACGACGAAGGAGCCGTGCTGCTTCAGAAGCGCTGCCCCGTGCTCCCGGGCGACACGCCAGAATCCTTGGCCGAGCGCGTGCTCGACCTGGAGCACACCGCCTATCCCGAGGCGTTGAAGTTGCTGGTGGAACGGTTGTGAAGCACAACCTTTCGGTGCGCGTCGCCTACCCTGTGCTCAAGGCGTTCGTGTGGTTCTTGATGCTCCTGCTCGGTCCATTGCGAGTGAAGGGCCGACGAAACGTGCCGCAGACGGGTGGGCTGTTGATCCTCTCCAACCACCTCGCCGACATCGATCCCCCGATCGTGCAGATCGCGTGCAAGCGGTCGATCCACTTTATGGCAAAGAGCGAACTGTTTGAGATGCCGGTGCTGAAGCACCTGATCCGCTGGTTCCACGCGTTCCCCGTCAAGAGGGGCGAGCCAGATCGGGCTGCGATCAAGCACGCGATCTCGCTGCTGCACTCTGGAGAGGCGGTGTGCATCTTCCCCGAGGGCGAACTGAGCGAGAAGGGGACGCTGTTGCCCTTGCTCCCTGGTTCCGCGCTGATCGTGCGCAAGGCGGACGTGCCTGTCGTCTGCGTCGGACTTCGGAACACGAACCGCGTCATGCCCTACCGTTCGGTCGTTCCCCGTCCAGGCTTCTGCTTTACACACGCCGAGTGGGGCGAGCCGCGCAGGTTTGCCAGCGACGCGAGCACCGAAGAGATCATCGGCTGGGCGACGACGGAACTGCTACGCCTGACTCACTCACCGACGCCGGGTGTGCGCGGGAGCGATGTCGACGCCTCGGGCTCCCATCCCTTGACGGGCTCCCAGGGACGCGACCAGTAGTCGATCAAGATCCCGAACATCAAGAGGAACCAGACGAACCCGCCGATGGCGAACAGTTT
>CAZGXW010000060.1:0-15941 GCA_964529975.1 uncultured Fimbriimonadaceae bacterium
TGTTTCGTAAACAGCAGGTCGTCGGTTCGAGTCCGACTGGTGGCTCCACTTACTCCCCTTGCAAGGCTTGCAGCTCTTCGGGCGTGTTCGCGCCTGTGAACAGCTTGGCACCTATGGGTGCAAAGTAGACGGCGTCGAGGACGCGCACGAGTTCGCGCATTGAGACCGCAGTGCCCGATTCCACCATGTGCCGCCAAGTCGGGAAGACGTTTGAGCGGTAGAGGGCGCAGAGGTATTGCTCGCGGCCATCGACCAGCGGGATCGCGGCCTCCTTGTCGTCTATCGCTTGCGTGAGTTCTGCGATACAGTCTTTGTTGAACAGTGGCAGGTCGCACGCGCACACAATGACGGCTTTCGCACGGGGCTCGTAACGACTGAGCGCGCGCGCGGGGCCGGGGTAGTCGCTTTCGTCCGCGAGGAACGCGAGCCCTTCGATCGGCGTTCGCCCAAGTACGGTGACAGGGATCGTATCGAGCGCGGCGATGATGCGACCGGCCATGAGCGCGGACTTGTCTTGGCCCATGCGCTCGCTCGCTCCCCCGGTCAGCAGGACGGCCTCGAGATCCACAGGCCTACGATACTCTGAGCCCCTCGCAACCCGGTGGGCAGGTTCCGCGTGTCAGAATCCGACGACCATGCTCGACAAGTACACCGACGTCTTCAAAAAGAACTACCTCGTCCACGGGCTTCCGGACGCCACGATCGAGGAGATTGCGGCCCTCGCCCAGTGCGACGGCGGGCTTGCGAACGACGTTCTGGTGAAGAAGGGCGAGACCAGCGGCGACCTGTTCGTGATCCTGGACGGCACGGTGAACATCCTGACGCCGGCGGGCGACAAACTCACCGAGGTCGGCCCGGGCGCGGTGCTGGGCGAGGTCGCCCTAGTGGACGCTGGCCCACGTTCCGCGACCGCGGTCTGCAAGGGGCAGGTGCACTTCGCCAAACTTCCAGCCAAGGAACTCCGCGCGTTCATGGCCAACAACAAGGACGCCGGGTTCGTGATGCTGGCTAACCTCGCGCGCGTCTTGAGCATGCGCCTGCGCAACACCTCCGTTGCCGTGGAAGACCTTCGGGCGAAGGCCGAAGACCCCTGGAAGGGCTCGATCTAGCCCTCCAGGTTCACAAAGGTTAAGAAAAAAGCCCCGCGTTAACTGCGACTTAACGGGCTGACTAAAAGATTCCCTCGTGCATGGATGCGCCGCGTATCGGCGCCTTGCCATCGGAGGGAATACAGGATTGAAACCGCACATCATGCTCCTCATGGGTCTGGCCGCTATCGGCGCCGCCGCCCACGCGCAGGAGGCGTCCTCGACGACGCAGGAAAGCAGCAAACCGACTGTCGCCCAGAAGGGTGAGCAGAAGATGACCAAGCAGGAGGCCAAGGAGGTCCTCTCCATGGCCGAGGGAGAGTTCCGCGACCTGTCCGCCAAGTCCCGCGAAGTCTCAACCAAGATCGGTGAGATCGCACTGAAGGGCGACATCAAGACGAAGGAGGACGTCGAGGACCTCAAGAAACTCCTCGAAGAACTCCAGCAAGTCAATGAGCGGCTCGCCGCCCTCGAGGAGTTCATGGCGACGGTCAAGGGCTGGATCGAAGGACAGAGCGAGGCATTGCCCGTCATGGCCGACAGCCTCAACAGCCTGTTGAAGATCAAGGACGGCGTCTACGTCCAGTTCCAGTACCGTGACTCGAACCAGCCCGGCTCGAGGCAGCACTCGTTCAACCTCCGCCGCATCCGCATGGGTGGCACGTGGGTGATCGATAGCGCGACGGAAGCCAAGGTCTCATTCGACCTCGCGACAGGAACTTCCCAATTGGCCGCTGAGCTCAAGGACGCGATCCTGACATGGAAGATGCTTCGCTCGGACACGACTGCGGGCACGAACATGATCGCTGGCCAGTTCTCAATGCCGCTTGGCTATGAAATCGCCCGATCGTCAAGCGCGCGCGAGTTTCCTGAGCGCTCTCGCTACAACACGCAGATGTTCAACGGCGAGCGCGTTCGCGGAGTGATGTTCGAGCACGGGATCGACGCGAACACGACGATGTTCGCTGGACTGATGAACGCGCTGTCGATCAAGGACAGTGAGCAATCGTCGATTGCCCCTGGGCCTGGAGGCCGGATGGCCGGATTTGCGGGCATCAACTACACAACGCCCAACTCGGCGCTCGGCTTTTCTTACATGAATGGCAAGCGGCCGGAGACGGCCGGTGGTGCGCCAGAAATCACACGACAGTTCATGTACGGGCACTTCGAGTTCATCGGACTGCTCGATCCGAACCTCTGGATCCGTGGCGAAGGAATGATGGGCAAGGACCGCATTCCCGGCACCCTGACCGAGGCGCAGGACATGAACGGATACCACGTGATCCTCGGCTACAACATCAACAACCGCAACCAGATCTTCGCGAAGTTCAGCGACTTCGACCCGAACACCGACACCGACAACAACTCCTACAAGGAGTATGGAATCGGCTACCGGTACTACATCAACCCGGGCGCGATGATCACGACGACGTTCGAGGTGGTCGAGAACCAGGCAGCGGGACAGGTCCGCTACAACGTCCTGGTCACTCGTTACCAACTCAAGTTCTAGGACAGCACACAGAGGGGCCGGCTAGGGCCGGCCCCAGACAAAACGAATCAAAGAGAAAAGAAATGAAGATCAACAAACTCATCGCAACTGCGGGCGCGGCGTCTGTCCTGGCGGTCGGCGCGATCGCGTACAACTCCTATGGCGCGGTCACGATCAAGGGTTCGGACACCCTGCTCATCCTGAATCAGCGCTGGGCCGAGGTCTATGGACACAAGCACCCAGGAACGGCGATCAACGTGACCGGTGGCGGTTCGAGCATAGGCATCAAGGCGTTCACCAACGGAGTGACCGACATCGCGGCGTCTTCGCGACCCATGAAGAAGTCCGAGATCGACGGTGCGCGCAGTCGCGGTTCGATCGCGAACGAAATCCCCGTCGCGCTCGATGGCCTCGCCATCGTCGTGAACTCGGCAAACGGAGTCCGCTCCCTCAGCATGGAGCAACTCCGACGCATCTATGTCGGCCAGGTGACCAACTGGAACCAGGTCGGTGGATCGAATATGCCGATCGTCGTGTTCAGCCGCGACAGCAATTCGGGCACATATGGCTTCTTCCAGGCCAACGTGCTCAAGAACCAGAACTGGGGCAAGGGCGTGCGATTCATGCCTTCGACGTCAGAAGAGGCCCGCGAGGTCGCTCGAACTCCCGGTGGCATCGCCTACGGTGGCGTTGCGTACTTCCAAGGCAACACGAAGATCAAGATCGTTCCGATCTCGCCCAAGGAGGGCGAAGCGGCGATCGCTCCGACCGAGGAGAACGTTCGATCCAAGAAGTACCCGATCTGGCGATACCTCTACTACTACACCAACGGAAAGCCGAAAGGCGAAACGAAGGCGTTCATCGACTGGTGCCTCTCGGCAGAGGGCCAGAGGATCGTCGAGGAAGTCGGCTACTACTCAGTTCGCTAGTGAAAGCGACACCTAACGGAACGGGCAAGGGCGACGGGCGTGAAAGCGACCTGTCGCCCTGCTCCATAGAGATGCGATGAAACGACGCAACCTCCAGGACCGGTTCATGACCTCCGTGATCTACACGTCTGGCATAGGCGTGATCCTGTTGGTGTTTGCGATCTTCTTCTATCTGGGGAACGAGTCTCGCTACGCGTTCAAGCAAGGGTTTGGGTACGGCTTCCGGTTTGCGCTCGGACCAGACGAAGTTGCGAGCGATTATGCCGTCGAGTTCGACCCGACTGCCTCGCTGCTTGCTTCGAACGCAGAAGGCGACGACGGAGTCGACGAGAAGGAGGAAGACGTTTTCATGCCGGACCTTGCAACTCTGCAAGGATTCAACTCGTTTGCTACGGGCGCCCCATTGACCGGCGACCTCGCGAAGGTCGACACGACTGCCATCTATCGCGACGACTGGCGGAGTCTCAAACCGGCAGAGCAAGGGGACAGGTTCTTGATGTACGCGTTTGCGACGCCGGAGCACACTGGCGAAACGATGACGCTGCGCTGGCAGCCGGACGCGAGCTTCGACCCCAAGTTCGCACCGTACGATATCCGCTTAAAGCTCGTGAGCGCTCCACCAGGCGTCGACACGAGCGCTGTCGATGTCGACTTGATGAAGAACGTCGATGGCAAGGTCACAATTCCGACCTACATCGCGCGCACCGACGAAGACCGGACAAAAGGGTACGTCTTCGCAGTGGAGATCGCTCCGAAGACGACCTCGTTCTTCGCGACTGTCCGAAACTTCTTCAGCACAGACTGGGCGCCTACCCTCGTCTATCCGCGGTTTGGCTTCATGCCGCTGCTACTGGGCACGCTCTCTATGGTCCTGCTCGCGATGCTCGTGGCGGTTCCAGTCTCAGTGTGCCTTGCACTGTTCTTGAGCGAGATCGCTCCGAGGCGCGTGCGAGAATGGCTGAAGCCGATCGTCGAACTCCTCTCCAGCGTGCCGACGGTCGTCCTCGGCTACTTCGGTGTGATCCTCATTGCGCCTGTGCTCCAGAAGTGGATGGGCACCGCGTTCGAGGTCGAGTCGGGACGCATGCTGCTGTCGGCATCGATCGTCCTTGGGCTCCTCTTGGTTCCGACGATCGCGACAGTCGCTGAGGACGCGCTCCGCAACATTCCGAACTCGATCCGCGATGGTGCAGACGCCATCGGTCTTACACGAAGGGAATCGCTCAAGAAGGTCGTGCTACCGGCCGCAAAGACCGGCCTCATTGCAGCGCTCTTGCTCGGGCTTGCGCGTGGCGTCGGCGAGACGATGATCATATGGATGCTCAGTGGTGGAACCGCGCGAATGCCGCAGTTCGGATCGGCTCACACGACCGCCGAGAACTTGGTCAAGCCCACCAGTGGCATGCCAGACCGTATCGGCATCGAGATGGGCAACGTCGCATTTGAGAGCGTCCATTACGGCCACCTCTTTCTCTTAGGCTTGGTCCTCTATCTGATCACGTTGGCTGTGAACCTCTACGGCTTCAGGCTCGCCAGGAGGTCGGCATGGCAGGCTTAGTCCTCGATCTTGGCGCTTTGCAAGAAGGTCTCGTTGCGCGCGACAGATCGCGGGCGACGCGCAGCCGTACACACGGCCTTGGGCTGAGCCTCGTTGGAGGCGCTGTCCTGCTGATGATCCTCACCTTGATCTTCACGATCGTGTTCAAAGGTGCGGGTCGAATCGATTGGGAGTTCCTTTCGAAGCCGCCGATCGAAGGAATGTCCGCTGGCGGAATCTGGCCGATGATCCGTGGGTCGCTCTTGCTTATGGTCGGCACACTCGCGCTCACGCTACCCATCGGTGTGATGGGCGGTGTGTTCCTGGCCGAGTATGCCGGGCGTTCGCGTTGGGTCAACTTGGTCAAGTCTGCGATCACAAGCCTGGCAGGCACACCGTCGATCATCTACGGACTGTTCGGCTTCGCCGTGTTCGTGCTGATGTTCAAGTTCGGGGTCAGCCTTTTCGCAGGTTGGCTGACGCTCACGATCATGTCGCTTCCGCTCGTGATCCTGACGACCGACGAAGCGATCCGCGCAGTCCCCGATTCACAGGTCGAAGGCGCACTCGCACTCGGTATGACGCGCTGGCAGGCGATGTCTCGCGTCGTGCTTCCTAACGCTGTGCCAGGGATCATGACGGGCCTCGTGCTCGCCGTTAGCCGCGCGGCCGGCGAGGCGCCACCGATCTTGCTCACGGCTGGGATCTACTACTCGACCCAAACTCCGGGCCTGAGCCTGGAAACGCTCCGGCTCCCCGTCGCCAACTTGCCCTACCACCTCGCCGAGGCATACCGACAAAGCTCGGTCATTCCTGAGGACATTGTGTGGGGCACGTGCTTCGTTCTGATGTCGTTCGTGCTGTTCGTCAACCTCGGCGCAATCCTTGTGCGCGCCCACATGCGAAAGAGAAAACAACAATGAGTGCTACTTTGCTTGCTGAAGATGTGCTGTCCCACGCCAACGCTATGATCACGATCCAAAGCCTCGACGTGTACTACAGGCACCAACAGGCGCTGAAGAGCGTGTCGCTCACCGTTCCGCGCCAAGGCGTTACTGCGTTCATTGGCCCGAGCGGCTGTGGTAAATCGACGCTGCTGCGTTGCTTCAACCGCATGAACGACCGCATCGTGGGCTTTCGCCACACGGGCAAACTCGTGGTCGACGGCATGGATCCCTACGCCAAGAACATCGACTTGCTCGCGCTGCGCCGCAAGGTCGGCATGGTCTTCCAAAAGCCAAACCCCTTCCCGAAGTCGATCTATGAGAACGTCGCCATCGGCCCGCGCAGCCACTATGGCCTAAGAGGAGCCGCGCTCGAAGAGGCGGTAGAGAAGTCTCTCCACCTCGCCGCGCTTTGGGACGAGGTCAAGGACTCGCTGCACTCCAAGTCCGGTTACGACCTAAGCGGCGGGCAGCAGCAGCGTCTTTGCATCGCCCGAATGCTCGCTGTCGAGCCCGATGTCATCCTGATGGACGAACCGTGCAGCGCGCTCGACCCGATCAGCACTGCAAAGATCGAGGATCTCATCCTCGAACTCGCCAAATCGAAGACCGTCGTCATCGTGACGCACAACCTCCAGCAGGCCGAGCGCGTCAGCGACAACACGGCGTTCTTCATGTACGGTGAACTCATTGAGATGCTCCCGTCGCGAGAAATGTTTACCGCCCCACAGCGGGCCGCCACGCGCGACTACGTGTCCGGAGTCTTCGGCTAGAAGGCTGTACATCACCGACAGTACTGATTGTTAAGTGGGTTCCTCCCGAGTTACTGGGGGAGGAATCCAACGTGACCTGTCCGCTCTCTGCACTCGCTCTCGTCATCGCAGCCATGCCGGCACAACAGGGAAGCCTGACGACCACTTCGTCTGCTCCCTTGGCTACGGCCCTTGGTCCCACCGACAAGATAAAGTTTGGCCACTACTTCCAGTTCCAGTTTCGGGACACCGACCAGGCAGGGAAGTCGCAGCACAGTTTCGAGTTGCGCCGGTTCCGCTTCGGCATGACCATGGAAGTGAACCCTCAAGCGACTGTCAAGGCGTCGTTTGATATGGCAGCCGGCACTAACCGCAGCACCGCCGAACTCAAGGACGCGCTCTTGATGTACAAGCCGGAGGGCTCGAAGGGCCTCGTGGTCACGGCGGGGCAGTTCTCCGCGCCATTCGGCTATGAGACTCCGACCTCGTCGAGCAGCCTCGAGTTTCCGGAGCGCGTCGGCTACAACAAGACGCTCTTCAACGACGAGCGACTGCGCGGCATGATGGTTGAGCAGACTTTCGATGGCGGGGTAACAGGCTACGCAGGCGTCGTCAACGCGCTTTCGACCAAGGACGCAGAACAGTCGGCCCTAGCTCCCGGCGCCGGTGCAAGGTCGGCGGGATTTGCGGGGATCAAGGTCAAGTCTGGCCACGATGTCTACGGCATCGGGTACTTTGCCGGCAAGCGTCCCGAATTCACCGGCGGAGGCGGAACGTCCCCCGAGGTCGATCGCTCGTTCCTCTACGCCGACGCCCAGTTGAACCAGATCGCAGGCACCAGCTTCTACTTCCGCGGGGAAGTGATGACCGGCAAAGATCGTGTTCCCTCGACGACCGGCGGCCCACTCAAGGTCGCGACCGACATGACCGGCTACACGACCGTCCTCGGCTACGCAGTCGACAAGAAGAACGACCTATTCACGCGGTACAGCGTGTTCGACACGGATACCGCGATCGACGGCGATGCGCAAAGCGAACTCGGATTCGGCTGGCGGCACCACCTCGGTTCGGGAGCGTCGTTCTCGCTAACGCACGAGATCTTCCGTGACAATTCGGTGGCGAACAGCCCCTACGGCGTGACCACCGCTCGCCTGCAGTTCAAGTTCTAATCGTCCCACCTACCCCCAGAACAGCCCCTGGTCGAAAGACCAGGGGTTTTCTCTTTTTGCGCCAGCAGAGTTGCCGGAATCGCTAGCATCAAGCCCGTTGGGCGAGAACCTTGTAGCCGTGCCATCCAGGCATGGTCACTTCGACGCACCTGGTCCGAGACATCTGCGAGCGAGAACTCATCGAGCGCTATCGCCGCGTCCATGCCAAGCCCGCAGTCGGGAACCCAAGCCTGACGAGGGAAGACAAAGGCTTCATCGTCCCATCCTCCTCCAACGACCTGAAGGCGGCCATCGACGGAACGGCCGCTCAAGGTCGCATCGACATCTACGCGTAGCAAATCGGTTCTTTGTAATCCGAATCGCCGCTGGCCCAAAAGGCCAGCGGCTCTTTTCTTATCGACGCGTCGCGTAGATTGTCGGAACAGTCGCCTGAGCGTTCAACAAGGCCTGCCAATCGACGAGCAGCCCTAGTTCGCCCGCGTAGAGGGGATTGAACTGGTCGATGTTCTGACCGATAACGTCCAGTAGCGAGCGAACCTGACTGGGAGTCCAGACAGCGCGCTTACGCGCTGTGTCCGCAAGGCAACCTGCGACGAACGGAGAGGCGAACGACGTGCCCGACCACCCCATCATTCCGCCCTTCCACCAAGCGCCGGCAATGCTCACCGACGGGGCAGCCTGACGAAGGTGGCCGTCCCAGTTGCTAAAGTCGGCCTTCCTGTACTTGGCGTCCACGCCGCTTACGCCGATGACTTCGGTGAACCGAGACGGATAGAGCGCGCGGTCCGTGCTGTCGTTACCGGATCCAGCAACCACGAGAAGCCCCATTCCGTCCGCCCACTCGATCACGTCACCTAGCGCGGCAGGTTGGTCCACAGCGCCAAGGCTGACGTTCGCGATCTCGCATCCGTTGTTCACGGCGAACACCAGGCCCTTGATGATCGACCAGGACGTCGCAATCCCGTCACTGTCGGCAACGCGGGCAACCGCGATCTTCGCATAGGGAGCGACAGTCGCAATGATGCTGGTCACGAACGTCCCGTGGCCCACAGCCTCGTCAAACTCACCGTTGCCGTTAGTGTCCACTCCCGCGGGCCAGTCATACGCCGAACCTGCTCCAATGGCGTCGTATGTGGCGATCACATTCCGCCACAGCACTGGCTGACGCGGAGACAGTCCGGTGTCGAGCACGGCGACGCGCACTTCGCGGTCGAGCCCGCCGACCAACAAAGTCGGTCGCCATTTGATCTGCTTCAAATAGTCTTGATTGAAGGCCACACCGTGGCCAGTGTCAAAGATCGCAGGGATCGTGCTACCAACGCGCCCCCGAATGTCGTGCGGTCGCTGGTCCGCGCCCTCTGGCGAGTCTAAGGGAAGATCGTCCTCGACCCAAACGACGCGCGGGTCGAGCATCATTTCTTGCTCAACTTGCTCCTTCCGAGCCTCGTCGACGCCATACAGGACGAACGGGCCGCCAGGTGTGTTGTCGATGTAGCGAATGCTGTAAGACTTAGCAATTGCTAAGGCTTGCGCCGGATCGACGAGGTTGGTGATAAGAAGCGCCTCAGCGGCGCGAGCCCAAGCCGGAACCAATGTCAGGCCGAGGCAGACCAAGAACAGTAACCGCTTCATGGTGATTGATAGCCCCCGAAAGTGGCCATCGCCCCCCAATAGTATGGATGGGCGTATTTTGATCGGACAGCCGAACGTCCTGCACGAACGCTGTCCAATACCGGCGCACCAACTTTGAGAGACGAATAGTACGGATCAGTAAAGATTGAGGAGGCGCGATCGTCGAGCGGCCATGCACTTGCAACTACAGATTCGGCGCCCAGAGCAAGCGCGGCACGCACGAGTCCGTCCGGTTCGTTGCTCTCGACAGTGCTGATCGAACCCGCCTCGCACGCTGACATGGTGACGAGCCGTGGCCGAACGGTTGCACGCGCTATCTCTGCCGCGAAGACTCGGTCGTCCTCGAACTGCAAGTACGAGAACATCGGGTTCCAAGGGTTGAGCGCCGCGTGCGTCGCGATGTGCATCAAGTCGAACTGCCCTCCAAGGAGCGACTCTCTTGCCTCGCCTGCCGTGCGGCAGACTCGTGCGTTCGGGAACAGCCCAACGATCGTTTCGACCTCATGCCGGATATGAGGAAGCGCAGGCGAGTCGAGATACCAAATCAGGACGGAATCCGGAAGAATGCCGCCTGAGTAAAGCTTCCGAAACCCAGGGGCCAATGAAAGGACAGGTTCGTGCCGACCCCCGGCGATGACCGGCCAGGGCAGGTGCCAGAGCGCTTCGTCAGGGAGCACGGTCTGCCCGTCCCGAGAAGGGGCGTAGCCGAGGTCTCGAGCAAACGTGGCCGCGGACGCTTCTACTCTGGTCGCACTAGCGTCAACAAACACCATCGGCTCGAGAAGGTCAAAGCCAAGCCAACGCGTCCTGTTCTCGAACTCCTCCCGAGGTCCCATCCGCACCGCCTCGCTGCCTTCGACGCGGAAGTAGGAATCGTCGGCAAGAACGTATGTCAAGTCGCTGGATTGGGGAGTCTTTCTCCTCGGCTCTGCGAACAGCAGTCCCTCTGCTTCGTGCCACGCCCTTCGCCACGAGGCCACGTCGATCCGCTGGCCGCGGCGAGTACCCCCTAGGTCGTCGAGACCGATCTCCTCGCGTATCTGCTCGCGAAGTTCTCCGAGTTTCAGGGCCGCATCACTGGAGAATGCGCCTCGGCTCGCACCCAAGATCTCGTCGATCAAAGCGACAGACCTGGCCTCTCCGACGACGTCCAGCGCCTCTTGAACGCTCTCCTGGGTAGGGTCGTTCAAGAGAACTCCCAAGTACTCGCGCAACGCCGCGTCTTTGTCGCGCAAGAAGTGTTGCTTTGCGACCGTAGATTGGTGGATCGAGCGCGACCTCCACATCGCACCGGCCATGTCGCGGTACGCGGCAAGGCGGTCTCCGTGAGGCGACGTGCGCGCGCTGGCCGCGTGCATCCGCCACTCGAGGTCAACCAGACCGTGCCTGTGAACGATCGTGCGACCTCGCTCGAGTGCGTCGTTGTCTCCTGCCATCTCGCACAGCACGAACAACATCTCCGCGGTCCGCCTTCGAAGGCTGCTCCGCTCAAGTTCCTCCGTGAGTCGGAGCACGTCTGTGTGATGGACTGCGCCCCGTGACACCAAGCGCGCTTGCACCACGAGCGATTTCGCGATCGCCGCTCCCGCGTCGTTCTTGAGCCGCCGAAACGTCGCCCTCGCGCGTTCTGCGCTGTGCACGGCAGCATCGGTGTTGCCGAGCATCATCTCGGCCTCGGCAATGCCAAGGAAGCACTGCCCCTTGTTGAATGCGAGCCCCGCGATTCCGCGAGATCCCAAGGAGTCATGGAACGCCTGCTTCGCCTCGACCGGCATGTTCAAGCGCAAGTAGGTCTCACCCAAGTGCTGCTCGTTGCGAGCATGTTCCTCACCACTTAGGTCGAAGGTCGACCTAAGTCGGAGCAGCCGCTGTAGCGCGCTCTCATACCTTCCAGCCATCAAGTCAGCCTGAGCGAGGTTCTGCTCGGCAAGCGCGGCATAGTGGGGAAGGGCGTGGCTTTCGAAGTAGCCGAGCGCCCGATCGGCGTGTTCGCGCACCGAGGTCGCGCTTCCATAGTCGATCTCCGCTGTCGAGAGACCAAGCCAAGCGGCCGCCTGCTCTAGCCCAGTCAGGTCTTGCAATGCCCGTTTCAAGAAAGGGATCGCCTTCTCGACCTGGTCAGCCCAAAGGAGGGCGTTTCCTGCATTGAGGGCCGCGCGACCGGCCTCTTCTCCGTCGAGGGCTGTCAAAAGGCGCTCCGCCAAAGCTACCGCGCGCGCGACCCGGCCCGCACGAGCGAGGGAGTCGATCGCGCCTACCGCCATCGAGGCATCGCCGCCATCCGACTCTGCCCGCAAAAAAGCGTTTGCGCTCGCCAACCACTTTTGGTCGAGCCGGTGTTTCACCCCTCGAAACCGATGGGCCCAAGCCGCTCGATCGCCAGAAAAGCCTTCCCCCGCGGCGCACAGCCGACGTGCGAGTCCGGGGTCTTCGCCCAGGGCATGACGGAGTCGGTCGAAGAGCACCGACTCGAAGCCTGCGCGAGAGTCTGCGACCAGGCTGCGCGCCCGCGCGACCGAGCGCGAACTCTCGATCAATCCGACCAGGTCTGCGTCCGTCATGGCTCTCGCCCAGGAGGGCTGATGCTCAATGTCCGACCGTCGCGATGCAAGGAAAGCGACGGCATCGACGCACCAGGCGAAAGAAATTCGAACCGTCCCTCTTCGTCCACCACGGCCACATCTTCACCGCACACGACGGTCCACCCTGGGCCGGGCGCCTGTCCCACGACGCGCCATCCGCGCGTCTCGCGAACGTACATCAGCCGGACAGAGTCCGACTCGGCCTCGTACGCCACATGGACCACGTCGGCCGCCTGACCCCTTGCGCCAGCCGCCTGGAACGTAGATGTCACGATTCGCATCAAGACCGCCTCAGTCCGCGGGAACAACGCTTTTGCAGAGTCCGCGACCTCGGGCGGACAAGCGAACTTTTCGGCCCTCAAGAGAAGAGCCATCCGCGTCAACTGAGCCAGCCGCAAAGACTCGCGGGCTGTCAAGGCCCCAAGGTCGGAGACGGGCCTCTCGCCAAAGGCCGCCTCCACCAGCCTGGTCAGACGTTCGTTCGGTCGTAGCATCATGCCTTCCTCCCTTTTGAGCCTCGGCTCAACTCGGCTGATACATCGTCCCCGGCAAAAAAGCCTGCCTTCGCCAATAGCGCGCGGAGCGACTCGATGCACCTGGCCCGAGTCGGACCGATAGACCCGATCGGGATACCGAGACGTTGCGAGATGTCCTGGTACGAGGGCTCGTCTTCGAGATATAGCGCGGAAAGCAACTGCCTGCACTTTTCCCTGAGGTCGGAGATCGCTTGTGTCACGACCTCGACGGAGACGCTGAACTCGGCGACTTCGTCGGCAGCGTTTTGCTCGTCAGCGAGCAATTCGTCGAGGCCGCGCGATTCGTCGTCGATCGTCACGTACTTTTGCGAAACTCGCTTCACGCGGAATGCCTCGCGCGATGCCGTCACGCTCAGCCAACCCCCGAGAGCGTCGGGGTTGTCGATGCGGTCAAGGTTCTTGTACAGGGTCAAGAAGGTCGACTGCGTGACGTCCGCTGCGTCGTCGTTGTTCAATCCGGCACGGCGGGCAATGGAATAGACCAATCCTGAAAACCGCTCGACCAATGCGTCCCAGGCCCGTGCGTCGCCTGCATGGCACCGCCGCACGAGCCGCGTCAAATCGGGACCCGCAACCTGCGACCCCATTGCAGGGCCAGTGTATCACAGCGTTGCCCCGCCTCCTCGTCCTTCTCGATAGTCGCCTGCAAATCTGCAGGCGACACCGATTGGAGAGGAAATGAAACTCAGAACACTGACCACAGCAATCTTTTTCGTCGCGATCTTCGCGCTTGCAGTGACAGCGGGCAACGACGTCCGATGGATGGCGAAACTCAGCGGCGTCGGCAAGGGCAAGGCCGCGTACAAAGTCAACTTCGACAACAGAGCGACCAACTCCGAACTGCAAATCGAGTGCGAGAACCTCGCGAGAAACGCCAACTACACGGTCATCATCGACGACCAATACGTTTGGCAATCGAGAACGAACGGATTTGGGACGTTCGAGATCCGCGAGCGATGGACCGGATCACCGATCAAAGTCGCGGCAGGAACCCCGGTCGTCGTGATCGACGAGGCGTCGGGCAGAAAAGTACTCAGCGGCACGTTCTTCCAAAACTGACTTCCCCCTGGAGAGGACTTGAAAAGCAGGTCCAACTGACCTCAGAGAGTAACCCTGGTTGGCCGAAGCGAAATGCTTCGGCCACTTTTTCATCGCGCAGTCAGCGTCGCCGCGCGCCCACGGAACTTCAGGTCATAGGCGCGACCCTCGACGGTCAGGCCACGTAGGGTGACGGACTTCCAATCGCTCGGCAAGTTCGGCCGGAACACGAGCCACCGACCAGAGGCAAGCCTGATCTTTGCTCCGTCAGAGGAAGCATCGTCCACGACGCGCGCACCAAGAAACCCATACAGCACCGCGTTCAAGCAACCCGCTGCGCCTGTCCCAAAATAGGTCCTGTCTGCACGGCCTGCCTTCTCGGAAAACCGCAACGCTGGGTTACCGTCCGTGTACTTGCGCCAACTGTCCCGCCACGTCGCGATCGCGACGTTCGCATCGCCATATCGAGCGCGTATGAGGGCGTTGACGCTCAAAGACATCGCCGGTCCAGAGTCTGCTTCCTTTCCTTCGAACAGTTCCAAGAATCTGATCGGATCGCCGACCAGACCTTCCATCTCTAGCGGCCACAACACCAATTGCGCGGCCGCCTGCTGGTACGCCTTCCGGGTGTCGCCATCGTACGCGGTCAGTCCGGAATAGTCGCTAGGGAAGCGCATGGCGTCAGCCGGCCACATGTCCCGACCCAACGACTCGCGCAACACCCAGTCCGCGACCGCGTTCGTGTAAAGGCAATCGTCTCCGGTGTGCCACTCGTCGACGCTCACAACATCACGGATTCCGACGCGCAGGTCGGGCCCAAGAGTCGCTCGGTGCAAGTAGTAAGCGGCCACTCCATCGATAACGCGCCTGGCGTCCTCTTCTGAGACAAGTCCGAGCTCGTGGGCGAACGACACGCCCCACGCGACGTCTCCGCTCACGTGCTCGGCGAACCGCGTCGGCTGCTCGCTGAGTTCGCTCCCGTCTGGGCCCGCCTGCCATGGGTACTTGATCGGTTTCGCACGAGCCATCGACACAAGGCCGGGGTCGCTGGTAAAAGACGCGCCCGACGCGGTCGGTCGACCGGCACCAACCCAGGCGTCGTAGACGCGAGAGTCCGCGTGCCGCAACCGCAGTTCAACGATCCCGCGCGCCGTCTCTGGCTCGATCAAGGCCAGCGCAGGCAAAAGCCACACGTCCGCGTCCCAAAAGGTGCGACCTTCAAATGCCTCGTTTGTCTCGCCCATCGGGGCATACGCGTCCTGCCCCGGACCGTACATCTCTGTCAAGTAGTAGAGGAACGAACGGACCGCCTGCTGGTCTTCGAGCGGGCCATCTATCTCTATGTCCACGGCCAGCGTTTTGCCTTCCCACGGATAAGGCTCGATCGCGGGAGCCTTGGGTTTGGAGCATCCGGCGACTAACAGACTAAGTAAGAGGAAAACGCTCGATAGTCTCATAGCGCGGACCTCCTTGGTCGAGGTGGCTCTGCATAAGTTCGAAGCCATCGACCCGAAACGCATCGCTCTCCTTCAAGACGACTTCGCCCAACGTGCGTTTGAGTTGCTTCGCGTTCCCAGGCATTCCGTGCTTCAGCCTCCCGAGGGTCACGTGAGGGTAGTACCTCCTAGTTTCTTTGAACGCCGCAAAAGGGAACACTGTGTCAGAGATCTTCTGCTGCAAACGAAGGAGCGCGTCCAGTTCGCCGCCAATCCCTGCCGCCACGATCCGCGGCGTGTTGCGCTCGGGCAACAGCGCGATGCCGTCCACTCGCAGGGCGAGCCCGTCCGCCTTGACGCCACGCAGCGCGTTCCGGATTTGATCGGCAACTGCGTCCTCCAACTCGCCCAGGAAGTAAAGGGTCAAGTGGATCTGTCCACGGCCGACCCACCGGTAGAACCCCGGCGCACCAGCCTCGATCTCGCCCTGTAAGCGCACCAGCCCGTCGACCACCGGTTCGGGCAAGGGGACGGCTACAAACGCACGCACCCGAACATTCTGTCCGAACACCCAATCGACTCAACGACCGAGCCCAATTCGAACCGCAAATCCCCCTCCTTGCACTTCTCACTCTGCACTAACCCCACCTCCCAACCCCGAACAAGCACGAACCTCCGGACCCCCGAATCCCCGAACAAATCCCCACTTATCCCAAGGACTTACTACCCAAAACACCTGCCAAAACGACAATCCATAGGGTATAAGGGAACAGCCTCTCGAGGCAAGGAACTCGCCCTTGGAGGGCGCG
>CAZGXW010000061.1:0-15457 GCA_964529975.1 uncultured Fimbriimonadaceae bacterium
CGGTCTTGAAAACCGTTGAGGCGCGAGTCTCCGGGGGTTCGAATCCCTCCCTGTCCGCCAAACTGCGCTACTTCGCAATCGGTAAGATATCGCTCGCGTGACCGTCGAAGAGGTTGATCCCAGCGCGGGACTTCACGACGTACAAGATCACAGCGGCCGCAATGACGGCCACGACGGCCATCGTCGCGATCGCCGCGGTCGAGAGGTGCACCCCAGCGTTCGCCCGCCGCTCCCTGTCCTGCTCGATCGCGCTCGTGCGCGTGTCGCGCCCGACCAAGAACACGATGTACAGCCGCGTGAAGAGCAGCGGCACCGTGAACCGGACGTCGACAGCGTGCCGCTTGTCCGCGGCGCTCCGCACAGCCTTCAACTGCTCCTCGGACATCGTCGTGCGCACGGCGGCTGGCACGTCCTGTACGACGAGGTCAGAGAGCACGGTGCGGCGATCGACGAGCGACATGGGACAGGTTAATTGTCGGCATGCGGGTCAGCGCTTCATCAGGTGCCTGACATGGACCCAAGCCATCGCTAGCCAGCAGACCCAAACGAACCCGAACCTGTACCCGAAGGCGTCGGACTTGTCTGGAACCGACACTTCGGCCCGCAAGGCCGAAGTCTGCCCGAAGGCCGCCCTGGACATCACCCGTCCCCGACTGTCCGTCCAAAGAGTCGTGCCCATACTCGCCGACCGCAGAAGCGGCAGCCCGCTCTCAATCGGGCGCCAAAGCGAGGACATCGTGAGTTGCTGGTGCGCCCATGTGTGCGCGTACCAGTCGTCGATCGACATCTGCACCAGCACTTGCGCCCCGTTACGCGAGTGGCGCTCCGCTAGGTCCGGGAACATCCCTTCAAAGCACAGCAGCGCACCCGTCTTTACGCCGTCCACTTCCAAAGTCGTCAACGTCCGCGCCGGAGTCAAGTCTCCGCTTGGAAGGTCGAAACCCTTGAGGAACGGCAAGTAGTCACGGAACGGCACGTACTCTCCAAAGATCACGAGCCGGGTCTTGTTCGCAAACTTCCATTCGCCGTCGAACGCATACGCCGTCTGGAACACGTCATCGCCTTCGACCCGATTGCCTCCAAACACCACAGACCTTGTTCCGTCGACGATCACCGGGTTGGCAGGGGGGAGAGACGTGCTCGGCTCACCGAGCCCCTCGGGGTACACGACCGTCTGTGCTCCTTGCGAAGCGGCGAAGGCGTTGACTATCTCCGTCGCCGTCTTAAGGTCTTCTGCCTGCTTCTCCGGGTCGCCGAACGCCATGTCCACGCCGGTCTGGCCGATGGAGTAGACGCGCTTCGTGCCTGGGTTCGGCGTGCTGAAACGCACCGCCGACGTCGCAAAGATCGCGATCAACAGCGTCACGTACCGAAACGCCTCACGACCGGAGAACTTGTGCTCCTCCTTCTTGCTCGGCCACACGAACGCGGCGAGCAAGACGTTGATCATAACGACTGTCGCGCTCACGAAGAACACGGTCCCCCACGCCGCGTGCTGGACGAAAGTGGGATACCACACGAGCGGTGTCGCAACGATGCCCCACGGAAACGCCACGCCGATCACGTACGAACGAAAGGCCTCCACGCCCGCCCAAACGAGCGGGATCGCCCAGTGGGCGCGCGATTGCCAGCACTTGTGCACAAGCCAGCCCGCCCACATGTAGTAAAGCCCTGCGATCGACGCGGCCGCGACCCAAGGGACGCACGCAAGCGCGACGCTGTTCGTCCACTTCGCTACGAACGGGACCAGCCAGAACATCTGGAACAGGAAGTAGAGCAGTCCGAACAAGTATCCCGACCGCTTCGCGCCCTTGGCGTCCGTGTCGCGCAGAGAAGCCAACCACGGTGCGAGCGCGACCAGCACCAAGAGCGACACGTTCGCGGGCGGAAACGCCAGCGAGAGCATGACGACACTCGCAACGATCGGCAGGACTTTACGCGCCTGTTCCGAAACCTTCACGCGCGACCTCCAAGTGCGACGAGTCGTTCTGGCGCACGATCGACCAGATGCCCCCAGTGCGTTCGACCTCTGTGATCGACGCGTTGGCAAACCGAAATGCGCGCGCCTCGTCAAACCCTCCGCCCGTCAACTTTGCCAACAGCAAGCCGAGCGTCCCGCCGTGCGAGACGACCACGGACGGCACAGTGAACAATCCAACGACCCGCTCCAGGCGGTTCCAAACGTCGACGTACGACTCTCCACCGTCCGGCTGTGTCTCGTGAGCGTCAGCCCCGATCTGTACAGCCTTTTCGGCTATCCTTGCACGGACTTCGTCGTACGGGAGCCCCTCCAGGGCGCCAAAGTGTCTCTCGCGCAGACCCGGCTCGAGATTCAGAGGGAGGCCGCTCAGGGCTGCGATCGGCTCAGCCGTCTGCACGCTCCTCTTCAAGTCGCTGCTCACGATCTTTTCGAACTCCGCTCCTTGCAGCGCCAAGGCGACCCGGTCTGCCTGTCGCAGTCCTACTTCGTCCAGTTCGGTGTCGCAGTGACCTTGCGCCCTCTGGGCGGCGTTCCATGCCGTCTGTCCGTGCCGGACCAGGAAGAGGCGCATCGCGTGGTTTATACCGCCCAGGGCTTGGTCTCTCCGGTCTCTTTGCCCGTGTCGTCGATCCTGGTGGATCCGATCCTCACGAGCCGCACAGGCGCGGGAGCCACGGCCGTGTTGAGGAACGATGCCGTCCGCTTTTCAAAGTCGATCTGCTCGACCACTCCGATTCCGAAGTCCTCCCCGTCCCCGCGCACGAAACTGCACACGAGCCCGTTGTACGCCTCTGGCGAGACCAGGTGCAACTTTGTCGCGTGCGCCAAGTTGAGCGCGTCGCTCGCCGCGTCCTCGCCCGGCTCGTGGTCCGTGACGACGAGCAGGGTCTGACCGTAGACTTCGACCTGGAGGCCGAGACTGTCGAACGGGGCGCCGTGCAAACGGCGGCCGCTCCCCAAGCGCACGCCGTAAAGACCGATATGGTCGAGTTCGAGCGTGTGCCTCGAGCACGACTCGAGCATCTCGAGCCACCTCGACCTTCGGTGTGCGAGCACCGCAGCGCTCGGCAAGTCCTCTTTGATCTGCGTCGGCGTCGCCGCGACTGGCCACGGCTCGTGCACGAAACTCGATCCCTCCGGCACGAGGATCTCGCTCGCACCCGCGACTTCTGCAATCGCGAGGGCCATTTGTCGCAATACGGGCGATTCGCGCATCTCGAACGTGGAGATGACAGGGTTCTCTGCCTCTGAAATGAGCCGCTGAGCTGAGACGAGCAGATCGACGGGGTTGCGGTTTGCATAGACCGAACCAACCAGCCTCCAATCGCGGACTTTGCCGTTCCTAAGCAGGAACACCCGACCCGCCGGACCGTGGTCGGCGTCGGCGACATCGAGGCACACGTAGTCGCGGTCGGCGAGGTTCTGCTTGAGCCAGTCTCGCCAAGTCCAACGCGGGTCCGTGACCAAGAGTGTCGCGGGCATCTGTCCTTAAGGACGAGGGGGGCCGATCAAACTTCGCCGTCGTACTTGCTGCTGGGCCTTGCGCGGAGGCGCGCCCAGTTGCGGAGTTCGGCGATCTCCTCGGCCATCATCCTGCTCAGCGGCACCTGTCGCTCGATCTCCTTGAGGATGTCCTCGGTCTTGATCTCGCGGCCCTTGTCGAACGCCTCGTTGAGCGCTCCGACGACCACTTGCTCGATCTCGGCTCCGCTGTAGCCCGCGCTCGCCTTGGCGATGTCGGCGACCTTGAACTTCGCCGGGTTGCGGTTGCGCTTCTTCAGGTGGATCTTGAATATCTCCTTGCGGTCTTCGAGTTCCGGCAGGTCGATGAAGAAGATCTCGTCGAAGCGGCCTTTGCGGAGGAGTTCCGGCGGGAGCGCCGAGACGTCGTTCGCCGTCGCCACGAGGAAGACCGGCTTGGTCTTCTCCTGCATCCAGGTGAGGAACGTCGCGAACACTCGGGCCGTGGTGCCACTATCGCTGACGCTGCCTCCGCCGACGCCGGCGAATCCCTTCTCCATCTCGTCCATCCAGAGCACGCACGGTGCGAGCGACTCGGCGATGCTGATCGCGCGTCGCATGTTCTGCTCGCTCTGGCCGACATACGAGCCGAAGATACGTCCGACGTCCATCTTGAGCATGGGGAGGTTCCACGTCGCGGCGATCGCCTTTGCGACCAGCGACTTGCCGCAACCCTGTACTCCGAGGAGGAGGATTCCCTTTGGCGATGGGATTCCGAACTCTCGCGCCGCGTCGGTGAACGACTTGGATCTGCTCTCCAGCCACTCTTTGAGGAGTTCCAGTCCGCCGACGTCCTTCAGAGACTTGTCGGCCGGATAGAACTCCAGCATTCCCGTTTTGCGGACGATCTGCTTCTTTTCCTCGATGATCGTGTCGACGGTGAGTTTCTTCTGCTCGACGAGGCTTCTCGCGAGCGCGCTCTCGATCTCGTCTCGTGTGAGACCCGCCGCGGAATGGACTATCAGTTCGCGCGTGTCCTTGTCGAGCGACACGTCGACGCTCTTGTTGTCCTTCATCGCGGCGATCGCCTCGTCGAGTTGCTTCTCGATCTCGTCGGCGCCGGGCAGCGGAAACTCGATGACGGTGACGTCCTTCTCCAGTTCGGTCGGCAGATTGAGGACCGGCGAAACGATGAACAGGGTCTGTGCGCGACCCCTGAGCCGCATCGCGAGGTCGCGCAGGAGGCGCACCACTCGAGAGTCCTTCATGTACGCGTGGAAGTCCTTCAGGACGAAGACGGTGAACTCCTCGGCCTCGTGGATCTGCGCGAGCGCCTCAAGTTCGCTGGGGAGGCTCGATGGTTTCACCGGCCCGCTCGTGCGGGTGACGGGCGGCTTCATCCCCTGGGTGACGCTCCAGGTGTGCAGTTTTCGTTGGAGTTTGTCGGAGATGGCTTTGACGGCCTCCTCGACGCGCCTCTCTTCCCAGGTCACGACATAGACGATGGGGTACTTGGCTCGGATGAGGACGTCGAGTTCCCTTATGGGATCCATGGGTTCTGAATGTACCTTTGGGGGTGTTCGGAGGTTGCTGGGTTTGAGGCTAAGAGCGGCGGTTCGTCCTTGCTCTCATTTGCCCGCGCCTAGGTTCTCCCGTTTTCTTCCCGTTTTCTCCCGTTTTTTGAGTCCAAGTTTCTCCCGTTTTTCTCCCGTTTTCTGGCCTTGTGTGGGCTTCAGGGGCTCCACTCCCTTACCGATTGTCAAAGTACGAAGTCGTCTTTTCAGTTGACATCGGACACTATACCCGACACTTGTTGTCGTTTTGGGTACTTTGACCCATGTCCAGCTATCAAACTACCGGGTCGAGGGCAAGGCGGGACATGGTCTCGACGGCGTCAGGGATGACGGCGTCGTTGAAGTTGAAGAGCGGGGTGTGGACAGGCGCGACGTGTTCTTTGTCCGCCGGGCATAGGCCGACGAAGAAGAAGCACGCGGGCACGTGTTGGCCGTAGAACGAGAAGTCTTCCCCGCCCATGATAGGCGCCCTTTCTTCCTGCATGCGTTGTTCCCCGATCACCGAAGCAGCGATGCTGCGGTAGCGGTCTGTGGCCCAAGTGTCGTTGAACGTCACGGGGTAGCCCTCGTGCCAGTCGATGTCGGTCTCGACGCCGAGCGCGCGACCGACGCCTTCGACGATCTCGTAGAAGCGCTGCTTGCCGAGCGAGCGGCTTTCTGGCGTGAGGGTGCGCATCGTTCCGCCGAGTTCGACCTTCGACGGGATGACGTTGAGCGCTGTGCCGCCCTTGACGTAGGTCACGGTGAGGATAAAGCCTTCGGTAGCGACGATGTTGCGACTGGCGACACTCTGGAGCGCGTTGACGATCTGGCTCGTGGCGACGATGGTGTCGCTCGTTAGGTGGGGTGCGGCGGCGTGTCCGCCGGGACTGCTAAGCGTGACAACAAACTGGTCGGTGGCGGCGAGCATCGCGCCGTTCTTGACTCCATAAACGCCTTCCCTTCCGGTCGGCCAACCGTGCAAGCCGTAAGCGACATCAGCCTTGGCGGGATAGATGCGGCCGTCGAGGACACCGTCTTCGCACATCTTCTTTCCACCCGCGCCGCCTTCTTCGGCGGGCTGGAAGACGAGGAGGACGTTGTTCCTTCTGGTCTTCTCGTTTTGGATGGCACGTGCCGCGCCGATGAGGATCGTGGTGTGGCCGTCGTGGCCGCAGGCGTGCATGACGCCTGGGTTGGTGGACGCGTATGGGAGGCCGGTCTCTTCGAGGATTGGCAGCGCATCCATATCGGCGCGGAGCATGACGGTCTTGGGATTGGGCTCGGTGGCAGGGATGAAGCCGAGGACGCCTGTGCCTCCCGCGAGTCCCGGCGTGAACTGGATTCCGGCCTGTTTGAGTTCTCTTTGGACGACCTCGCTCGTACGGCGCTCTTGGTACATGAGTTCCGGGTGCGCGTGGAGGTCGTGGCGGATCTCGGTGAGGCTGGCGTGGTCCGCGGCGATGCGGTCGCGGAGGGTGAGGGTCATGGTTGGAGGTTACCTGTGGTGAGTGCTGATTGCAGAGCGGAGATTCCGCGCGCAACGCCCCGTCCCCGGGCTCCTTCGATCCGCTCAGGATGACGGGGACGGGGCGGAGTGCCTTACCTCTTCGAAAGCAGTGAGAAAACGGTCGACCTCGGCAGGGGTGCCGATGGTGACGCGGATGTGGTTGGGCATGTCGAAGACGTGGCCGGAGCGGACGATGACGCCTTGGTGCATGAGCTTGTCTGCAACTTGCTTTGCATCACCGACCTCGATACAAACGAAGTTGGCGTGGGACTCGACCGTGTTGTGACCGAGCTCTTTCATGCGCGTGACGATCGTGGCCATTCCTTGCCTGTTCGTTACGAGCGTGTTCTTCAGGTGCTGTTCGTCCTTGAGGGCTGCGATCGCAGCGACCTGGGCGAGGGAGTTGACGTCGAACGGCTCGCGCACGCGGTTGTAAGCGTCAACGATCTCGAGCGGCGCGAAGCCGTAGCCGACGCGAATCCCAGCGAGTCCGTAGGACTTGCTAAACGTGCGCACGACGACGACCGGCCTTCCCTCGCGCACCCATTGGAGCGAATCGGGATAGCCCTCGACGTCCTTGGCAAACTCGTAGTACGCCTCGTCGAGCACGAGCACCGCGCCCGCAGGAAGCGCAGCGATGAGCCGTTCGACGTCTTGCTGTTTGGTGAGCGTGCCCGTCGGGTTGTTCGGGTTTGCTAAGAAGACGAGGCGCGTTTCCGGCGTGATCGCTTCGACCATTGCGCCGATGTCGTGGCACCAGTTCTTGTCAAGAGGCACCTTGGCGCACTGGCTATCGGCGAGGTTCGCGGTGGCGGGGTAGCGGAGGAACGAGGGCCAACCCATGACTGCGCGGTGGTCAGGTCCATCGAGAAAGACTTGGCCGAGGACGTTGAGGATCTCGTCGCTTCCGTTACCCAGAATGACGTGCTTTGCGTCGATCCCGACGTGCGCCGCGATAGCCTCTCGGACCTTGTGGCCACTTGCGTCCGGGTAGATGTTCATGCCGCTTGTGGCGGCTTTGACCGCTTCGACGGCGAGGGGCGAAGGGCCGAGTGGGTTCTCGTTACTGGCGAGTTTGACGACGTCGGTGATTCCGAGCTCGCGTTGGACCTCCTCGATTGGCTTGCCCGGCGAATAGGGCGCCATTTTGAGGACGTTGGGTCGGACTCGGTACGGCATCGCCTGGATTGTGGCACTCCGGTGGTTTGCGAACCAGTAGAATCGCCCCATGCCCCTGCGCCGTGCGCTCTCCCTCGTCGTCGCGCTCCTTGCCGCCCTGTGTACTGCGGCGGACCGCGAGCGGACTTACGACCTCATCCATGTCGACTGGTCGCTCTCGTTCGACACGGACAAGGCCGCGATCTTCGGCGATGTGACGAACACGCTCGCGCCCTTCAAGGCGACGAACGAGATCGATTTGGACTGCGGGAAGTTGAACGTGCGGCGCGTGACGGTGAACGGACAGCCTGCCCAGTTCCGGCACACGGGCGAGACGCTGAAAGTCTTGCTCAACCAGCAGGCTTCAGCGGGCGAGCGGCTTGACATCCGCGTCGTGTACCACGGGCAGCCGACGGCGGGCGTTTACTTCGTTCCAGCGGCGCGAGCGTATCCGGCGACGACCGGCATGGTTTACACGCAGGGCGAGGCGGAGGACACGCGCTACTGGCTGCCGACTTGGGACTTCCCGAACGACAAGGCGACGACGACGGCGCACATTACGGTGAAGCCCGGCGAGTACGCGCTTTCGAACGGCGCGCTGGAGCGCGTCGACAAGCACGAGGATGGGTGGACCTATCACTGGCGGATGCGCCAGCCGCACGTGACCTATCTGATCTCGTTCATCGTGGGCGAGTACGAGATCGGGACGGAGAAGTGGGACGGACTTGACGTGATGTGGCTGGTGCCGAAGGGCCTGCGCTCGATGGGCGAGTCATCGTTCGGCGGGACAGCGGACATGGTGCGCTTCTTCAGCACACTGACCGGCGTTCGGTATCCGTACGCGAAGTTCTCGCAGGCCGTTGTAAGCGATTACATGTTCGGCGGCATGGAGAACATCACGATGGTGACGAACACGATCGGCACCTTGCACGAAGCGTATGAGAAGCCGTTGGCCTCTTCCGAGGGTTTGGTCTTGCACGAACTCGCGCACCAGTGGTTCGGGGACACGGTGACGTGTCGCGACTGGTCGCACATCTGGACGAACGAAGGCTGGGCGTCGTTCTTGCCCGCGTTCTACGTGCGCGAGAAGCATGGGCAGGACGCTTACGAGTTGGCGCGCTACGGGACGCTGCAGGGCGCGCTAGGCGCGGCCCTTGGGTCGTCTCGGCCGATGGTCTCGGACGACTATCAGATCCCGATGGACATGTTCGACGGCAACGCCTATGGCGGCGGCGCGGCGCGCATGTTCATGTTGATGGACGTCTTGGGCGAGCCCGCCTTTTGGAAGGCGACCAAGGCGTACTTGGAACAGTACAAGTTCCAAAACGTGACGACGGAGGTCCTGTTCGCGTCGTTTGGGGCAAGTTCCGGCAAGGATCTGGAGCAGTTTCGGAAGCAGTGGTTCTATCAGGCAGGTGCGCCCCGCGTCACGGCGACCCTCGAGGGGACGATTCTGACGCTTTCGCAGCGCGAGCCGCACTTTGCGGTCGATGTGCCGGTCGGCGTGTTCCGCGACGGTCGTTGGACGATGCACACTGCGAATCTCGAGGGCGCGTCGGTGACGATCGATCTCGGGCCGCTTTCTGGCGCGGCCGTGATGGTCGACCCTGAGGGCCGCTTGATGATGCAGATCGAGCGAGAGCCCGACGTTTCGAAAGAGGATGTTGCGGCGATGTTGCGGCTTTCTCCGAACGCAGCGACGAAGGCGCGTCTGATCCCACGCATGAACGGTTGGACGACCGTCGAGAAGCAGGCCGTGTACAACTCGGAGCGGTCGGTGCCGGTGAAGGTCGCGATGCTTCAGGCGTTCGGGCGCGGTGACGAGGCCTTTTTGATTGCAGAGTCGCGTGTCGGCAACGCCGAGATCGCGGCCAACGCGACGATGCGGCTGTCCGCTTGCGAAATGACGCCCGAGGTATTGGTGCGACTGCGCGACGTGTGGGAGAACGACAAGAACCCACGGTTGCGGGCTGTGGCCGTGCGCGCGCTCGCAGGGGCGACGAAGGACAGTTCGCTCGCAGACAAAGCGTGGCAGATCCAGTCGACGGACGAGGGGCTGCGCCTCTTCGCGCTCGAGTGGTGGGTCCTGAACGACCCGGACCGTGCGCGACAGGTCTGCATCCAGCAACTCAAGCAGCCTCTCAATGAGATCGTGCGTGTGGCGGCGATCCGTCACCTCGGCCGCCTGAAGGACGTCGCAGGTTCGCGAGAGGCGTACAACTTGTTGGTCGCGGTCACGAAGGAAGGCTCTTTCGGCGCCCTGACTTCGGCGATCAACTCGCTCGTGCAGTTCGGCGACAAAGCGGCCCTTGCGGAGATCGAGCCACTGACGCAGCACTCGCTGTTCATGGTTCGGCGCACGGCCGAGGGCGCGGTCGCGGCACTTCGAGCGCGTTAGACAAGTAAACTCCTGCAATGGTCCGCAGGAGCCTGGTCTTTGTTGTTTCGCTGTTCATTGGCGCGTCTGCTCTTGCGCAGCCGCGGGAGCGCACGTACGACCTGCAGCACGTCGCGTTCAAGTTGTGGTTCAACGAGGACCGACGGACGTTTGACGCCCAGGTGACGAACACGATCGTGCCGTTGGCGGACGGGACCAGGAGCGTTTGGTTCGATTCTCAGGGTTTGCAGATCAAGTCGGCCAGCGTGAACGGTCAGACCGCGGGCTTCCGCTTGGAGGGGACGCGTTTGCACGTCGATTTCCCTCGGGCGTTCAACAAAGGTGATAGGCTCGACGTGCTCGTCCGGTATTCGGGCAGGCCAACGGGCGGACTGTACTTCGTGCACGAGCGCGACGCTTGGCCGGCTCGTTCCTCGATGATCTACAGTAAGGGCGAGCCGGAGTACAACCGCCAGTGGCTCGTCACTTACGACTTCCCCGACGACAAGGCGACGAGCGAGGCGTGGATCGCGTGCAAACCTGGGTATACGGCGGTGAGCAACGGGATCCTTGTTGGTACTGACAGACAAGCGAACGAGTGGACGTACCACTGGAAGATGAACCAGCCGCACTCGACGTACCTGATCGCTTTCGCTGTCGCAAAGTACGGCAAGGAGGTCGAGTATGTTGGCGATCTTCCTGTCGAGTACTACTATCCCGAGGGCCTCGCCGACATGGGTCGCGCGTCGTTCGCGGGTACGGCGAAGATGTTGGAGTACTTCAACCGGTTGACCGGCGTGCCATATCCGTTCGAGCGGTTCTCGCAGTTGGTCGTGGGCGTTTTTGTGACTGGCGGCATGGAGCACACGACGATGGTGACGAACAACATCTCGACGCTGCATTTGCCGTCGGAGCAACCGTTGGTTTCGTCGACCGGGCTTGTGGCGCACGAACTCGCGCACCAGT
The DNA here is from genome assembly GCA_964529975.1 of uncultured Fimbriimonadaceae bacterium. Lineage (GTDB taxonomy): Bacteria > Armatimonadota > Fimbriimonadia > Fimbriimonadales > Fimbriimonadaceae > JADFMN01. The sequence continues at coordinate 11,007 of CAZGXW010000061.1, forward strand.
GGTTCGGGGACGTGGTGACGTGTGCGACGTGGTCTCACATGTGGCTCAACGAGGGGTTCGCGTCGCTGTTGCCGGACTTTTGGACGCGGGAGTCGCAGGGATTGGGCGAGTTCGAACTGGATCGAAAATCGACGGTGTCGAGCGGGTTCTCGGCGTCGCGCACCGACCGCGCGCCTGTCGTTCTGCAGGACTACGGATCGGACCCTGACCGGATGTTCCGTTCGCCCTCGTATTCCGGCGGTGGGGCGCGGATGCACATGTTGATCGACGTGATGGGGGAGGAGGCGTTCTGGAAAGGCGTCAAGCACTACTTGACGAAGCACAAGTTCCAAGCGGTGACGACGCGACAGTTCTTTGCGGCGATGGGCGAATCGAGCGGAATGTCGCTGGAGTGGTTTGAGAACCAGTGGTTCCATCGTGAGGGCGTGCCGATCCTCAACGCGACGGTCACGGGCAACCGTGTGACTTTGACGCAGCAAGAGTCGTGGCGGCTCGACGTGCCTGTGTGGCAGTTCAACGATGGCAAGTGGAGCGTGCACAAACTGGCGATCGATGGTGCCTCCGCATCGCTCGACCTTCCTGGGACGGGACCGGTGTTGATCGATCCGGAACGAAGAGTGATGGCGCAGATCAACGGATCGCCCGCGTTTCCCGACGAGTCTGCGCTCGCTGCGTACCGCGCGGCTCCTTCGGCGGCCGCCAGGGATACGTTGCTCGGCGCCATGCGGTCGGTGAGCGCTTCGGCGATCGACGGGCTCATGCGCGAAGAGAAGGTCGGAACGCTGCGCATACGCCTTGCGAACTTGTATCCGCGTGACGCCGTCGCGGCGTGGATCGCCCTTGTGGACGACGCCGACCGGCGGATCGCCAACTCTGCAGTGTCGAGGTTGGGCTCCGTGCCTTCTTCGCCCGAGGTCGTCGCGAAACTGCGGTCGGTGATGGAGACGGACACGAACCCTCGCATCCGGTTCTCTGCGCTTTCATCCTTGTACCGACTGACGAACGATGCCTCTTTGGTCGACAGGGCGTGGCGTGCAGACGAGCCGATCGAGTCCTTCAAGACTTTCGCGCTCGACCAGTGGCAGAGGTCCGATCCCGACCGCGTGAGGCAGATCTGCCTTGAGACGTTGAAGAGTTCGACGAACACGGCTCTACGCATGGACGCGACGCGCCGGCTTGGGACGCTCAAAGACGCGCCAGGCTCGCGAGAGGTCTACAACGCTCTAATAGCGATCGTGCGCGACCATGGCTCGAACCAGCCTCGCCTTGCCGCAGCGAACGCGCTGGCCCAGTACGGCGACAAGGCTGCGCTGGAGCTCTTGCGGCCGCTCGCGAACGAGGGCAACACGCGGTTTGCGAACGCCGCGCGCGGGCCGATCGGTCGGCTAGAGCGAAGTTAGACGGGGACGGTCGTCAGGTTCTCGGCGACCGCAAACGCCGCCTCAGTCTTCGCCTTGACTTCGTCGAGCGTGACACCCTCGGCGAGCTCGATAAGTTTCAATCCCTTGCCGCGATCGACCTCGAACACGCACAGGTCGGTGATGACGAGATCGATGCACGCCTTTCCGGTGAGCGGAAGCGTGCAGTTGATCAGCACCTTTGATTCGCCTTCCTTGTTCGTATGGGCCATGACGACGACGACGCGCTTGACGCCCGCGACGAGGTCCATCGCTCCGCCCATGCCCTTGACGAGTTTGCCCGGAATCATCCAGTTGGCGATGTCGCCGTGCTCGCTGACTTCCATCGCCCCAAGGATGGCCAAATCGATGTGTCCACCGCGGATCATGCCGAACGAGTCGGCGCTGCTGAAGTAGGCGGTGCCGGGAATCTCGGTGATCGTCTGCTTGCCCGCGTTGATGAGGTCCGGGTCCTCCTCGCCTTCGAACGGGAACGGGCCCATGCCGAGCATGCCGTTCTCGCTCTGGAGAACGACCTCTACGCCGGCAGGGACGTAGTTCGCGACGAGCGTGGGGATGCCGATGCCCAGGTTGACGTAGTAGCCGTCGCGCAGTTCCTTTGCGGCGCGCATGGCGAGTTGTTCGCGGGTCAATGGCATGGCCTATTGTATCCTTGAGGGCGTGAGGAGCGTGGGCTGGGTCGTTCTTCTTGTGTTGGCATTCGGTTGTCGGTCTTCGGGCGGCAGTGAGCGTGCGGCAACCGCCATCGAGCGTACCAAGCCAATCATCGAGAAGAAGGCCAAGGTCGCGCAGTTTGAGGGCGTACCAAAGCGAATCTACATCCGAGCGTTCAAGGCGGAGCGTACGGTCGAGATTTGGGGCGCGATCTCAAGCAAAGAGCCGATGCGGCTGGTCGCGACGTATCCGATCTTGGCGATGTCTGGTGGCCCCGGCCCAAAGAGGAAGGAAGGCGACAGGCAAGTGCCGGAAGGACTTTACGAGATCGACCGGTTCAATCCGAACAGCTCGTACCACTTGTCGCTTGGACTGAACTACCCGAACACCTCGGACAAAGTCCGCTCCGATCTCGAGAAACCTGGGTTTGACATTTTCATCCACGGTAGCAACGTGAGCATAGGTTGCCTTGCGATGGGAGACCCGGCGATTGAGGAGATATGGACGTTTGCTACGTCGGCGCGCGAAGGGGGTCAGGGGCGTATCTCCGTCCACGTGTTTCCTTGCGAGATGACAGAGCGGAACCTCGCAGAGCTCAAGTCAGAGCATCGTGATCCTGAGTGGCACAAGTTGTGGGACGAAATCAGAGTCGCTTACGACAAGTTCGAAGCAACGCGCGTCGTTCCATCTTATCGGGTGGCACAAGATGGCGCGTACGTTGTCGACTAGGTTCTGGGCCTGGTAGTGGCACGTTCGATTCGTTTTTCGTATCGTTGGCCCTTGATGATTCGGTCGACAAAGATCGAAGGAGTATGGATCTCGTCGCCACTGATCTGGCCAATCTCCACAAGGTCTTCGACTTCGGCCACCGTGACCTTGGCGGCTGTCGCCATCATCGGGTTGAAGTTGCGGGCCGTCTTGTTGAACTGCAGGTTGCCCCATCGGTCGCCGCGCTGTGCCTTAACGATGGCCAGGTCTGCGAAGAGGCCCGTCTCCAAGACGTACATCTCGCCGTTGATCTCGCGCGTCTCCTTGCCGTCGGCGATGATCGTTCCGTACCCCGTGCGCACGAAGAACGCGGGGATGCCTGCGCCGCCGGCGCGGATTCGTTCGGCGAGCGTGCCTTGGGGATTGAACTCGAGCTCGAGTTCGCCGTTCAGATACTGCCGTTCGAACTCCTCGTTCTCCCCGACGTAACTGGACACCATCTTCTTAATCTGCCGAGTCTGCAACAGGAGGCCCATTCCAAAGTCGTCGACGCCGCAGTTGTTGCTAATGACGGTGATGTCCTTGACCCCCGAATCGCGCACAGCGACGATGAGGTTCTCCGGGATTCCGCACAGGCCGAACCCACCTGACATGATCGTCATGCCGTCGACGAGCAGGCCGTCGAGCGCGGACTTTGCGTCGTTATAGACCTTGTTCATCTCTGATCCTATGTTACTGGAGTCGAGAGTCCCGAGTCATGAGTCTTGGGGGATCTTCAGCTCCGAGATGACCGCAACGAGGCGGTTGGCGAGCGAACCGTTGCTCACGACCTTAGTGCACCCCGCCTCTAGTCCTTTCTGCCACAGATCCTTCTCCTTGTGTCCGACGTGTCCAAGAGTCAAGACGCCCCCTTGTCGAAGGCGACCGACCAACTCGAACGCGTCGAACCCCTTGGCTCCGAGATTGACGATTGCGAGGTCCGCACCCGGCAAGTCGTCCGTCGGTTTGCCCTGGACTGTGACTTCGTGCCCCATAGCCTGGAGCCCGTTCTTAGTCCGAACCGACCACATCAAGTTGTCTTCGTAGAGCACGACTCTCACTTTCGAGTGTTACCCGGTGCCCGCTGGTACGATCAGGCCAATGTCGGTTCGGGCAATGGAGTGGAAGGGCGGGGCGCTCATGCTTTTGGACCAACGTTTGTTGCCCGGACGGGTCGAGTGGTTGCGGCTGGGCACCTGGGAAGAGGTCCGGGACGCGATTCGCGACATGGCTGTTCGGGGGGCGCCTGCGATCGGCGTTGCTGCCGGATATGGAATGGCGTTGGCCGTCGCTTCGGGCGCCGACTTTGAATTGGCCCGCGCAGGGTTGGCTGCTTCAAGGCCGACCGCAGTGAACCTGTTTTGGGCGCTGGACCGCGTCGCAGGCTTGGCCGACCGTTCGTTCGAGGCGGTCTTGGCAGAGGCTCAAGCGATCGAGCGCGAGGACCTCGAGATGAACTTGCTCATCGGCCAGAACGGTTCATCTCTCGTGCCAGAGGGCGCACGGGTGCTGACGATCTGCAACACGGGTTCTCTGGCCACTGCTGGACACGGGACCGCGCTCGGGATCATCCGGTCGGCGCACGCCCAGGGCAAGGTCGCAACCGTGTATTCGTGCGAGACACGGCCGCGC
>CAZGXW010000062.1:0-8927 GCA_964529975.1 uncultured Fimbriimonadaceae bacterium
CCTTTTCGCCAGGCTTCAGCGTTAACGTCCAACGGATCTCAGAGTTGGGGTTGACCGACCGCAGGCCGATCTTGTTCTTCGTCACTTCGCCCGCGTGGGAGGTCGAAGTGACTTCGCCGACCAACTGCTTGTAGACCTTCACCTTGACCTCCTTCGACTTGTAGTTCACGATCTGGACCGTGCCTTTCGCCGTCACCAGGTCGTAGGCGCGTGTGTAGTTCGTGCGAGGGATCGCCGCGATCTGCCGCGACACCTCCTCCTCGACGACGTCCGGCCGAATGTCCAGCGCCTTCGTGATCTTCAAAGCCGCCTTGCTTTTCGGCGCCGTGTAGTTGAGCATGTCCTGCCCGATGATCTGTCCCTCTTTGAACGTCGTTGCCGCGCCGGTCGTCAAGGGAAACGTCGAGGGGTTCGTGAACTCCAGCGTGTGCCACACGTCGTAGACCGAGTCTACAGTTGGCATCGCCCGGTACTCGTTCTCGTTCGTCGCCCAACCGGTCTCAGGAAGATCGAGCGTATAGACGTGCTCATAGTCCGCCTCCTCTTGGAACTGAACAAAGTAGCCGCGCTCGCCCTTGTCGAGCGTCACCTTCGGCAGCGTGTAGAAGAAAAGGTCCTCAAGTTGCTGTCCCTCGAGTTGGCCCGGATCGAACGGCTCGAAGCCTCCGCCGAACGCGCCGCCTTCAGCCACACGGCCTGCGTACGCGTTCTGTGCCATCGGCGCGGCGTCAGCAGCGGCCGCTCCCGCTGTCATCAAACCCTGTACGAACTGGTCGACGTTCATACCGCTGGTCAGGGGGTCCCAAGCGTTGATGAAGCGCACGTGCGGGAAGCCCGTGATCAGTTTCAAGTCGATGTTCTCGATCTTCCCAAGGTCGTTGATGATCGTCGCCTTCGAAGTGACCTTCAGTTTCTTCTCGTCCGAAATGTCGACGTGGTAGCCTGGCGCCCACGTCAACCCGCGCTCCAGGCTCAGCACCATGATGCTGCCACTGCCTCGGGCTCTAACGCGCAGCGCGATGCTCCGCGACTCACCCTTGACCTGGTAGACAAGGTCTCCAGACAAGGACGTCACCTCATAGACGCGGTTCTTTTGAAATGCCCGCGTCGTTCCGTCTTCCACCTTCATCACGACTAGCGTTCCCGTAGAACTGACGAGCTCCCCGAAATGTCCCGTCGGCTTGTTGTCCCCAGGCTGCACGATCCACAAGGTCAACATCTTGCCTTGGTTCGCGTCCAAGAGGGCATCGAGCGATCCGATGCTCGCAGTCACCTCCTTGGTCACCGTCGTCGTCACGACCGAGTCGATCGTCACTCCACGGCTCGCTGTCACCCAGAGCGTCCCCAGCACCGAACGGGGCGGGTTCTCAATGAGGACCTCGCCCTCACCGTTCAAGGGAGCAGAGCGCACGACCACCGCATATCCGTTCTTAAAGAGCGAAGCGGCCGTAATCTTGGTCTCAACTAGGGTCGGCGGGGCAACGAGGGCCACTGCCAAAAGCGTCGAAGTCAGCATCTGAATTGTCCTCCGCCGATTCAGACGCTCCGGGGCACCCAGGGTTTGCTCTAACCGATCAAGTCCCGTGCGTTCGCCAACGCCGCCTCGCCCACTTTCTCGCCGGCAAGCATCCTTGCCACCTCAGAAACGCGCTCCTCGCCCTCTAGTTCCACGACCTCCGTCGAAGACCGCCCGCCCTTCACCCGCTTCTCGATCCGGAAGTGGGTGTCCGCCCTCCCTGCGATCTGTGGCAGGTGGCTGATCGACAGCACCTGATAGTGGTGGGCGAGGTCGCGCAGTTTTGTAGCCGTCACCGCCGCCGCCCGGCCGCTCAAGCCCGTGTCCACCTCATCGAAGATCAGCGTCGGCACGCCGGCGCGTCCCGCCGAGGCGACTTTGATCGCGAGCATGATGCGTGAAATCTCACCTCCGCTTGCCACCTTCGCCATCGGTCTCGGTGGGTCTCCCGGGTTCGCCGTGAAGTAGAACTCGACGGAATCGGCGCCGTCTGACGCCACAGGCTTGGGTGAAACCCTGACCTCGAACTCCGCCTTCTCCATAGCGAGTTCGCGTGCGTGCTTGGTCACAATGCTCGAGAACTCCTGAGCCGCCCGCAGCCTGATCTTCGTTAGTTCGGCCGCTTTCGCCTGGAGGCGCTTCTCCGACTCCGTGAGAAGCGCGACGACCTCCTCCTCGCTGACGCCACAGCCCTCCATCACGGCGAGTTCCTGCCTTGCCGCGTCGAGAAACGCAAGCACCGCGCTCTCATTTTCGCCGTACTTCTTTCGCAATCGCTTTAATGAGTCGAGGCGGCCAGCAGCCTCCTCGAGTGCAGCAGGGTCGCGCTCGAGCGTGTCCACGTATTCGCGCAACCGGCGCACGGCGTCCTCGAGTGAGAACAGCGACTCGCGCAGCGGATCGATGACATTTTCGATGGAGGGATCGAGCGAAGAACAGTCCTCGAGCGAGCGAAGGCTTGCGCCCAGTCGTTCGATACCCGCACCTTCGCCTTCGCTCAAGGCGTCGAGCGCGCTGCTCGAAGCGGAGACGAGCCGCTCGGAGTGCCGCAACCGTGCGATCCGCGCCTCAAGTTCTTCGTATTCGCCCGCCACAGGGCCGACCGAACCGATCTCCTCGACCTGGAACCGCAGCATGTCCAGCCTCTGCTCGATGTCCCGCCTGTCCGATCTCAAAGTCGCGAGCCTGCGTCGCTGGCTCTCGCACTCGCTGTGCATCGCGCCCACCACTTCGCGCAGCGAGGCCGCCTTCTCACCGATCCACTCGTCCAGGAACACGATCTGCCGCTCGACGTCCAGGAGCGCTTGGTGGTCGTGCTGCCCGTGCAAATCGACCAGTTCAGCCCCGATCGAGCGCAGAACGCCGACCGACGCCAATCGACCATTGATCCGGACCGTGGACCTCCCCTCGGCAGAGACTTCACGAACAATAACGATCTCGCCGTCTTCGACCTCGACTCCGTTTGCCTCGCAAACCGACAGAGCAGACCCGTTGACGGACGCCGACAAGGACACCACAGCCTTGCGCGCTCCAGACCGTACGAGGTCCGAGTCCGCCCGACCGCCCAAAGCCAGTCCGATGGCGTCCACAAGCAACGACTTACCCGCGCCAGTCTCGCCGGTCAGAACAGACAGTCCGGGCCCGAACACGACCGAACACGACTCGATCGTCGCGACGTCTTTTACCGTCAGGGCCCGCAACATAAGGCACCCCCAAGATACCCGTGCCAGGTGCCAGAATCAGGCGAGTTTGCAGAACACCGAAGCGGCACGGAAGGTCGACAGAGCGGCGAAGGTCGCGCTCGCCTCGACCGTTGTCGTGGTCGCCATCAAACTCGCCGCTGCCGCACTCAGCGATAGCGTGTCCGTCCTAGCGGAGGGACTGCAGTCTCTCATCGACGTCCTCATGTCGCTCGCCGTCGTCTGGACCCTGCGCATCGCAGCCGCGCCTCCGGACGAAGAGCACCCGTTCGGCCATGGCAAAGCGGAACTCATCGCCAGTGCGTTCCAAATGCTCGTCGTCCTCTTCACTGCAGCAGTAGTCGTCTGGCAGTCAGTCCACCGCTTTGCTGAGCCGCACGACATCGTTCCCGTCTACGGCATTGCCGCGCTTGCGTACGCGCTCGTCGCGAACTTCCTCGTGGCGACCTATCTCCGAAGGACGCTCAAAACCGCGAAGTCCCCGCTCTTGCAAGGCGAGATCGAGCACATCCGCTCCGACTCGCTTGCGTCAGCCGGAATCCTCATCGGCCTCGTCGTCTACCAGTTCACGCTCTGGCCACCGCTCGATCCGTTGCTTGCCATCGCCTTCACCGCGATCGGTGCGTTCTTCGCGCTGCGCCAACTCCGTCGCATCATCCACCCCCTCATGGACGGCTCCCTACCGTCTCACGACATCGCCAGCCTCGAGCGCGTCCTCAAGGACCACGAGGACGTCCGCGGCTACCACAACCTCCATACGCGCGAGACGGGCCAGGTCCGGTACGTCTCCCTCCACGTGCTGCTCGACGACGACCTCACTTTCGTCCAAGCGCACGACCTGGCCGAACAGATCGAGGACGAACTCAGCGACGCCCTCGGCGGGGCCCACGTCACCCTCCACTACGAACCGGCGGAGGCCGAAAGGGAACACCGGCGTCTAGAGCACGGTGAGCCACGTCCTAACTAGAGGTATGGCAGGTTCGGGCGAAGAAAGGGCCCTCGGTTGGTCGTTGCTCCTCATGCGCGTCGTGATAGGAGTCATCATGCTGTACTACGGCGTCCAGAACGTCTTTGGCGTGATGGGCGGGGAGGGGTTCTACGCCTCGTCAGAGTCCTTTGCAAATGCGTTCGGCGTCGAGCACTACGTCGGACAGGCAGCGATGGTCGGCCAGTTGGTCGCCGGCGTCCTCCTCATCGCCGGACTCGCCACGCGGGTCGCCGCGCTCGTCATCGGCTCCATGATGATGGTCGCCGCCGTCATGGGAGCGCAGAACACCGAATCGCTCGTCAAGACGACGAGCACAGACCCGCTCGCTGCCGTCGGCTATCCCACGTGCATTCTCGTCATGTCTATCGTCATGATCTTCCTTGGAGGCGGCCTCCTCTCGATCGACGCCAAACTCAAGACCGATAGGCGCAAGGCCAAGGTCGCGAAACTATCATAATGGGCGCATGAGCGCCACTGCACCCGAGGCCGCAGCAAGCGGCGTCCAATGGGACCTTTCCTCCCTCTTCGCGTCCATCGACGACCCGAAAGTCGAAGAGACGTGGAACGAGTCGCACAGGCGCGCCGACGCGTTTGCGCAGAAGTATCGCGGCAAGGTCGAGAGCGGCTCGCTCGCCGCAAAAGAACTCGCAGAAGCGATCAAGGAACTCGAGGCCCTCGTGAGCGAGTCGGGCAAGCCCGTCAACTACGCGCACTTGCGCTTCGCAGCCAACACGAGCGATGAGGAAATCGCCGCGTTCATGCAGGCGCAAATGGAAAAGGCGAGCGAACTGCGCGTCAAACTCATGTTCTTCGAACTCGAACTCCTTAAGGCCCCGCAGGAGTACATCGAGAAGTGCCTCAGAGACCCCGCGCTCGAAAACTACGTCCACTACGTCTCGACCTCTCGCACCTACGCCCCGTACATCCTGACCGAGCCCGAAGAGGTCGTCATGGAGGAACTCTCAAACACCGGAGGCCGGGCATGGGTCCGACTACACGATGAACTGACAGCCGCGCTCAAGTGCACCTACAAAGACCCCAACTCGAACAAACAAGAAAGCCTCAGCCTCGAAGAGACGATCACAAAACTCCGCGACGCAGATCGTGCGGTCCGCCAAGCCGCTGCCGACGCGATGACCGCTGGCCTCGAAAGCCTGGAGAAGGTCATCGTATACACGTACAACACGCTGCTCGCGGACAAGCGTGTCTCCGACAAACTTCGAAAGTACGAGTACGCCGAACAGTCTCGCCACCTCGCCAACGAACTGGACAAAGCCACAGTCGATATCGTCATGCGCCTCTGCCGCGAGCGCGGCGACCTCGTGTCCCGCTACTACAAGGTCAAGTCGCAGATACTCGGCATCAAGGGCCTGACGCACATTGACCGCTACGCGCCTCTCTTCGAGGCGGAGAAGCACGTCGGATGGACCGACGCGAAAAGCACAGTCCTCGACGCGTTCCAAGCGTTCTCGCCCGAAGTCAAAGACCGAGCCGAGGAGTTCTTTGAAAAGAACTGGATCGACGCCGAACCGCGCGACGGTAAGACGGGCGGCGCGTTCTGCAACTACAACACGCCGGACACACACCCCGTCGTGCTTATGACCTACCTGGGCAAGCTCAGTGATGTCATGACCCTCGCCCACGAACTCGGCCACGGCGTCCACGCGAGTTTCAGCAGAGGTCAGACGGAGTTCAACTTCCACGGCACGCTCCCCCTCGCCGAACTCGCCAGCATCTTCGGCGAGATGCTGGTCTTCGAAGACGTCATCAAGGACGCAAGCGATAAGGACAGGCTCGCGCTCTATGCCGAGAAGATCGAAGGCATCTTCGCAAGCGTCCACCGGCAAGCCGCAATGTTCCGCTTCGAGCAACGCTGCCATACCGAGCGAAGAGAAAAGGGAGAACTCCCCAGAGACCGCTTCCGCGAGATTTGGCAGGACGAGATGCAGTCCATGTTCGGTGACGGCCTCACGCTCGGCGAGCAGCACAAGTGTTGGTGGCTCTACGTCGGGCACTTCTTCTTCGCGCCGTTCTATGTCTATGCCTATTCGTTCGGCGAACTGCTCACGCTCTCGCTCTACCAAAAGGCCAAGCAGGCCGGCCCGGAGTTCGCCAAGAGTTACGTCGACGTCCTCAAGTTAGGAGGATCGAAAGATCCCTACGAACTCATGGGCATCCTCGACGTGGACCTGCGTAGCGAAGAGTTTTGGAGAGGCGGGTTCGACGCGATCGACGCGATGGTCACAGAGTTCGAAAGACTCTGGGCCGGTCAGCGCTAGGTGCGTCTCGGCCCCGACGACCGTCCCGAACTTAGGTGAAAGACCGACGCACAAAGATCGTCTGTACGCTTGGCCCCGCTGTGGACAGCAAGGCGAAGGTCAAGTCACTGATCGACGCGGGGATGAACGTCGCGCGCATCAACTGCAGCCACGGCGATTGGGCGACGCGCCGCAAGTGGGTCAAGTGGATCGAGGAGCTCCAGCCAAAGGTCGATCCGATCGGTCTGCTCATCGACCTCCAAGGGCCTAAGTTCCGCATAGGCGAGATACCTGGCGGCGAGATCCGCATCCGGGCGGGCGCCTCCCTGACCCTCGGCCACAAGAAAGGCAAATCCACCCTCACCGTCCCGAACCCTCGCATGTGGGCGGCGATCAAGCCCGGCGTACGACTGATGATCGGCGATGGCGGCGTCGAGATCAAGGCGGTCAAAAAGCAAGGCGAGACGATCGCTTGTACTGCGCTCTGTGGCGGCACGGTTCGCTCGCGACAAGGCCTCACGCTCGTGGGCAAATCGTTCGATGTGCCGTCGATCACCGAGCAGGACAAGGAAGACCTAAAGCACGCTCTCAACGTCGGAGCAGACTTCATCGCGCTGAGTTACGTGCGACGAGCCAAGGACATCAAGGAGCTCCGAAGACTGATCGATCGAAAGGACAAGGCCGTCAAGGTCGTCGCGAAGATCGAGACGAGCGAGGCGCTCGATCAGATAGAAGAGATCGCACAGGCCGCCGACGTCCTCATGGTCGCGCGCGGCGACCTCGGGCTGCAAATGCCGCTGGAAGACGTGCCGCTGGCACAAAAGCGCATCATAAACGTCGGCAACGCGTTCGCCAAGCCCGTCATAACCGCGACACAAATGCTCGAGAGCATGATCGCGTCTCCGCGTCCCACGCGCGCCGAGGCGACGGACGTCGCCAACGCCATCCTCGATGGCACCGACGCCGTCATGCTCAGCGGTGAGACCGCGACGGGCGCATATCCCCTCGACGCGGTCAAGACGATGTCGCGCATCGCCGTGCGCGCAGAACAAAGCATCGATGCCTTTATCGAGTCCGGACGCCTCGAAGACCTCGAGACCGACTCAGTCGCCCGTGCGGCCGTCGCCATTTCCGAAGGCCTTCGGACCGCAGCGATCCTCGTCAGCACGACGAGCGGACTCACCCCGCGGATGGTCAGCCGCTACCGCCCAGAACTTCCGCTCCTCTGTGTCTGCTGGAGCAAGAAGACCCACAGGCAAATGAGCGTCGTCTGGGGAGTTGAGGCAGTCTACGCAAGCCTCCCAAAGGGCACCGATGAGGCCGTCAAGGCGACCATCGACGCCTTCAAGAGGCTGAAGAGGGTCAAACCCGGCGAAAAGGTCGTGGTCACCGCAGGAGTCCCCGCCGGAGTGCCAGGAAACACCAACATGATCCTCGTCCGGACCGTCTGATACAATAGGACTCTCCACGGAAGGAGGAAACCAGGCATGAAGAAGGCCGTCTATTGGATCGTGTTCACCTGCGCTGCGCTCACGCTCGGCGCCTACTTGGCCCGAGAGCCTTGGGGCAGGTACCAACACGAGCGCGCTCTGGCGAAAGACTCGCTCAAAGACATGGAGCGCGCAGAGAACGAGCGCGCACAACTCATCAAGGAGCGCGCAAAGTACAAGAGCGCAGCCGGGCGCGAGGAGCTCCTGCGCGAGAACGGTTACATCAAAGAGGGCGAACAGCCCCTCGGAACGACAAATTGATCACATCGATCGCAGCGATACTCCTCATGCAAGGCGCACAGCGCCCCGACGTCCTTTTGCGGTTCGACTTTAGCAAGCCAGTCGCCTTCGAAGTACGAAAGACGTTCAAGGCGGTCGAAGGCGGAGAAGAGACGATCTTCGTCTACAACGAAAAGATCGAGAAACAGGCCGACCTCGCAGGAGGCGCAGCAAAGATCAAGTACGACCGCACGCTCATCGATATGCACATCGATGGCGTCGCCATTCGCATCCGCCCGACCACGACGACCACCACAGAAAACCGCTCGCCACGAGGCGAGGTGCGCGAGCGCACACCCGTCGAACAACTCGACCAACTCCTCGAACTCCGCCTGATGCGCATCGGTGAAATCCTCTTTCCGCCAGGAAAGATCGAATTCGGAACGACCTGGGAAGTCGAAGCGAAAGCCACGGAAGAGGGAATGCCCGCCGCCAAGTGGCAATGGAAGTTCGAGAAGTTCGAGAACGGCCAGGTCAGCGGCACATTCGCGTTCGCTGAAAGCGGCATCGAACAACCGATCCAAGCCTCCGGCAAGTTCGCCTTTGCCATCGCCGACGGCTGGCCAACCGAACTCGCGTTCAAGGCCATCAACACCCACCTCCTCGGCGACGAAGAGCGCGTCCCCACCTACTACCTCTACTCTCTCAAACGCACCTAGCACACCGCACCCGTAGCCGCAGGCTTTAGCCTGCGCA
>CAZGXW010000062.1:9027-14511 GCA_964529975.1 uncultured Fimbriimonadaceae bacterium
GCGCTCGCCGCGACCCTGCAACAAGGCTTCGACTTCTACACTTACGGCCCCTACCGCTCGACAATCGAAAGACCCGAGCAGGTCCTCGGCTATAAGCCAGGCGAACGGCACACCACCTACCACGACCAAGAGCGCGTCGTAAACGAGATCGTCACAAAGGCGACAGACCGCGTCAAGCGCGTCACCTTCGGCAAATCCACCGAGGGTCGACCGCTCCGCATCCTAGCGATCACGAGCCCCAACAACCTCAAGCGCCTCGACCAGATCCTCAAGCAGAACCAAGACATCGCCGACGGCAAGGTCTCACCAGGAGCAATTCCCAAAGACCTCCCCGTCGTCGTTTGGTTCAACCAGTGCATCCACGGCAACGAGACCGCGTCGTTCGAGAGCGCGATGTTCCTCGCCTACACGCTCGCCGCGAGCAACAACAAGCAGGTCACCGACATGCTCGAGAGCGCGGTCGTGGTCATCAACCCCTCCTACAATCCCGACGGCCACGAGCGCTTCGTCGTTTGGTACAACTCGCTCTCGCGAGGCGACCAAGAGTCTGACTCGATCGAGCACCAAGAACAAGGCGTCCTCAACGGGCGTGGAAACCATTACCGCTTCGACCTCAACCGCGACCGCGTCGCCATGTCGCAGGTCGAGACCCAACAAGAGGTCGCAGAGTTCCGCACGTGGAACCCGCACGTCTACGTCGACCAGCACGGACAGGTCGAGACCTACTTCTTCCCGCCCGTCGCGCAATCGATCCACAAGGACATCGACCGCGAGCGCTACATCGAACTCTCCACCATCCTCGGCAAAGAGACGGCGAAAGCGTTCGACAACCAGGGCTGGCGCTACTACGTCCGCGAGATATTCGACTTCTACGGCGCGGTCTATCTCGACACCTGGGCGTCCTTCAACGGCGCGGTCGGCATGACCCACGAGACCGACGGTGGCCGCGCAGTAAGGCGTGAGCGCGAAGACGGCTCCGTCGTCACGCTACTCGATGGAATGGCCAAGCATTTCACCTCCGCAATGGCCGTGCTCAAGTCCTCGACCGAGAACAAGGCGAAGTTCCAACTGGCGTTCGCCAAGTACAAGCAAGACGCCGTCGCAGCTAAGCACCTCGGCGTCGCGCGTACCGTCGTCATCGACGGAGACTGGCGCGCGCTTAAAAGGCTGCAAGCCCAACTCATGAACCAAGGAATCGAGTTCGGCATTCTCGATAAAGGCACAAGTCTTCAAGCGACAGACTTCTACGGTGGTGAGGCCAAAGGGATCGAAGCCGGACCCGGCGCAATCGTCGTCGATCTAGCACAACCGCGAGGGCACCTCGCGAAAGCGATGCTCCTCACGGGCCAAGATTTCGAACAGGACTTCACCGAACGCCAACTCAAGATCCGCGAAGGCCTCAAGAGTAAGGAGCAATATCCTGGTCGCGACGGCATCGAGTTCTACGACATCACCGGATGGTCGATCCCGCTCGCGCACGGCCTGAGTGCCTATTGGACGTCAAACAGAGTCACAGTGCCGAACATCACCAAGCAGTTCGGCCCGTCGCAAAGGGCTGGCACGGTCGGCGCGTTCATCAAGTACTCAGACCAGGACGACGTCATCTCTATTGTGCGAATGCTCCACAACGACGTGAAGGTTCACGTTTCTACAAAGCCAATGACAGTCGGAGACGAAACACTGCCTGCAGGGACGTTCTTCGTCTTTTGGGACCGTAATGACGCGGACGCGAAGAAGAAAGTCACGGAGGCAGCAATGAAGAGCAGTGTCGAGACGCACGCGCTCAACACCTCCTTCCCAACCGAAGGCGTCGTCGGGCCAGGCTCCGAGAGCGTCGTCCCACTAACCAAACCTAGCATCGCCATCGTCTTCGGCGACCAGCCCAACGGCACGCGCTTCGGCTCCGCGTGGTACACGTTCGAAAAGCAGTTCGACCTTCCGTTCACCGCGATCACACAACGATCCCTCAGCGGTGACCTCAGCAAGTACACAGCCATCGTCCTCCCGGCGGGCGCTAGGCCGACGACGCAACTTAAAGAATGGGTGCAAGGCGGAGGCGTCGCCATCGCGCTCGGCAACTCCGCCTTCATCGGCGAAGATTGGATCGATCTCAAGCCGAACAAACTGAAGGACGACGAAGACCCCACCGACCTCCCAGGCGCGATCTTCCGCGCGTCGCTCCACCCGCGCTCTCCACTCGCCTACGGCTACGACACGAACAAGCCGTTCGCGGTCCCCGTCACTGGCTCGACGTTCTACAAAATGAAAGAGGAAGGCGGCGGAGTCGTGCTCCTCGGCGACGAACCCAAGGTGCTCAGCGGATGGACCTGGCCCGACGAACTCGACGTCCACAAGGGCACCGTTTGGCTCCATGACGAACCCATCGGCGCAGGACATGTCGTCTGGTTCGCCGAAGACCCCACCGACCGAGCCATGTGGCCCGGCACCTACAAGCTCCTCCTCAACGCGGTCTTGATGGGGAAGTGAATCAACCGCCATTTCCGTAGCCGCAGGCTTTAGCCTGCGCGGATGAAGTCCGAGCAGGGGGATGGTGCCGCTCCGTCGGCACCGCTCCGGAGATCACCTGTGCCCGAGGCCGTCATCCTGGGCGGATCTTGATGGGGGAGTGAAACAACCGCCATGTCCGTAGCCGCAGGCTTTAGCCTGCGCGGATGAAGTCCGAGCAGGGGGATGGTGCCGCTCCGTCGGCACCGCTCCGGAGATCACCTGTGCCCGAGGCCGTCATCCTGAGCGGGTCGAAGGAGCACGGCCCCCCGAACCCCCGAACCAACCCGAACGTCAATTCCCTCCCCCTTGGGGGAGGGACAGGGTGGGGGTGCGATCAGTTTCAGTCCTTTCCACTCTCTTGCCCTTGCACTCTGCACTCCGCGCCCTGCACTCACCGAAAGGTAACCTCCCCCGACCATGATCGCCCAGGCCAATGCCGCGACACTCGCCGGCATCGACGCCTTGCCGGTCGTGGTCGAGGTCGACCTCCAGGGCGGAAACAACCTCTTCATCATGGTCGGCCTCCCGGACAAGGCGGTCCAAGAATCCCAAGAGCGCGTCCGCACCGCTCTGCGCAATTCCGCTCTCTCTTTCCCCAGTAGCAAGATCATCTGCAACCTCGCTCCGGGCGACATCAAGAAGGAAGGGCCCGCACTCGACCTCCCCATCGCCATGGCGGTGCTCGCCGCTAGCGGACAAGTGCCGATGAGCGAACTCGAAGAAACGCTCTTTGTCGGCGAACTTGGTCTCGACGGAGTGCTCCGCCGCATCGACGGTGCAGTGAACATCGCCCTCATGTGCCACAAGCTCGGCATCAAGCGACTCGTGCTCCCGCGCTCAAACGCGGCCGAGGCCGCTGTCACCGAAGGCGTCGACGTCTACGGCATGGAAAGCCTCATCGACGTCGTCGAGTTCCTCAATGGCTCCATGGCGTTCGAACCGTTCAAGTACGAACTGACCGAGCACGCACGCACTCCCAACTACGAAGTCGACTACTGCGACGTCAAAGGCCAATCCCACGCGATCCGTGCGTTGGAAATCGCAGCAGCCGGAGGACACAACGTGCTCATGACCGGACCGCCGGGCAGCGGCAAGACAATGCTGGCAAGAAGGCTGCCGACCATCATGCCGCCACTCGCGCTAGAAGAGAGCATTGCCGTCACGCGCATCTACTCCGCGTGCGGCGAAATGCGCGGCAAAGAAGGCCTCGTGTGGGAACGACCCTTCCGCGCGCCGCACCACACCACGAGTTACGCTGCGATCGTCGGCGGAGGGAAGAGCCCCAAGCCCGGAGAGGTTTCCCTCTCCCACCACGGCGTGCTCTTCCTCGACGAGATGCCGGAGTACAACCGCGAAGTTCTCGAAGCCCTGCGCCAACCGCTCGAAGACGGCATCGTTTCCGTCGCGCGCGTCCAAGCGACCATGACGTTCCCCGCCGAGTGCATCCTCATCGGCGCGATGAACCCTTGCCCGTGTGGATACAAGGGCTATCCCGAGGCCAAGTGCATTGGTGCGGCGCAGTGCGACAAGTACGCGGGCAAGGTCAGCGGCCCGCTCCTCGACCGCATTGACCTGCACATCGTCGTCCCGCGCCTCAAGCCAGAAGAACTCATCGACAAGCCCAGCGGCGAGCCCAGCGATGCGATCCGCGACCGCGTCGTCAAAGCACGAGAACGCCAGCACAAACGACTCGGCGGACAAAAGATCAACGCAAAAATGGCCCCGAAAGAAGTCCGCGAGCTCGTCCAGATGGACAAGGAGTGCCAAGACTTCATGAAACTCATCTCCGCGCGAATGAACCTCTCCGCCCGAGTCTTCGACCGTATGCTCAAAGTCGCCCGCACCATCGCCGACCTCGCCGGCGACGAAGACGTCCGCCAAAACCACCTCAGCGAAGCCGTCCAGTACAGAAGTACGAACTAATCCCTCATGGCTCCCATTTCAGTCTGATCGTTTCTTCCTTGCCTTTGCCGCTTCCACTTTCCCATACAATCTGAGCCTCGGACACTCCGTCCTTCCAAGCGACTTCCCAAATGCTAGGGATGAGTTTGTCCCCATTGCGAGGTCGATCCGCTCTTGCGACAAAGGCGCCTTTGACCATGTCGAGCACATAGAACTGAATGTAGTTCTTGGTCAGCGCACTCGAGAACACATATCGTCCGCTCGGATCTGAAAACCAAGGGTCGAACTCTGCGACGCCTGCTTCACGCACCGCTTTCCCCTTGCGGTCGATCACGTGCCACATCGTCCCGCAACCGCAGTCAGATCCAATGGTCGATAGCATCAGAGGTGTCAGATTCCACTCAATCGGCTTGCCAGCACTCAAGAACTGGATCTCCGATACGCAAAAGTCGTTGTCTGCCCCCTTCTCCCAGTCGGTGACCTCGATCATGAAGTACTGCACAATCCTCGGTGCAAACTTCAGTTCTTGCCATCCCAATTCGTCCTTGAGCATCGCTGTCTGGAATGGCTTCTCAACATAGGTGTACTGTTCTCCTTCTGGGGCGGAGTACAAAGAGACCCCTGTGATGCGGTTGTTGCGACGAAACACCTCGGCCGACTTGTTGTATCCGGGCATGATACGTAGACCGTCGACCCGAATCGGCTTGGGCAGGACGAAGAACAACTTAGGAGGCAACGTCGCAGTCTTGTCGGCAACGAACGCTTCCTTTTCTTCCGAGTACCAATTCAGTCCTCCAACCATCCAAGCGGTCGCAGGGTCTCCGTCAAGCATGTGGTAGATCGGATAGGTGTGAACCGGCATCGTGCCGCGGCTGTCGTAATACTCGTAACCAGCGTAGTGTCCCGTCCAGTACAAGGTCGGCGGCATGTAATCGAACGCAAAGAGGCACAACACGCTCAGGATCATAGTTCTCCGCTAGGATTATATGGCCGCTAGTCTCACTAGGCTTCGAAGCCGTCCAATACCGCAGCACAATCTAAACACTGGCGCGGAACTTGCCGTCCCTACTGGTA
>CAZGXW010000063.1:0-14413 GCA_964529975.1 uncultured Fimbriimonadaceae bacterium
CGACTTGGTCGAGCATTCCTTCTACTCGGAGCACAGTCGTGTGCGCGACCTCGCCGAGACTGACCAAGAGAAGCCCGACCTCCCCGATCGGCTGCCATCGGATCGCGTCGCTCCCTGCCCGCTTGCGGATTGCCATCTGCGCTTCGCCGACCTTGACGACCAGCGATTTGGGCAGGGGGAACCCGATCCAGCAGCGGTTGAGTTCAGCCATGCGGCGATTATGCCTCGCACAGTAGACTCGATCCCAGATGATCACGATCCTTGACGGAGAACAGCGCGGAAAGACGGAGCTCGACTGGTTGGAGAGCGCCCACAGTTTTTCTTTCGGCGAGTATTGGGATCCCGACCGCATGGGGTTTCGGTCGCTCCGCGTCCTGAACGACGACCGCGTAGCCCCAGGCAAGGGGTTTCCCATGCACGGCCATCGAGAAATGGAGATCGTCTCCTACGTCGTCCGGGGCGAGATGGAGCACAAAGACTCGCTCGGCAATGGTTCCGTGATCAGGCCCGGCGAGATCCAGCGTATGTCTGCCGGAACCGGGATCCAGCACGGAGAGTGGAACGCGAGCAAGTCCGAGCCGCTCCACCTCATCCAGATTTGGATGATTCCAAACGTGAGCGGGCTCGAACCGACCTACGAACAATCATCGTTCGACATGGACGCCTATAAGTCTGGATGGGTCGTGCTGGCAGCCGAGGCGGGTGGAGCGGTGACCGTCCACACGAACACAGTCATGGCAGGAACGATCGCCGCAACGGGCGAAAAGAGGACACTCGAGTTCGACCCGGGCCGCGCTGGTTATGTGTTCATCGCTCGAGGAAGAGTGCGTCTTCACGGCAACGAACTATCTGCCGGAGACGCAGCAATGATCGAGGACGAGTCGGCCCTGGAGTTTGAGGCACTGATGGAGAGCGAGGTTCTGGCGTTCGACCTTGGATAGAGGAGCAGTAGATGGGACGCGACACAAGACTTGAATTGGGTTGGTGCGACATTTGTTTGCGTGCGACCAACGTAAAGACGTCTCGGGCGTTCTACGAGAAACTCGGATTCCGTCGTGTAGAGGGCATTGACGAAGAAGGATGGGCCGTGATGACCAACGGCGACCAACGTTTGGGTCTCTACGAGCCACAGCACACAGGAGAGCCCGGGATCACGATCAACTTTCGCGGCGGCGACGTCCTCGCAATCGCGAAAGAGCTCCAAGCAAGGGGTCTGGCGATCGAAAAGGGCCCGATCGAGAGCGAGCATGGGTGTTCGGCGTGGCTCCGCGATCCCGATGGGTACTCGATCTTTCTGGATACTGGCAAGGGCGAGACCAAGAAAGAGTAGTGCGCTACCGCCTGGAGAGCACGCTCGATTCGTATGCCTTGACCTCTGTCATCCAATCGCCTTCGCAGGGGATCGAGTTGCGGCGGCAGTGCTCCGCCCAAACCTCTCCCCAAGGCAGCGCCTTCGCTTCCTCTTGCATGGCAAGCCGCGAAGTGTAGTCGCCTTTCATCTCGAACTCCTGCAAACGGGATGTCGGCTCAAGGAGTGCAATGAGGACGGCTTTCAATACGTTTCGTGTGCCAATGACCCACGCGGCGACCCTGTTGATCGACGCATCGAAGTAGTCCAGACCGATGTGGACGCGGTCGAGGTATCCGTTCGCAACCACCTCGCGCGCTATGGCAAAAACTTGATCGTCCAAGGTCACTACGTGGTCGCTGTCCCATCGCACTCCGCGCGAGACGTGCAGCAGCACTTCGTCCAGGAACGTGAGGCACGAGGTCACTTTGTCCGCGACGTTCTCAGTCGGGTGATAGTGCCCGGAGTCGATGCACAACAACTTGCCGCGCGAGACGGCGTAGCCCAGATAGAACTCGTGCGAACCCACAACGTACGCCTCGCTGCCGATCCCGAAGAGTTTAGGCTCGACGCTGTCGAGCACGCGGTCCATCGGCGTGTCAAAGACCTCGTCGAGCGACTCGCAGAGACGCTCCCGCGGTCCGCGGCGGTCGGCAGGCGTGTCCTTCGTTCCGTCAGGCACCCATACGTTGACCAAGCAGTCGCTGCCTAACTCGTTGCCGGCGTGTTCGCCGATCTCCCGGCACCGCTTGCAGTGTTCGATCCAGAA
The DNA here is from genome assembly GCA_964529975.1 of uncultured Fimbriimonadaceae bacterium. GTDB lineage: Bacteria > Armatimonadota > Fimbriimonadia > Fimbriimonadales > Fimbriimonadaceae > JADFMN01. The sequence goes on from CAZGXW010000063.1 coordinate 2,118, forward strand.
GTCACGCACGCCGATGTCCTGATGGGCGAGTGTGAACCCATCCGCCGCATTAGGGTGGGAGAAACAAGTGGGATTGAAGTCGAAACCCAGCCCCTTAGACTTGCACCAATCGATCCAACCTTGAAAGTGCGTCGGTTCGATTGCATCGCGGTCGACGCCTGCGTCGAACTCGCCATACATAGCGTGCAGGTTGAGCCGGTGCTGGCCAGGGATGAGCGAGAGCGCCTTCTCCAAGTCTTGGCGAAGTTCCTCCGGAGTGCGCGCCTTCCCAGGATAGTGTCCCGTGGCGACAAGTCCTCCCCCTAGCGCTCCTCCCCCCTCGAAGCCGCCCACGTCGTCTCCTTGCCAGCAGTGCACGCTCACCGCCACTGTGGAGAGTGTCGCCAGCGCCTCTTCGACATCGACGCCCAGTTCGGCGTACTTCTGGCTGGCGTGATCGAAGGCGGACATTGCACCCAGTTTAGCCGTGCTGAGAACTCGGCGCGCTCGCGGTCGGATTGCACGACAATTCCGAATCCCCGTAACGTCCGGGCGCGTCCGAGGGGTAGAACGGAGCATCATGCGCCTAGCCACAGCCTTCGCAGCAGTCCTAGCGACCTCGCTCGTGGGGGCGCAGCAAAGGGCCCCGCTCCTCGACGGGCTCGGATTCCACAAGTTTCCGGTCACAACGACCAGCCCCGAGGCGCAGGACTACTTCGATCAAGGGCTCGTGCTCGCCTACGGCTTCAACCACGAAGAGGCGCACCGGTCGTTCATGTACGCCGCGGCGCTCGATCCCAAGTGCGCCATGGCGTATTGGGGCGCCGCGCTTGTGCTCGGTCCGAACATCAACTCGAACATGAACTCGCGGGACAACGACAAGGCGCTCGATCTCGCGACCAAGGCGCTCACAAACCTGGACAATGAGACGCCGCTCGAGCGTGCGCTCGTCATGGCGCTCCAGAAGCGATACGCCGCCGGAGTCCAACGCAAGACGGCGGACGAGAACTATGCCGAGGCGATGCGAGCCGTCGCGAGGCAGTTTCCTAACGATGGCGACGTCCTCACGCTCACCACCGAGGCCCTACTCGACCTCCATCCGTGGGACTACTGGACGCAAGACCAGAAGCCTAAGGAGTGGACGCAAGAGATCATCGACTTCAATGAACGTTCGCTTGCGGCCGATCCAATGAACCCCGGAGCGAACCACTTTGCGATCCACATCTGGGAGGCTTCAGCGACACCTGAACGCGCGACTCCGAGCGCAGACCGTCTGCCCTCGCTCGCGCCTGGCGTGGAGCACCTCGTTCACATGCCAGGTCACATCTGGCTGCGCGTGGGCCGCTACCACGACGCGACCGAGATGAACCTCAGAGCGACAGAGGCTTACGAACAGTACGCCAAGAAGTGTACGGACTTTGGATTGACTGCGATCGGCGGCTACGAGGCGCACAACTGGGACTTCGTTTGGGAAGGCGCATCGATGGAGGGAAGGAGTTTCGTCGCGTTGCGAGCCGCCGAATGGTTCAGTTCGCGCAACAAGAACGACACGAAGATCGTGTACTCACGCGTTCGGTTCGGCAAGTGGGCCGACCTCTTGGCCATGACGACCTCGACCGACGATGGGACGGGGAAGAAAGCGGCCACGTACTACGGCAGAGCACTCGCCCATCTCCGTTTGAACAAAGACGTCGGTGCCGCCCAAGCCGAGTTCTCCGCGCTCGTCGAAGTATTGGGTGACAACCCGCGGTCCGCCGTCTACCGCATCATGCGCGATGTCACCGCCAGCGAGATCGCGGCCGCAAGAGGGGACTACATTGAGGCGGTCAGACTGCTCGAGGCCGCGAAGACCGCGGAAGACTCTCTAGGACGAGGCGAGCTCCACGGCTGGCATTTGCCCGTGCGCCTGGTTCTAGGGAAGATCCTGATTGACGCTGGGCGCCACGAAGAGGCCATCAAGGCGTACCGCGAGAACCTGGATCGCGACAAAGAGAACGGATGGGCTCTCTTTGGGCTCGCCCAGGCGCTCGAGGCGCAAGGGAACAAGGCCGAAGCCGGTCGCGTGATGGGCCGCTTTCAGGTTGCCTGGCGAAACTCCGACGTCATCCTGACCTCGTCGCGGTTCTGACCTGTCCCTGGTTCGGCTCCGACCGAACAGTAAACTCGGTCTGAAATGGACTTCAGGATCGAAAAGGACTCGCTCGGCGAAGTGCAAGTGCCCAAGCACGCGTACTGGGGGAGCCAGGCAGAGCGTAGCCGCCGGCTCTTTCAGATCAGCGGCCTTACAGAGCACCCTAAGATGATCGACGCCTACATCCTTCTCAAGAAGGCGTGTACAAAGGCGAACACCGACCTCGGGCTGCTCGACAAGGAAGTCGGGAACGCCATCATCCAGGCTGCCGACGAAGTTTTGAGCGGCAAGATGCGCGACCAGTTCCCGGTCGACGTGTTCCACATGGGCGCGGGTACGTCGTTCAACATGAACTGCAACGAGGTCCTCGCCAACCGCGCCGAGGAGATCCTGGGTGGCGACAAAGGCGAGTACAAGCGCGTCAACCCGAACGACCACCCCAACTACGGACAGTCCACGAACGATACATTTCCAAGCGCAATGCGCATCATGTCGCGCCTGATGTTGGCCGACCTGCTGCCCGCGGTCGACCGCTTGTCTGATGCGCTCGAAGAGAAAGGGAAGGAGTTCGACGGTGTGCTCAAGAGCGGGCGCACGCACCTACAGGACGCTGTGCCGATCCGCCTCGGCCAAGAGTTCACGGCGTACGCTGTCGCGATAAGGCGGGCGAGGCGATGGCTCGAACAAGCGGCATGGGAACTCGAAGACCTCGGCATTGGAGGCAGCGCGGCAGGCACTGGTCTGAACACTCACCCGGAATACCGATTCATGGTCGTGAAAAACCTGCGCGAGTACACGGGCATCGAGTTCCGCAACGCGGACGATATGCGCGAAGCGATGCAGAGCAACCTCTGCATGGCTGCGCTCGCAGCCGGACTTCGAATCTTCAGCCTTGAACTCACACGCATCACGAACGATCTGCGCCTTCTATGCAGTGGACCGCTCACCGGCCTTGCTGAAATCGTTCTTCCACCTGTGCAACCAGGCTCGTCGATCATGCCTGGCAAGGTGAACCCGTCGATGGCCGAGAATATGAACCTCGTGCTCTTCCAGGTGCTCGGCCAGTGCCAAGCGCTCGACTACTGCGTGCAGGCAGGGCAACTCGAACTCAACGTCATGATGCCTTCGATGGCGTTCTCTTCCCAGTTCTCGATCCAGATCCTAACCAACACGCTCGAAACGTTCACCGAGAACTGCATCGAGGGCATCACTGCCAACGAAGAAGTCTGCCGCCGCTACGCGGAGACCTCCCCTTCTTTGGCGACAGCGCTCAACCCGTTGATCGGCTACCAAAAGGCAGCAGAGGTGGTAAAGACCTCGCTAAAGGAAAAAAAGCCAATCCCGGATGTCGTTCGTGAAATGGGACTGGTCGATGAAGCGACGCTCAAGGACGCCCTCGACCCTGCTAAATTGACGGAGCCCGGTATCCCTGGGTCCCATTGAACGCGTTGCGGGCAGGCAGACACCCAACCCCGTGCCTGCCTGCCTCGCAACAGTTGTACTTGCCCTTGGTCTCGCTTCAGGGCCTTCACTCCCGCTCGGACGCCTCGACGACTCCAGGCCGTTTTCTATCCAGATTCTGCCCCTTGCTCAGCACAGTTACGAGTATCGGTCCGACCGCACGGTGTCCGGTATCGCCGACGAGCTTCTAGCCTTGCCAAACGTCGTCGAGTCACAAATGTGGCCCGCGAGCAGCGCGTTCAAGATGGTGCGGAGGGCCGGCGGCGTCGTCCAAACCGTGTTCGTCCGCCGGCCTGCGCTCCAATCCCTCGCCGTTAGAGGCCACGACGGACGAACCGTCGTCGTTGTCTTGGAGACCTTCGACCTCTAACTGCCGACTAGCGCCCTGATCTTTGGCTCGAGATCTTCCTTCTTGATGTCACCGATCCACTCGTGCACAATCTTTCCGTCTTTGACCAAGAACGTCGCCGGAACCTGGGTTAGTTTCCACCGCTTGAACGTCTCATTTGTCGGATCGAGCAGAACCGGGTTTGCGAAGGGCTTCTCTCGCAACTGCTTCTGCAACGCGGCAAGGTCGGTGTCGATCGAGACTGAGTACATCTCGAAACTTTCGCCCTTGTACTGCTTGTAGACGTCCTGCAGCATTGGAGCAATCTTCTTGCACGTCGTGCACCACGTCGCCCAGAATTCGATCAGGTACACGCGTCCTTTGACGAGGTCCTTCTTCTCGACGACCTTGCCCTGGAGCGTCTTCAATCCAAGCTCAGGCAGTTCCCTGGGCAGTTTCTTGTCTTGCGACAAGACGAAGCCGGGGACGAGCAGCAAAACCCCAACAAGCAAAGACTTAGAAGCCATAACTCACCGTCATACCAAAGTACTTGGTCCGTGCAAGAAGAAGGCTGACGTTAGCCTTGCCTTCCAAACGGGTGAAGAGCAAGTGGGTGTAGTCGCCGTCATTGATCGCCTGAACGACGTGACGGCCGTCGATGACCCAGTTCGCGCCAAAGGGAAACGCCGTCTTGCCTCCAAAACTGTTCGTCTTGACACTTACGAACGGCATGACCGGCACTCCGCTGAAGGACTTGCTGAACGTCGCAAAGAAGGCCTGGCCCCTTGGCGTGCTCAGTCGATCAGAAGTGAAACCGAGGACGACGGACGGTGTGGACTCACCCTGCGGAGTCACGAACCATGACGCCCGAGGGAGCATGGGGGCGTCACCATCGCTGTCGCGCAAAAAGTCGAACAATCCGTCCTCGAACGTAGAAACTTCCGCGAGCGAACTGTCGCCGCCGCTTCGCTCGACACCCACTGAAAGACGAGGACTCACTCGGTAGTCCAGTGTGAACCTGTGACGTACCTTGACGTCGTCCATGTTCACGTAGCGATACCCGAACGTCCATAGCGAAGGAAGTTGCCCGTCGGCGAGCATCCTGGCCTCTCCGGCGCAACCGGCGCACGTCGGCATGATCGTCATTCCCTTGACCTTCGTCCCCGTCACTGTTTGAACGAGGCTTGCAACGCCCTTAGCGAATTTGTCTGGGTCTGCTGCGAACTCGGTGTCGCACCCGGCGCAACAGAAGTAGTACCGGACGCCCTTATGGTCGGCGAAACCGATCGCATCGGCGTGCCCTTTGAGTTTCGACTTCATCACAGGACAAGTCATGACCTCCTTCTCCGGTATGAACGAGTACAGTGCCGGGGCAGACGCAAACTCATCTCTTGATGCCGCATCTGCAAAGTGGTATCGGATGCCCTCATAGTCAAACGTCGCCTTCGCGTCCTTTGGGTCGATACGCCTGTGAGCGACTGGATCGAAGAGGAATGTAGCCACGACGTCTCCCCGCTGCGCGGCTTCACTCAGGTACTTCTCGGGAGCAGCGACGAACTTGACGTCGCACCCGCCACAACAGAATTGGACGAGCAACCCCTTGTACTGCACGCTCTGGCCGTCTTTGACGACGGGCTCGTGGAGCACGGGGCAAACGATTGGCTTGTCTTGGGCGATAGCCAAGACAAGCGGTGCGATGATGATGGTTTTAAACATGGTTTCTGCAATCGGTCTGACAGGGCCGCGGGCGCGGCACGACGTGAGATGTCAGACGATGGCAGGCGGAGCGCGTGCAGGGACTTCATTGCGGCATGGCGCTCGAGGTGGCCCTGTGTCGAACTGCTTCGTGAAAGGTGACTCGATCTTGCCGATCGAAGCCTCTAATGCGACGGCAGTCGGAAATGAGATTGGAACGATCGGCTTAGTATCGACGCTCGCGATCTCCAATGCGGGAGCCGTCTGGTCTGAAGGCGCAAAGCACGGACAGTCGTCACTTTGCTTCTCGGCCTGCTCTTGATGGCAAGGCGGCTGCGGCTTTGGGTCGCAGCAAGACATCGCGCAGTCGTCGCCAGCACCCGCGAAAGCACCCATGGCCGTCGTCAGCGCAAAGGCTGCGACGATCGTACATTGGGCCCACTTCAAGCCGTGCTTCACCAAAGGTTCCTGTCCATTGTAACGCTTGGGACGCCCTCAATGTTTCCGAGAGCCTCTCCTAGGTTCAACTTGAGGCTGTCATACTGGGCCCGATGCTCCGTTCCGTGACCGATGGTCCAGTCCTGCGCCTGACACTCGATAGGCCAGACGTGCGCAACGCGTTTAATGACGAATTGATCAATGCCTTGCGGACGGCCTTCGAGGCGATTGACTCAGCAATCCGAGTCGTTGTGCTTTCAGGCGAAGGGAAGGTCTTTTCGGCTGGTGGCGACCTCAATTGGATGGCGAAAGCCGCGGACTACACCGAGGACCAGAACTACGAGGACGCTCTCAATCTGGGCGCGCTGTTCGAGGCGCTGTGCAATTGTCCGGCAGTGGTGGTCTCGCGCGTCCACGGCGCCGCGTTCGGTGGGGGCTGCGGCCTCGTCTGTGCGAGCGACGTCGCCGTGGCGGCAGGTGGAACAAAGTTCTCCTTTAGCGAGGTCCGCCTCGGGCTGATCCCGGCCACGATCTCCCCGATCGTCATTCCAAAGATCGGCCACGGGCACGCGAGGCACTTGTTCACGACCGGAGAAGTCTTCGAGAGCGACCACGCGCTGCGAATTGGTCTCGTGCACCGCGTGGTGGGAGAGAGCGAACTCGATCATGCCGTCGAAGCGGTCGTCAATGAAGTCCTTCGCAATGGTCCACAGGCGGTGACGTCTGCAAAGAGAGTCGCCGTGCATGGTCCGTATCCTATGGCTGACTCGGCACGGCTGCTTGCAAAGGCACGCTCCAGCGAAGAAGGGAAAGAAGGCGTGAAGGCGTTCCTCGAGAAGCGAAAAGCCTCGTTCGTGGTGGACCGTTGATCAAGAAGATTCTCGTCGCCAATAGAGGTGAGATCGCATGCCGTGTGTTCCGCACGGCTCGCCGGATGGGCATCTCCACGGTGGCCGTGTACAGCGAGGCGGACGCCAAGTCCATCCATGCACAAAGCGCAGACGAGTCGGTCTGCATCGGTCCGCCTGAGCCTTCGCTTTCTTATCTGGATATGGCAAAAGTCATCTCCGCAGCAAAGCAAACAGGCGCGGACGCGATCCACCCAGGGTACGGCTTTTTGAGCGAGCGCGCCGAGTTCTCGGAACGCTGCGCTCAGGAAGGAGTCACGTTCATCGGTCCAAGCGGGGCAGCCATGCGCAAACTCGGCGCAAAGATAGACGCCAAGAGTCTCGCAGTCCAGTGCGGCGTGCCGATCACACCCGGGTTTTTCGAGCAAGGCGCGACGACGAGCGGCCTAAAGAAGGCCGCCGAAAAGATCGGTTATCCGGTCATGCTCAAAGCCAGCGCAGGTGGCGGTGGCCGTGGTATGCGCGCCGTGTACGATCCCAATGAGTTCGAGCGCGAATGCAACCTAGCGAGCGAGGAAGCGCTCAAGGCCTTTGGCGACGGCGCGATGATGGTCGAGAAACTCATCGAGCGTCCTCGCCACATCGAAGTCCAAATGATCGCCGACCAACACGGCAACGTCGCCTGCCTCTTCGAGCGCGAGTGCTCGATCCAAAGAAGACACCAGAAGGTCATTGAAGAGGCGCCTTCACCGTTTGTCGACGACGCGATGTGGGCCCGCATGCGCGACGCGGCGACGGCGCTCGCCAAGGCCGCGGTCTACACGAACGCGGGCACGGTCGAGTTCATGGTCGATCCCGCGACCGGCGAGTTCTACTTCTTAGAGGTGAACGCGCGGCTCCAGGTCGAACATCCGGTGACAGAGGCGATCACGGGCGTCGATCTCGTCGAACAGCAGATCCTTGTCGCGAGCGGCGAAAAACTCAACCTGGGCAAGCACTTGATGCAGGGCGATCGCAAGGCGATCAGCGGCCATGCGATCGAAGTGCGTGTGATCAGCGAGGATCCGTCACGAAACTTCATGCCAAGCGTCGGAAGGATCGTCGGATGGGCCGAGCCGCGCACCGAAGGAGTTCGCACAGACACCGGCTTCACGGCAGGAAGCGAGGTCTCGCGCTACTACGACTCTCTGATCGCCAAAGTAATCGCACACGGGAGTGATCGGAGCAAGGCCATTGCATCCATGCGTTTGGCCCTTGAGGACTTTCACGTCCTTGGCGTCACAACAAATATCGCCTACGCCCTCGATGTCCTTGGCCACAACGACTTCGCAAAGGGGGACATCGACACTGGCTTCCTGGGGCGCCAGTTCGCGGCCTGGTCCCCCCATAGCGAGGTGCCGGCCGAACTTGCTTCGATCCTCGCAGCCTCGCCGGTCGCAAGGAGCACGACCAAGCGCGAGACCAAGCCGGCTTGGGCTAGGCCTGACGCCTTTCGGGTCACTCGCGGCACAACCCAGGGCGACGCTAAAACGTAGAGGTCTCCGACAGAATGGAGCGAAGGTTCACCGAAGAGCAGGTAAGCGAGATCATCCGTCGTGCGGCGGACATCTCGGGTGGTGAAGGCGATCCATCGCCTCACCGGGGCCAAGGGGTCACCGAGTCCGAACTGCGTCGCATCGCCAAGGAGATCGGGCTTAGCGAGACGGCCATCGAGGTCGCCATGCGCGAGACTGGGACCGTTAACAAGAGCGACACGGGCGGCGACCTGACATATGAGCGGACGTTCGAGCGACGGATTCAGGGAGAGGTTGGCGACGAGGGCTACGCCACGCTTATCGAGCACTTCGTCCCCGAGTGGGATCCGTTCCGAGGGACCACAAGAATCGGAACGCTCATGTCCTACAAGTGCTCCGTCGGAACCAACACGTGTAACGTGAGCATCGCACAAAAGGCGGGACAGACGACCCTCAAGGTGACCTCGAACGCGTGGGTCTCGATGATGGCGACGTTTTTGCCCGCGACACTTCTGAGCATCCTTGCGATTATTCTGGTCAGCGCAACCGTGGACTCTCGGTTCCTCGACAAGATGGAACTGCTAGTCCCGATCTTGGCGGTGGTGTGGACCGCGGCAATCCTCGGAAACATCAAGCTTGTCAAGTTCTCCAACAAAAAGGTCGCACGCCTCGTCGATTCCGCAGCGGCAGACCTGGCCGCGTCAGCCGACCATCTGCGTTCACGCATCGCAGCGAGTGCGCCACATGTGGAGGCAGAATTGGAAAGGGAGCGGCTGTGCTGATGGAACGCCAATTCTCCGAGCAAGAAGTGACTCAGGTCATCAAGCGCGCTGCAGAACTGCAGGAACGCCTCGCCCCGGCGCAAAGGCACCTCGGCGGCATCGGCGAGGTCGAGATCGTCCGTATCGCAAAGGAACTCGGCGTTGAAGAGCGCTTCGTCAAGCAAGCGCTCGCTGACCGAAGCACGTTCGCGACCGAAGACCGGGGACGAATGACAGCGATGGACCGCACGATCGAGCGCACAGCGGCGGGTCTTCCAGGAAGCGAGGCGTTCGAAGTCGTGCTCGACTCCATCGGCCCGTCGAACGGCCTCAACAGCAGCCCGACTACGGTCGGCGACACGATGACCTACCAAACGATGATCGGCATCAGCCATGTCGAGATGCTGATCAACAAGAAGCATGGGCGTACGCGAGTGAAAGCGGACGTCAGCACGTTTCTGCCAGTCATCGCGTTCGGCGCGCCGCTCGCAATGGCGATCGCGATCACAGCGGGCTCGTTCGCGAACTTTGCCACGGTGGCCGGCATCCCCGGCGCGATTGCGGCGACGATCGTCGCAGTGGGTGGAACGGTCGGCGGTTGGTTCGGCCTGCGCGCAATCAACAAGTGGTCCAACAAGAAGGTCGTCGAAAAGGTCGAGCAGACCGTCGACCGACTGAATGCAGAAGCCGACAGGGTATCACAACAGGGCGGCGATGGCGGGTAAACGCATTTTTAGTGAGCAGGAGGCTGCGGAAGTCATGCAGCGCGCCGTCCGCCTGCAGGAAACCTCCGGGAGGGACCAGTACACGCCAGGTGTCACCGCGGACGAACTTCGTCGGATCGCCGAAGAGGCCGGGATCAGCCCAGAGTTCATCGAGAAGGCAATCGCTGGGGTCGACGTCGAGGAGAAGTCGACGATAGGGCCGTTCTCTTTGACCGAGGAGTTCGAGCGCGTGGTCGAAGGAGAGATGAATCCAGAGGACTACGACAAGATCCTCAAACTGGTGAAGCCAAACCACCAAAGGGGCATCTCGCAAGTCGGACGTACGCTGACGGGCATAGGCACGACCGGCTTGCACATGGTCCACCTCAACGTCGAGTCTCGAAACGGACGCACTAAGGTCCGAGTCAAGTACTCACCGTTCTCGGCCTACTTCATCGGGTTGCACGGTCCGCTTGTTGGTTCGATCATCGCGATCGCAGGCGCGGCGGAGAACGGCAACATTTGGGTAGGCGTGGCGATTGCCGCCGGGCTGTTGGCCCTGGGTTCAGTAGCGTTCAACTGGCTGGTCAAGTCAGGCCGCAAGGCTGCGAAAAAACTCACAGGAAAGATCGTCGAAGCGATCGAGGAAGAAGTCGATCCGCTGAGGAACAATCTGCAGTCCTCTAGCGCAAACGAGCCCCAAGAAAAAGAGAGACAGGCTGAGAATGCCTAAAGCGTCCGCAGGACGCTCTCGAGCTGGATGTTCGATGACCGCAGGTGCTCGACTAGCGTCCGCCCGACGTTGCGTAGCACCTTCACGCCGATAGACGGCGATGCGTCCATAAGCGCGTTCAGTTTCGCCCCGTCCACCCGAAGAAACTTGGAGGAACCGTCGCTGATCACGCTCGCTGTCCGCGAGTCCTGCGAAAAGAGAGCGATCTCGCCCACGATCGAGCCTTCGCGCAAGCGCGTGATCGGCTCGCCCGAGCCCGTCGTCACCCGCGCCTTGCCCTCGATCAGCACATAGAGGTCGCCCGCCTTGTCAAACTCACGGATCACCTCGCCCAGGTCCTCGAACGAAACGACGTCCGAGACCGCGGCGATCTGCCGCACCTCGTCGTCGCTCAGGCCTTCTGTGAAGTAACTCGACCGCAGGGCTTCAAACGTGTCCATCGAACCGACCCAATCTACCCTCGCGCTACTTCTTGAACAGGGACTTCAGGATGAACAGCATGTTCGCCGGGCGCTCCGCCAGCCGTCGCGAGAAGTAGGGGTACCACGCCGCCCCGAATGGGATATAGATCCGGATGTTGTAGCCCTCGGCGAGCAGTTGCTCTTGCAGGTCGCGCCGTACGCCGTAGATCATCTGGAACTCGTACCGCTCTTTTGGGATGTTGTTCTCCTTGATGAACGCCTTGAGCGGCTCGATCATCTTGATGTCGTGTGTCGCGATCGCAGGATAGAACCCGTCCAAGAGCAGGGTTTTCGCGGCCTGCAGGTACATCTCGTCGACCTTCTCCTTGCTCTGGTAGGCCACCGTGTCCGGCTCCAAGTACGCGCCCTTGACGATGCGCACTCGCGCGCGCATGCCGATCATCTTTTGTATGTCGCTCGGAGTGCGGTGCAGGTAAGCCTGCAAGACTGTTCCGCAGTTCTTGTAAGTGGGGAACAGTCTCTCGATAATATCGATCGTGCGCTGGCAGTACTGGCTCGCCTCCATGTCCGCCCGCACAAAGATGTCGTGCGGCTTGCACACGTCCAGGATGCGGCGGTAGTTCTCCGTGCACACGTCGTCGCCCAGGTCTTGCCCGAGCGCGGTCAGTTTGATCGAGATGTTCATCCGGTCTCGCTGCGGGCTCTTCGCGATCTTCTCGGCCATCGCGATGTAGGCGTCCGTCTCCCGATCCGCCTCCTCCTTGGTGGCGACGTTCTCGCCGAGAAGGTCCATCGACACGAAGTAACCGCGTGCGCAGTACTCCTCGCCAATCTTCAGGGCCGTGTCGACGTCCTCGCCGGCCACAAACCGGTTGACCAGCGGGCGGAACATCTTGGACTTGGTGAGACGCTCGAACGGCTTGAACGCGGCGAGCTTCAGGACGAGCGTACGGAACACCATAGGGCTTAGCGACCGGATTGTACTTCCTGGCCTTGGAAGTCCCGGAGGATGTCCTCCAACTCTTGCACGGACGAAACCCGCGACAGCCGACCGCGCACCTCGGCCGCGCCAGGGATGCCTTTGATGTACAGCGGCAACTGTCCGCGCAGTGCGCGGATGCCGCGCAGTTCCGCGGACGACCGCTCATGAGCGGGAAGCGCACACACTTGCGACCATGTGTCCAATCCTTCCTCAAAGGCGACCATCGTCCGGGCGTGTTCGAGGGCGGTTTGCACCCGTAGTTCCAAAGTTGGATCCAACGGCAGGGGCTCGCCGCATAGC
>CAZGXW010000064.1:0-14005 GCA_964529975.1 uncultured Fimbriimonadaceae bacterium
TGCGCTTGTAGTGGTTGTAGATCGCGACCGAGAGCGCCCGCTTGGCGTGCTCCTGTCCGATCACGTAGCCGTTCAGGTACTCAACGATGTCCTTGGGCTTGGGGATGTCCTTCTTGGCGCGCTCCGGGGCCTCGATGCGCTTGGCGTCGAACGAGCCAGATTCCGACTTCCTTTGGGCTGAAGGCGAACCCTCCCCGCCTGTGAGCAGGATGTCGTTGCAAAGGCTGACGCAGTCCGAACACACCGCGCCATGCAGGCCGACAATGATCTTCCTGCCCTCTTCTTTTTGCTTGCCACAAAGGCAGCACCTGCTGTTGTCTTCAAAACGCGCCATCTAAGCCTTTCCTATGTACGGGTCTACCGGGAGCCGGGCTCCAAAACCTTGTCGATCAAGCCGTAGGCCAAAGCCTCGTCGGCGGACATAAAGTGGTCGCGGTCGCAGTCCTTTCGAACCTGTTCCTGGTCCTTCCCCGAAGCGTCTGCGAGGATCTGCATCAGGGTGTCCATATAGCGGTCGGCCTCGGCGAGGGCGATCTTCATGTCGGCCACCGATCCCTGGGCTCCACCGCTCACCTGGTGGATCATCACGCGGCTGTTCTTCAGGGCGTACCGCTTGCCCTTGGTGCCGCCAGCTAGTAGCACAGCCCCCATCGAGGCGGCCTGACCAACGCACATCGTAGCCACGTTGGGCTTGATCATCTGCATCGTGTCGTAGACCGCGAGTCCAGCGCTGACATGGCCTCCAGGGCTGTGGATGTAGAACTCGATGTCCTTGTCCGGGTCCTCCTTTTCAAGGAAGAGCAACTGGGCGATGATCAGGTTCGCGACGTAGTCGTCGATCCCTGTGCCAAGGAACACGATCCGATCCTTGAGCAGCCTCGACCAGATGTCATAACTGCGCTCGCCCCGAGCCGACTGCTCAATGACGAACGGGACGCCCATATTGGTGACTTTCATTCAGTGCGGTCCTTTCCTTCGCTAGATAGATTCTCGGCCCTTTCGGGCCTGGTTCTCAGGGTCAATTGAACCTAATTCGGCCGGTCTAGGCCTCCTTGGGGAGGTCGATCTCGCTGATCTTGGCCGTCTCGTTGAGCAGGGCCATGACCTTGCCGTACATGGTTCTATAGACAATCTCGTCGCGGATCTGCGCCCCGAACTCCTTGGCGAACTTCTTGAGCTCGGACTCGGGCACGCGGTTCTCGATGGCGATGCGCAGGAACTGCTCGTTGGCGTCGTTGTCCGTGACCTTCATCCCCTCGGCCTGGAAGATCTTCTCGATCAACACGGCCCGTTGAACCTGAATCCTCGCCTCGTCCTTCTGGGCGGCCACGAACTGCTCCTCGGTCATGCCGTTCTGCTGCGCGTATTGCTCCAAGGTCGCATTCTGCTGTTTGAGTTCCTCACGGATCTCGTTGAGCCTGCGCTCGGCCACGCTCTCCCAGGCCGTGTCGGCGACATGGACCTGGCTCTTGCCGAGCAGATCGTGCAGCAGACGGTCGTTGACCATCTCCTGCGCCATGTTCTCCTTGGCCCGCAAGATGTTCTCGCGGATTCGGGTCTTAAGCTCGTCCACGTTCTCCAAGTTCAGGCTCTTGGCGAACTCGTCGTCCATTTCCGGCAGTTCGATCGCGCTGACGTTCCGGACTGTGACCTTGCACTTGACCTTCTTTCCCGCGAGGTCGGCCTCCGCGAACCCTTCGGGAAAGGTCAACTCGACCGACTTGATGTCGTCCGTCTTCATGCCTTCGAGGGCCTTGTCGAGGTCCTCGAAGGTCTGGCCCGCGACCACCATGAAGTTCCGTCCGTCGCCCTCGGCGTCCTCGACCTTGAGGTTTATGAGAGCGTTGTCGCCCTCGGTGATCCCGCGGTCGACCGCCTTCTTCTTGCCAGAGCGGCTTCGCAGTTCGTCGATCTGGCGATCGACCTCGCTGTCGTGGACTTCGACCTTGAACTTCTCAGCCTCGAGCGACTTGTAGTCGCCCAGTTCGACCTTCGGTGCCAGCGGCACCTTCACCGTGAACTCGCACTTGTCCGTCGCGCGGTCGAACTCGATCTTGTCGATCGACGACTGACCACCAAGATCGAGCCCTTCCTCCTGCACGGCGGCCTTGAAAGCCACGTTCAGGGTCTCCTCCTGCGCCAGCGCGTCAATCTCCTGGGCGGGGATCATCTTCTCCAAAACGCTCTGCGGAGCCGTGCCTGGTCGAAAGCCCTGCACCTTGATGCGCTTCGCGAGGAACTTGACTGCCTTTTTCACGCCCGCCTGGACTTGCTCCGGGCTGCACGTGACCTTCAAAACGACCGTGCACGGGTTCAAATCCTCGCGCTCGACGCGCATCTGAGTGGCGGTAGTGGGGCTCATTGGACGAAGGGATTCTACCCCCCGCCCTTTGCTGCGTCAGGCTGTCTGCCAGGCCTCGGGGACGGCCCTGAGGACGTCGTCCAACGCGCCCTTGATCTCGGGGAACCTGAACCTGAAGCCTCGAGCGAGGGCTATCTCAGGGATGGCTCGCTGGCCGCTTAGGAGGAGGTAAGGCTCCTTGCCCATCAGGGAAACGACGGCCCTGACGACCGGCGCTGGAACGGCCGGCACATTCGGACGGCCATACACCCCCCGGATCGCCTCCATGTACTGCGCGTTCGTCACTGGGTTGGGAGAACACGCGTTGATTGCGCCCTGAACGGGCTCATAGAGGCACCACTCGAACATGCGCATCAAATCGCCAGAGTGGATCCAACTTATGTACTGCCGTCCGCTGCCCAAGGCCGAACCGATCCCCATCTTTGCGACTCGCGAAGTGGCCTTCACGAACTCCGCCTGGTCGTCCAAGACGACTCCGATCCTGATGCACACTTTGCGTGTATCTGGGGTGTCCGCAGAAAGGCACGCAGACTCCCACCTCACGCACATCTTGCCAAGCGCGTCGGATCCAGCCCGCGTCGCCTCGCTCGCCTCTCTACTGCCCGTGTCCCCATAAAAGCCCACGGCGCTCGCGTTGATCCAGACCTTTGGAGGAGTCTTGCAAGACTTGATCGCTTCTGCGATCGCCAACGTCGGCTGGACCCGTGAATCTTCCATCTCTTGAAGTCGAGCCGGAGTCCACTTTTGGGCGATCGACTTGCCACTGAGATTGACGACGGCCTCGGCGCCCTCGAGCGACTTGGCCCACTCGCCTTGGGTCTTTCCATCCCACGTTACGCCGCCCGAACGCCCAATGACCACGACTTCTCGGCCTTGGGCCTCGAAATGCGACCTGAGCAACTTTCCAAGGAAGCCTGTTCCGCCCGCGATGACGATCTTCGACGCGTCCATGTCTGTCCTGATTCTAACCCTTTTCGCTCGTCATCCATTCGCCGAAGAGGCGTTGCTCGACGCCGAGGCTCTGGAGCACGCGGGCGACGACGGAGTCGGCGAGATCTTCCAAAGACTGAGGGTTGTGGTACCACGCAGGGCACGCAGGAATGACCGTCGCGCCGGCTTCAGCCAATGTCGCCAGGTTGCGGAGCATGATCACGTTCATGGGCATCTCGCGGGGCACGACAATCAGCCTTCTTCCCTCTTTTAGGCAAACGTCTGCCGCCCTCGTCATCAAGTTGTCGCTCACGCCGTTTGCAATGCGTCCGACCGTCCCCATCGAGCAAGGCACGATCACCATCCCGTCGTGTCGGAACGACCCGCTGGCCGGAGGCGTGAAGTAGTCCTTCTCGTCGCAGAGTCGGACGTTTTCAAACTCCTCGCCGAGCCAAGGCTTCGTCGAAAAGCGCTGCCGATCGATCGCGACCCCCAGTTCAGTAAGTGCGACGTCGATCGCGTTGGCGCTCAAGACCAAGTGAACCTCTGCGTACGCCTTCGCGATGTGGCGCAGGAACCTCTGGGCGTAGATCGCCCCGCTCGCCCCCGTGACACCAACGACCAGTCGTCCTGTCGACATGCCTGTCTGAGTCTACGCGATGCCGTGCCGCGTCCCTGGTTTGAGTGGGTATTGGCGCGGAGTCCGTGTTCGTGACGACCCGGCCCAGGGCCGAGGTCGAGGCAGGTCCCTGGTCCAAGAAGGCCTTCTGGACCGTAATCCTGGTCGCGCTGGTCGTGCGCGCGTTCTGGATGCTGAACGTGAACACGATGCCCGTCACCGACTTTGACTGGTACTTCGAGCGCGCAGTCGGAATAGCAGCAGGCGAGGGGTACTCGGTCGACGGAAAGCCGACGGCCTACTGGCCGGTCGGATACTCCGCGTTCCTCGCCCTGTTCTTCAGCGTCATCGAGCCCACGGTCACCTTTGCGAAACTGCTCAACCTCCTCCTCGTCCTGGGATCGGTCGGGCTGACGTTTCGGCTCGCTCACCGGCTCTTCTGCTCGAACTCGGTCGCCGTCTTGTCCTCCCTGCTCTTGTCCTTCCACTTCAATTGGATCGCATACAGCGGAATCCTGGGGAGTGAGCCGCTGTACACGTTCCTGACGCTCCTTGGCACATGGGTGTTGATCAAGAGTCCTGACAGTCGAGGAGCGTGGAGTTGGGGCGGATTCCTGTTCGCACTTGCCGTCCTCGTTCGTCCCCAAGCCGCACTTATCCCGGCGATCGTGCTCTGGTGTGCCTCCAAGTACGACGGCGACGTCCCGTTCAAACTTTCTCGGGCGCTCTGGAGTTGCTACGCGATGATCGCTCTCGTGCTCTTGCCATGGGTCGTTCGCAATTACGAAGAGATGCGGTCTCCCGTCATTGTCAGCACGAACATGGGTGACAACCTGCTGATCGGAAACCACCCGGACGCAACGGGCGGATACATGGATCCCACCCAGTGCGGCGTGTCTTTCCGGGGCTTGAGCGAAGTGGAACGGAGCAACAAGGCGACGAGGGCGGCGGTCGACCACATCTTCGCACACCCTTGGAGGACGATACGGCTTTGGCCCTCGAAGGTCTGGAACACCTTCGGTCGCGCGACGGATGGGCCGTACTGGGCGTTTCAGAAAGTCAAGGGCCAGTTGACGGTGCCCGGCGTCGGCGAAGACAAGCGGCTTTACTTAGCAAGCCGTTCGTACGCATCGATCTACCACGCGGCCGTGATGTCGCTCTTTGTGATCGGTGTCCTATTCCTATTCAAGTCACGGACCAGGCTGGAAGGAACGATGCGCGTACCCGTGCTCGGCGTCGCCTTGGTCGGCTACGTTGTTCTCGTCAGTTGTGTCTTCTTTGGGAATCCGCGATTCGCGTTCTCTGTCATGCCTTTCATTGCCATGTACGCTGGAGCGATGCTCGTTGTCGCCTGGGCGGCTCTTGCCCCACCAAAAGCACAAGGGCCGGCCCAAGAGCCGGCCCCGTGACAACTCAATATGAGATCACTCCCAAACGTAGTCTGAGAAGTACACAACGAGCACGGGACCGTCCTGCGTGTGCCAGTCGGTGTGCTCTTCGCCGTCGGGCTTCGGAAGTTTAGAGGCGGCCTCGGGATTGCGCTGGCGATAAAGGGCGTTGATCGCCTGAGCGATCCTCGTCTTCACCTTGAGCTCCCCGTCCACTGCTTGAAGGTCGCGACGCTTCTGGGTCGCGAGGACTTCGCGGACAGCGTCGACATAGGGCGCCATCGACTCGACGCTGGCTGTCTCGCCATGGGCTGCCTCGGCTGCCAAAAGGCTCGTCTTGTCGGCCATGTGCACAAAGACGGTCGCTCGAAGGAAGGCCTCTCCGTCGGTCGTGTTCACCATGAACTCGCCGAGACTTAGCACGTGGGTGCTGTCTCCGAGGCTCATCTTGGCGACCTCTACCTTCGGCTTGCCGCCGGCCATCTTGAGGCCAAAGAAGCCCCCTCCTCCCAAGACCGCGACCAGCGCGATCAGAACAGGCAGTTTGCCCTTCTTGCCTTCCTTCCCCTTCTTGCCCTTTTTGGGCTCCGCTTCCTTGTTCACATTCTTCTCGTCTGCCATGGCTGGACTCCCGCAGGTTCGCGCGGCGGATGGGACTTGCCACCCTCTCTGCGATTGTCGGGTTGCGCGGGCGGTCTCCTTAGAACCAAACTGGACTCAATGAGCCCGATTGTCGAGTTGGAGTCCGAGGCGAGCAAGGAGATCGCCAAGGCCAAGACCTCCTCGGCCCTCAGGGCCATCGAGTCAAAGTACCTTGGCAAACAGGGCTCGATCTCGGGTCTGATGAAGCAGATCGGGAGCCTCCCCCCAGAGGAAAAGCCCAAGTTCGGCGCTGCCGTCAACGAGGCTAAAGCCAGGCTCCAAGCGCAGATCGACGAACGCATCGCTTCCCTTCGGGCTAAAGAACTCGAAAAGCAGTTCGCCGAGGAGGCGATCGACGTTAGCCTCCCATCGCGCGCTCCTTCCATGGGCACCGAGCACGTGCTCCAGCAAGCGGTCAACAAGATCAAGAAGACCCTTGGTTCGCTTGGGTTCACTTACTTCGAAGGGCCAGAGCTCGAGGAGTTCCGATACAACTTCGACGCTCTGAACTATCCGCCGAACCATCCGGCGATGGACGACCAGGACACGTTCTATGTGACCGACAAGACCCTGCTCCGAACGCAGTGCACTGCGATCCAAGGGCGCGTCTATGAGAAGTTCAAGCCTCCGTTCCGCATCTTCACAGTCGGGCGGTGCTTCCGCAACGAGGCGGTCGACCGCACGCACGGGCACACGTTCCACCAAGTCGACGCGTTCATGGTCGACGAGGCGATCTCGATGGCTCACTTGAAGGGCACATTGCGAGCGTTTGCGAGCGACATGTTCGGTGAGGGGGCCAAGGTTCGGTTCCGCCCCGACTTCTTTCCCTTCGTCGAGCCTGGCGTCGACTATGCGATCTCCACTCCAAAACTGTTCAATGGCAAGTGGGTGGAACTGGGCGGTGCCGGCATGATCCACGCGAACATCCTCGAGCGATATGGCATCGACACGGAGCGCTACTCCGGCTTCGCCTTTGGTCTCGGGGTTGAGAGAATCCCGATGATGGCGTACGGCATCGACGACCTTCGGTACTTCATGGACAATGACCTTCGGTTCTTGGAGCAGTTCGCGTGAAGTTCACCGAGTCGATGATCCGCGAGTTCGTCATGACACCGCTCTCCGCCGAGGAGATCGGGGACCTGCTGACCATGACCGGGTTCGAAGTCGAAGACATCTCTCAGGTCAAGGGCGAAAAGGTCTTCAACGTGAACATCATGGCCAACCGGGGCGATGGTGCTAGCGTCCTCGGCATCGCACGAGAGATCCTCGCGAAAGATCCCGGCGCGCGTAAGACCGAACTCTTCGAGAGGGCCGAAGTGCGGTTCCACTCTGCCGACCAGTTCGACGACGCCTGCTCGCGAAAGACGAGCGTCTCGATCGAATCGCCAAACTGCAACCGCTATGCCTGCCGCGTCTTCGAGGGCGTCCAAAACGGGTCCTCGCCTGACTGGCTGCGCGACCGCCTCGAAAAGATCGGCCAGCGGCCCATCTCTTTGCTGGTCGACCTGACCAACTACGTCATGTTCGAGATCGGCCAGCCGTTGCACGCCTTCGACATGGACAAACTAGACGGTGGACGCATTATCGTCAGACAGGCCAGCGCGAGCGAAAAGGCGTTTACCACCCTGGACGAAGTCGAAAGAGAGATCACGCAAGACGACATGATGATCTGTGACGCGTCCAAGCCGGTCGCGATCGCTGGCGTCATGGGTGGACTCACTTCCGAAGTGGGTGAATCGACCAAGCGCATGCTCCTTGAGAGCGCGAACTTCAGCCACACGGCAGTCCGGAACACGCGCACAAGACTCGGGCTCCAGACCGAGGCAACCTATCGGTTTGAGCGCTACGTCGACCCAAACCAGGTCGATGCCGGGCTCAACCGGTTTGCAGAACTCTACGAGAAGGCCACCGGTGACTGGCCCGTGCGAGGCATCGTGGACGTCTATCCGCGCCAACCGGAGCGAGGCACGATCGCACTTCGCATGTCTCGCGTCGAGAGGATACTAGGGCTCCGCATCGACCAGTCTGCCGCCGTCGGTCACTTGACCAAACTCGGCGTCAAGGTCTCAGAGGGCAAGGGCGAACTTGACTGTGTCGCACCTAGTTGGAGGATCGACATCGAGCGCGAGGACGACCTCGTCGAAGAGATCGGTCGCGTCCATGGTTACGAGAAGATTCCAGAGCGCCTTCCCAAAGGCGAGACGACGCGCGGCGGCGTCTTCGGCGACGATGCGCGCATCGACGACCTCAGATCGCTCCTCCTCAGGTGCGGACTCACGCAGATCGTCAGCCATTCACTGAGAGACTTGCATCCGCTCGATGCGCCAGGCGCAAGAGTTAGAGTGCGCAACCCGCATTCCCCCGAGATCGCTTACTTGCGGAACAGCAACCTTCCCTGTCTGGCGGACGCCGCCAACCGCAACGGGAATGAGAACCTGCACTTGTTCGAGATCGGAAAGGTCTTCAAGCCCAACCGTGAGCACTTCGATCTCTCGATCCTGACGACAGGAGGCGACCAGCACGAAAGTTGGCAGAAGAAGCCTCGCCCCGCCGCGGACTTCTTCTCGCTTAAGGGGATCGTCGAGGCCCTGACAAAGGGCACCGAGGCCACGATCGCTGCACCGCCACGGCCCGACGAGCGCATGCATCCGACACGTCAAGCCACGGTCTCGATCAAGGGGAAGACTGTCGGCGTGTTTGGACAGGTCAACCCGATCAGTGCCGAAAAGTGCGACCTGCCTGCCGAGACTTTCATCGCTGAGTTCGACCTTTCCGCTCTCGCCGCGTCAGAACTCAAGAGCGTCCATCTGAAAGAAGTCAGTCGCAATCCTGCCGCGACAAGAGACATCGCCATCGTCATCGACAAGCAGGTCCAGTTTGAGAAGATCGAAAAGGCGCTCAAAGAGGCATGTGGGACTGTCCTTGAAAAGCACTGGCTCTTCGACGTCTACGAAGGAAAGGGCATCGACAAAGGAAAGCACAGCCTTGCGATAGCGCTCCAACTCCGCAAGCAGGGCGCCAATTTCACAGACGAGGAAGCGAACCAGGTGCGGGACAAGGCCGTGAAGGCGCTCGAAGCACTGGGAGCGAAACTGCGCTGACCACCAGTCGAAGCACCAACGCACCAAGGATCACCACGAACCCAGCACGGAACGCCGACGGAAAGTAGTGGTAGTGACCGAAGGGCTGCAGCCAGGCCATCGGCAAGAACGCGACCACCGAGAGCAGCAAGAAAGCAAAGAACCACCACCTGTCCCTCTCCTGCCAGGCGCGCACATACGCGATGACGTTCCCGGCCGACGCCAGCAAAGGTGGCCAGAAAGTCCCTGTCATTAATAGCAAGAACTCTCCGCCAAAAGTCGCCACACTTGTATAAAGCCAATATGCGGCGGGCAACAAGTACTGTCCGATCACGATCCACACTCCGGGGCCGGTGCGCAATTGCTGCTCTTGATAGCCTGAAACGTCCGACGGGACCAACTGCGACCTCAGCACCATGTATCCGACCAACAGACCCCAAAAGACCAGATGCGGCCACCACGGCGCCACAAATCCGCGCAGTCGAAAGAACAGCCAAACGCCGAACATCAGCCCCGGCAGCATCACCGCTTGCTCATAACTACCCAGCGCGAGCAGAGTGCAGACCGAAGCCAAGACCACCAGCGGCCACACGGCCCGCACCTCGGTCACCGTCGCAGACTTCGTCGCGGGAACGTCTTGCGCCGTCGCCGCGGCGAACCGAAGCGTTGAACCCAGCCTCAACGAACGCGCATAGAACGCGATGCCCGCTAGAGCGAACACTGTCATCACCGACGCCGTACGACCAGGCAACCAGTGGACGATCCTGCCAGAAAACGCATCGACTGGCAACAACTGTGTCGAAAAGAACAGGCACGACAACGCGGCAAGGATACAAACGCCCACCTTAGCCTTGCCGCCGCGTATGACACCGAGCAAACACAGTAGCGAACCCCACGCCAGGACGCCCGACGACCACCGCAACCAGTCTTCGCTCAAGTGCCACAGTCCGAACAGCAAAGTCGATACGCCCGCAAACCAAGGCAGATCCGTCAACTCGCGCATCATCCAGAAGCACAACAAGACGCATGCGCAGGCCAGCAGTGCGTTTGTCGTCCCGAACGCCGCACCGTCTGTCCCTGCCCGACCGAGGTCCCACTCGAAGGCAAGCGTCGAGATCGGCCGATAGAAGTGGTTCTGCAAGGGCCAGTCCCCACGAAACCACGCCAGCGGGTCGCCCACCTCTTGGATGCGCGACAAAAGGACCGCAGTGTCCGTGTCCTGCAAAAGCGTCGGAGACGTCGAGCGCCCCGCAAACACCAGGAAGCAAAGCCCCAGAACGGCCAAGAACCACGGAGCCCAACGCTTCACGCCAGGCATCATACCGGCCAGATTCAGGTTCAAATCCACCCCACAGCCCAGGACCAGAGAAACCGACGGAACATTCCCCGTGTTGGCACGTATATCCCTTCGAGAACGAACGAGGAGGCAGCAATGGAGTTCCTAGCAAAGGCAGCAGCAATAGCGATCTCAGTCCTTGCTTCTGTCTTCACGAACGTTCAGGCTCCGAAGGTCGCCGAGGCAGAGCCCTCGAAGGCCCGAATGACCCCGGTCTTCTATGGACCGCCAGCACCGCAACGTCCGCTAGAACGCACGTTCGTGCTACAAAACGAGGGCGTCACGATCGTGATCGTCCAACCTCTGGAGCAGGTCGACCCGTTCAACAGCGCGTTCGAGGAATGGATCACGTCCACACCCGATCCCAAGGCGATCTCGTCCTCCAAGCCGTGGTACATGCACGACTTCTTCCGAAGGCCGACCGCTGAACAAGCGAGCGAAGTCCTCCGCGCACTGATCAGCGGCCAGCCGACTGATTTCTAACCGCCTCCGCCGACCATCCGCCTGTCGCGCGGCTGCTTGATGTTCGGCCTTGGGTTCTTCCGCGCTTCCTCCACCAGCCACGCCGTCGCGCGGTCCAACTGCGGGTCCACTCCGAGCACGAACGCTCCCGGGTCGCTCGGAACATCGACGTCGGGCTTCACGCCCTCGCCTTCGATGATCCATCCGTCCTTGATCGTGTACATGCCGTAGTTCGGCACGGACACTACGCCACCATCGACCAGCGGCCAGCCTGGCGACGAACCCACCTCGCCGCCATATGTTCGGCGACCAAAGATCGGGCCGAGCCCAAGGTCGCGCCAGCGGTGCGGAAACTCTTCGCCACAAGAGATGTTGAACTCGTTCATCAACATCGCTTTCGGCCCGAGGAACCACTCCGACTGCCGAGACCACGGGTACTCGCTGCCTCGCATGTTGAAGAACCCGCTCAGTTTCTCGTCCAAGATGTCGATGATGATCGACTGCGTCCAACCACCGTTGTTGAACCGCGTGTCGATCAGCATCGCTTCCTTATTCCGCTGAGGGAAGTACTGCCGGATCAGGTCGCTCACGTCGCCGTTACCCATTGCCGCGAGGTACACGTAGCCCACCTTTCCGCCGCTCTTCGCTTCTACGTACTTGCGGTTTGACTCGATCCACTCGACTAGCCGCATACGGTTCTCGCTCGCGACTGGCTTGACATAGATCGTTCTGGCGCCTTCCATCGAAGGCGATGTGTTCACCACGAGCGAGACTGTCTTCCCTGCTCGACCGACGAGCGATGCCAAGAAGTCGCTTCCCACGCGGGCGGGCACGCCTCCGATCGCAAGCAGATAATCGCCCTCCTTCACGCCAAGCCCGGCTTCTGCCAGAGGCGAGCGCTCCGTCGGCAACAGGCCGTCACCGCGCAGAATCTTCGAGAACTTGTAATAGCCGCTCGCGTCGGCCTCCAAATCGACGCCAAGAAACGCACCGCCGACCGGTGCGCGCAACCGCTGTTCGTCGCCGACCGCGAGGTACTGGTGCGAAGAGCCGAGTTCCGCCTGCATCCATCGAATGAGATCGTCGAGTTCGTCTCGAGAACGCACGCGATCGAGCATCGGAGAGTACTTTCGACCGATCGCGTCCCAGTCGTTACCGTGCATGTTCTCCAGGTAGAAGTAGTCGCGCAACAAGCGCCACGCGTCCCAGAACATCTGCCGATACTCGCTCCGTGGGTCGATGCGAAGGGTCAGGCCGCCAGTGTCCAAGCGACCGGCTGTCGCCGGTATGTCACGTCCCGCCACATCGACGACGCGCATCCCGCTGACAAGCGCCTTCTTCCCGTCTGCGCTCACGTCGACGATCGAGCCAGGTGTCAGCACGCCGCCGGACTTCTTTGAAATGTCATAGAACGTCACCTGCGTGCCGTCGCCAAGCAACAAACGGTCTCCGACGAACCAGGTCTGGTTGTAGTTCCCCGGCGCGATCGGAAGCACGACCTGTCGCTCCCAAAGGCCCTCGAGGTCGAGCGTCGTAGTCGCTTCGGCCTTGGCGGGTTCAGCCTCCGTCGCGTTCTCCGCGAGCAACGGCGACTTGCCGTCCTTGTCAAGGATCAAGATCACCGCGACGTTCGGGTTCGCCGAGTTCAACTGGTTGATCAAAGGGTCGGGAGTCACGGTGAAGTTGCGTGCGCTCAGGAACACGAGGTACTTCCCGTCCGAACTGAAGTCAGGCAACGTGTCGTTGCTGTATCCGTTTCCTACGACGTGCTTCGTGCCCGCCTCAATACTGAAGAGCACGATCCGACCGTAGGTCGTGATTCCATCGACCTCGCTGTAAGCGATCCACTTGCTGTCTGCAGAAAAGTCGTACTGCGTTCCCGGCCAAGAGGCGTGTGCGCGGTTGACCACTCGCTCGCTTCCGTCTGCCACGTTGACCAGTCGCAAAAGCATGTTGCTGTCGTTCAACGCGATCCACTTTCCGTCAGGCGACCATGTGTAGTTCACTAAACGACGCCTCCCGTCCTTCGTCACTTGGCGCGGGTTCGACCCGTTGGCGTCGGCTATGTAGAGTTGCTGCTCCCCGCTCTCGTCGCTCAGGTACGCGACCTTCGTGCCATCCGGAGAGGGTCGAGGCGTTCGTAACCGGGCGCCGTCCTTCGCCATCCAAATCTCTGCCGCTCCCTCGCCGACAGGAATGTCGACGATCTGGCCGCGGGCCTCGGCAAGGACTCTCTTGCCGGTCTTCGAGATCGCCGCGTCGCCGCCGAACGCCGACGGGTTCACCCGCACGACGCGCATGTGCATCTGGTCGCTCGGCATGTCGAACGCCAGGCGCTGCGTCCGTCCCGTCGTCGTGTCGAGCACCTCGACGTCGTTCCCCACTTGGTAGATCACGCGCCGCCCGTCCCCGTTGATGTCGCGGATCTCGAACGGATACGGCCCCGCCACGCGAGTCGCGTTCCCTCCGTTGGCCGAGACCCGCATCAGCGAGAAACTGTTCCCCTGCATGTTCGCGAAGTACACGTTCTCACCCAGCCAGTACGGGTACTCGTTCGTGCCAGCCTGGTTCGTGATCTGCTTGAACGCCTTCGTCGCAAGGTCGCACGTCCAGATCTGGTTCTGCATCCCGCCTATGTAGTGGAACCACGCCGTCGTCGCGCGGTTGAACCGTGTAAAGGCGAACTTCGAGGCCGCAGGCGAGAACGCCACGTTCACGCCGAACTCGGTCGGCAAATCTATTGGCGCGCCGCCTACAGCCGGCACCATCTTCAGGTCATACGGCTCTGGCTGCTGCGAAGTCCGGTACACCACGTTCTGGCCTGTGTTGTCCCACCCCTGCACCGTCGCGTACACATAGTGGTACGTCAGTCGCTTTGGAGAACCCCCCTTCGTCGGCATCACATAGGCTTCGCGCACGCCGTCGTACTCCGCCATGTACGCGATCTGCGTCCCGTCCGGCGAGAACCGCGGGTACATCTCCGCGCCGTCGTCTGTCGTCAGCCGACGCGCCTTGTTTGTCGCGAGATCGCCCAGCCACAGGTCGCCTTCGCTCGTGAAAACGACCGTGTCGCCGTGGATGTCGGCGAACTTCATGAACGCCTCTGGTGACTGCTGCACGGAGCCGACGACGAATGCTATTGCGCTTAGTAACATGTCCAGACCTGCCTCGGTTTTACTCGATCAC
>CAZGXW010000065.1:0-13707 GCA_964529975.1 uncultured Fimbriimonadaceae bacterium
TCGATCGGCAAGCACAAACTCGCTCCCTCGATCAGCCCGAACAAGACTTGGGAAGGCGCCGTCGCCAACCTTGTAGGCTGCATGGGCGCTGCCCTGGCCTTGGGCGCTTGGCTGTCGGTTCCGACTCCGGCCAGCGTCGCCGTTGGGCTTTCTACAGGGATTCTCGGTCAGGTCGGTGACCTTCTTCAGTCCCGCCTCAAGAGGCAAGTCGGAGTCAAGGACTCGGGCTCGATCCTCCCCGGCCACGGCGGAGTCCTGGACCGCCTCGACTCTTTCCTCTACTCCTGCTATCCTTCCCTTCTTGCCCTGTGGCTCCTGGCGCCGGGCATGTTTCACGTGAAACAGTGGCCATGGTGATCGAGACTAAGAACCTCCGCAAAACTTACCGGGTCACCAAGAAGCAGCACGGCTTCCTCGGGGCCGTCAAGGGGCTGATCAAGCCCGTCTATGAGGAGGTCGAGGCGGTCAAGGGCATCGACCTTTCCATACAGAAGGGAGAGATCGTTGGGTTCCTCGGACCAAACGGGGCTGGAAAGACCACAACCATCAAGATGCTCAGCGGGATCATGCACCCGACCTCGGGTGAGGCCAGGGTTCTGGGGTTCGAGCCGGTCAAGCGCCATCCCGAGATGCTCAGCAAGATCGCCTTGGTCATGGGAAACAAGCAGCAACTCTGGTGGGACCTCCCGGCCATCGAGTCCTTCAACGTCCTCCGTGTCCTGTACGACGTCTCGGACGCGGACTACAAGCGCAGGCTCGACTACCTAGCCGACCAACTCCAGATCACCGACAAACTCGAGACCCAGGTTCGGAAGTTGAGCCTAGGCGAGAGGATGAAGTGCGAACTGGTCGCCGCCCTGCTCCATGAGCCCGAGGTGGTGTTCCTTGACGAGCCCACGATCGGCCTCGACTTAGTCTCACAGAAGCGGATCAGGGAGTTCCTGCGCGACCTGAACCGGCAGACCCAGTGCACGATCGTCCTCACGAGCCACTACATGCAGGACGTCCAGGAACTCGCCCAGCGCGTAGTGGTCATCGACCACGGAACCCTGGTTTTTGACGGGGGTTTCAACCAGTTGGTCGGCCTGTATGGAGCCGACAAGCAGCTCAGGCTTACGTTCGGGGGTGCCGACCCGATTCCAGACCTGTCTGGCTACGGCACAGTCCTGGCTATTGTCGATCGGGAGGCGACCCTGAGCGTCCCTAAGGCCGAAGTGACCCAGGCTGCCTCCAAGATCCTTTCCAGCCTGCCGGTGGTCGACATTGCGGTCGAAGAGGTCTCCGTCGAGGAGGTCGTCCGGCGCCTCTTCGAGCAGGGCCGCTGATTGTTTCACGTGAAACAAGTTAGCCTGCCTATCAGCCTGCCGGCCTAACCTCCCATTCGCTGCTGCTAGGTACAATCCAAGCCACTTTCACGACAGGAAAGGGCACAACATGGATACTCGTTACGACGCCTCCAAGGTGGAGTCTAAGTGGTACACCAAGTGGTCGGACCACCACCTATTTGAACCTGACCCGACCCCAGGCAAGCCGCGATACTCGGTCACCATCCCCCCGCCCAACATCACGGGGAGCCTTCACATGGGCCACGCCCTCTGCTATGGGCTCCAGGACCTCCTCGGCCGCTACAAGCGGATGCGCGGCTTTAGCGTGCTCATCCTCCCCGGCCAAGACCACGCCGGCATCGCGACCCAGTCCGTGGTCTCCAAACAACTCAAGAAGGAGGGCCTCAGCATTTACGACCTCGGGCGAGAGAAGTTCGAAGATCGGGTATGGGCCTGGCGCGAGGAGTCCGGCGATACCATCCTCAAGCAGTTCAAGTCCCTGGGCTGCGCATTCGACTGGAGCCGCCTTCGGTTCACGCTCGACCCTAAGTACGCCGAGGCCGTCCTCAAGGTCTTCGTCGAGTGGTTCGAGAAGGGCCTCATCTACAAGGGCCTTCGGGTCGTCAACTGGGATCCTATCCTCAAGACCAGCGTCAGCGACATCGAAACCGAGCGCCGACTCGTCAGAGGCAAACTTTATCACGTCAAGTACCCCTTCCGAGACGGTTCAGGCAGTATAACGATTGCTACAACGCGGCCCGAAACGATGCTCGCCGACGTCGCGGTCGCCGTCCACCCGAAAGACAAGCGATACGACGGTCTGGTCGGGAAGACCCTCGTCCTGCCCCTGATGGACCGCGAGATCCCGTTGATCGCCGACGAGTACCCCGACCCTGAGTTCGGCACCGGCGCCGTGAAGATCACGCCTGGACACGACGCCAACGACTTCGAAGTCGGCCAGCGGCACGGTCTCGATACCCTCGTAGTGCTCGACGAGACGGCCAAGGTCAATGCCCTGGGCGGCAAGTACGCCGGCCTCGACCGCCTCAAGGCCCGAGAGCAAGTCGTCAAAGATCTCGAGGAGCAAGGCTTCCTCGAGAAGGTCGAAGACCACGAGATCGCCCTCGTCGTCAGCAGTCGTAGCAACGAGCCCGTCGAGCCTATGGCGAGCGAGCAGTGGTTCGTCAGCCAGACCCAACTCGCCGCCCCCGCGATCGACGCCGTCAAGTCCGGAAAGGTCCGCTTCGTCCCAGAGCGCTACACGGGCGTGTACCTGGACTGGATGGAGAACATCCGAGATTGGTGCGTGAGCAGACAACTATGGTGGGGCCACCGGATCCCCGTGTACTACACCGAGGACGGCGAGGCCTTCGCCGGGCTGAGCCAAGAGGACGCCCAGCACAAGGCAGGGGACAAGAAGATCGTGCGCCAGGACGAGGACGTGCTCGACACGTGGTTCAGCAGCGGCCTCTGGCCCTTCGCCACCCTTGGCTGGCCGGAGAAGACCGACGACCTTGCTGCCTACTACCCGACCGACGTGCTCGTGACCGCCCGCGACATCATCTACCTCTGGGTCGCCCGCATGATGATGATGGGGCTCGACTTCACGAAGGACATCCCATTCCGCGACGTGTACATCTATGCGACCGTTCTCACCGAGGACGGCAAGCGCATGAGCAAGTCGCTCGGCACAGGCGTCGACCCCATGGAGATCATCGAGACTCGCGGGGCGGACGCGCTTCGCTATGCGCTGTTCTCGCAGACGGGATCGAACCAGGACATCCGATACTCCGAGCGCAAGACGGAAGAGGCGCGCAACCTCTGCAACAAGGTCTGGAACGCGTCCCGGTTCGTGTTCATGAACCTCGAGGGATATGAACACAAGGAGCCCTCAGGCCTGCACGACGTCGACAAGTGGATCCTCTCACGACTCGCCCGGACAGAGAGGGCCGTGCGCGAAGGATACGAGAACTACGACATACAATCCGCGTGCCAGGCCCTCTACCAGTTCTTCTGGAGCGAACTGTGCGACTGGTACATCGAGATCTCAAAGGACCGCCTCGCAGACGCTTCGCAACGACACACGCCGCAATGGGTGCTCGTCACTTGTCTCGACGCGTTCTTGCGCAT
This sequence comes from uncultured Fimbriimonadaceae bacterium, assembly GCA_964529975.1. Taxonomy (GTDB): domain Bacteria; phylum Armatimonadota; class Fimbriimonadia; order Fimbriimonadales; family Fimbriimonadaceae; genus JADFMN01. The sequence continues at coordinate 3,456 of CAZGXW010000065.1, forward strand.
GATGCACCCTGTGATGCCGCACATCACCGAGGAGGTCTACGCGCAGGTCCCCATCGCGGACAAGCCCGCGTTCCTCATGTCGGCCGAGTGGCCGCTCGATGCGGGACGACTTGATGAGGCTGCCGAGGCGAAAGTGGAGAAGTGGATCGACACTACGCGCGCGCTGCGGGCCCTGCGAGCAGAACTCGGCCTCGCTGCGATGAAGCAAGTGCCCGCCGCGTTCGTCGAGGGCGACCTCGGTGACGGAACGTCGGTGGTCGCTTCCCAAGCCTGGGTCGCAGAACTGAAGCAGGGAAGGCCCATAGGGAAGTTCGTGTCCACGTCGATCCCCGGAATCGACCTGCACCTTCCGACCGAAGGACTGATCGACGAGAGCGCAGAACTCGCGAAGATCACGGCCCAGATTGCCAAGACGCAAGCGGAACTCGCGAAACTCGAGCAGCGCCTCAGCAACCCGAGTTTTGTCGAGCGAGCAAAGCCCGAGGTCGTTGAGAAGGAGCGCGCCAATGCGCGCGACCTGCAGGACGTTCTCGAGAAACTCGAATCGCGCAAAGCGTTGTTCGGCGGATGATAGCGAGAGGAGGCGCCGCTCGCGTTCTTGCAGGCACTCCCCCTCACTCCACCAGCACAAAACCGTCGACGCCGAGCACGAACTCGACGGACCCGTCGCGGTCGGTGCGCAACATAGGCGCGCCATACTCCCGCACCCGCTCGACCATTGCCGTCGCGGGGTGGCCGTACGGGTTCATGCGACCGCACGAAACCACGACGTGCGTCGGCGAAGTCGATTCCAGGAATGCCGTAGACGTCGACCGCCTGCTCCCGTGGTGACCCGCCTTCAACACGTCGACGTCAAGGTCGATCACGTCCGCCATCATGTCCTCGACCTCCGACGCGGCATCGCCCGTCATCCCGATAGATCCACCACCGGCGTCGATGCGCACGAAGAGCGAAGCCTCGTTCGGCTCGATACCCCGCCACCACGGCGGTGCGGCGATCGTCACAGTGGCCTCGCCGATCTGCGCGCGCCATACGCCCTCGACCCACAAGACTTGGTCTGGCCCGATACGCGCACGACCGAGCGCGTCGAGCATCTCAGGATCGTTGCGAAACGCGCGGGACACGACGACGCGGCCGATCGCAAACCGCGACGCCACTGCCTCCAGTCCTCCCACATGGTCGGAGTCTGGGTGCGTCAGGACCAGACAATCGATTCTCCGCACGCCCATCGATCGCAGCGCAGGTGCAACGAGCCTTTCGCCCGCGTCGAAGTCGTCCGTGCGCGCGGCAACGTCCACAAGCATCACCCAGTCTCCGCTGCGCAACAAAGTGCTGTCGCCCTGACCGACGCTCAGGAACACAACGCGCGTGCCTTCGTGTCGCGGCGAACCACCGACGATCGCGCCCCCAACCAGGCCAAGAACGGCGAGCGCCCACCCGCTAAGCCTCGCGAACATGCGGCCTCCATATCAAAAGACAAAGGACGTAGACGGGCAACAGCCAATACGCGCTGAACTCCGGCACATAGATCGCCGCGAAGGGCAGCGAACCCAGCCGCTCGATCACGGCTCCGACCCATCCCGTAGTCGGTTCGATGACGACCTTCAACAGACCGACGCCGACAGCGGGGAGCACGAGCCACACGGCCCACGCGATCAACGCTCCAGAGATCACGATGCCCAGCACCGGAACGATGAGCAAGTTCGCGGGAATGCTCATCAAGGGCACGGAACCGAAGTGGTACGCGAGCAAGGGTGCGGTGGCAAGGGTGACGACGAGGCTCGCTTCCGCATACCTCAGCGCGAACTCGCGCACGGAGAAGGAGCCCTCGTCAGGAGCGCGCGCGAACAGGACGAGCGAACCGACCGCGACCATCGAAAGTTGAAAGCCGATGTCGCTCACGAGCTCCGGCGCCCACAGCAATGAAAGCGCGCCGGCGAACGCGAGACAAGAAAGCCCATCGCTCCCTCGGCGCACCATGTACGCCACCAGGAACACGAGCATCATCAGGATCGAGCGGACGATCGGCGGCTGCATGCCCGCAGCCGCGGCGTACACGCCAAGCACGAGCACGAGCAGCCCGATCTGCGCCCAGCGGGGAAGGGGAAAGGCGCCGATCAAGAACGCGAGGGCGTACGCTGCCAAAACGACGTGCAAGCCGGACGTCGACACGATGTGCGTCGTGCCGGTGCGCGCCATCGCTGTACGAAAGTCGTGCGAAAGGTCCGCCGTCATGCTGAAGCACATCGCGTCGAGCAACGGCCCCGTCTTGGCGTTCGCGAACTGGTCGGTGAACGCGCGGAAACTGTTGCGCACCCACAACCCGACCCTCCAGAGCGCGAACCCGCCGTCGACCACCGTCGGCTCGCTGATCGCGCCCATCGAGCCCACAGCCCCTCGCTGGCCGACCTGGCCCTCGCGCAGCGGAGCAATCTCGGCGCGGACCTTGACGCGGTCGCCGAACACAACGCTGCTCGATTGGTCCAGATACAGCACATACCGCTTGTCGCCCACCTGGGCGATCGAGCGTGAGCGGTCTCCAGTGCTGACCGGCATCGAGAGAACATCGACCGTGCCCTCGTAGAACGACTCCTCGACGACCGGCGTGGCGTCCAGACGAGGATAGAGCAAGAACCCTGCGATGGCAGAGACAAGCAACGCCACGCGCACCGTCCACCGCTTCGCAAGGAACAGCAAGGGAAGTCCGTAGAGCGCGAACCACGCGACGACCCCGGCCGCGCTGCCGACCGCAAGACCTAGGAACACCGCCATCATTGGCCGGCGATCGAACTCCTCCCTCACCTAGACCTCCTACCGGATTCGAAACGCGCGCACGCCAACGCGGACGTCGGAGAAGAGGCCGGGCTCGCCCGCCACCTCGTTCATCCGTCTGACGATCTCCTCCTTGCGCAGCCGAATCTCTTGCGCCCATGCAGAACCGCTCGCGACGACCCACAGCGTGCCTTTGTCGTAACGGTCGGGGAGCGTCTTGTCTGCGAGCGCGTCGCCGACGACCTCCGGCCACCGCCGCATTGCGATCTGCGCACGGGCTGTGCGCAACACTTCAGGCCGTCCAAGCGCCCCGCCAAGCATGCCTTGCAGCCGCTTCATGCAGCGGTCACCGTACCCGAAACCACACGGAACACGGTCGAGCGTCCGACGAGTTCTACACCCGCCTGCTCCGGTTCGGTACACGTCAAGAAGGCCTGCCCCCCGACGTCCAATGCCCGTTCGACGAGGCGCGCCCGTCGACAGTGGTCGAGGTCGCTGAACACGTCGTCGAGCAACAACACCGGCGGAACCCCGAGCAGGTCCGATGCCGACGAGAGCACTGCGAGTTTCAGCGCGATGACCGCCGTGCGCTGCTGGCCCTGCGATCCGAACTGTCTCGCGCTCGACTCTCCAACGTCGATCGTCAGGTCGTCCCTGTGGGGGCCGCACCCGGTCGAGCCTCGCCGGAGGTCGTCTGTCCGCCCTTCTGCGAGCGAACCCAAGAGGTCGCCGGTGTCGTGGCGACTGTACGTCAGTTGGAGCGATTCGCCTCCGCCCAGGTCGGCGTGTGCCGCTCGAGCAAGGGGAGCGATCGACTCCACCCACTCGGCCCTGTAGCGCCTGATCTCCGTCCCATGCTCGCCCAGTTGCACCTCCCATGGCTCGAACGACTCGCCGGCCACGTACGACTCCTGAGCAGCCTTCAAGAGGGCATTGCGCTGTTCCAACGCCCGCTTGAACACGGCCAGGTGCCGGAGGTACGCCGGGAAGAGTTGGCTCAGTTCGGAGTCCAGAAAGTGCCTCCGCTCCGAAGGATCCCCACGAACGATCTCCAAGTCCGCAGCCGAAAACGAGACGGTCGGCAGCCTTCCCAAGACGTCGCTTGGCCGGACAAGGGACGCTCCGTTGAGCAAGACCTTCTTGCGCACCCCTCGCCTCAGTTCGACGCGGATCGTCGTCCCCGTCCCCGCAAGTTCGGCCTCGACCCAACCAGCCTCGTGACCGTGCTTCACCGCTTGAGCGTCCCTGGAACTCCTTAACAATCGCCCGGTCGAGACCAAGAACAATGCTTCAAGCAGGTTCGTTTTCCCTTGGGCGTTGGCCCCTGACACGATGTTGAACCCAGCCCCGGGGCGGACGTCCAGGCTCTCGTAGTTCCGGAAGCACCCCAGGGACAGCCTCTCCACGGTCGGTCGGCGGATGTCCACAGCGTTTCTAAATCCTAGCCCCTTATCTATCAAGCCTTATCTCTATTACTATCGTGTGGATAGTGTGGAAACTGCCCACATTTGAACCTGTGCCAGGTTCAGCGCTTCCTTCGGACAACCTGCTCGCAACCGAACGGGAAATCCCCAGCCCGACACCCTGGAGAATCCTCCCCCTTCAGGACCCCGGACCTTTCCCCACACCTATTCAGAACAGTTTCTTCCTCCGTCCGTACTTCATCACCACGGCCTCCATCTGGTACACGGGGTGGACGCCGGGCAGTGGCTCGATCTTCTCCTTTTCGGCGAAGGGCCGCCAGATCTCCTCGACGCTTCGATGCTGGATCGAGGGTGGGAGTTCGGGGAAGCGGTCACATAGCCGCTTGATCGCAAAGTACTCCTCCATCGTCATCGTGGTGAGCTGACCGATCGACTCCTCGAAGGGATGGATGCCGGCGTGGTGCGGCGTGACCTGGTACAGCGGGTTCGGTTTGGGTTCGTGGATCACCAAGGTTCCGGCCGCCAGGTCGCCCAACCGCTGCGACTTCTCGTTCATGAACGCAGCGATGAACCCGGCGAAGTACATCACAGGCATGAAATCGGCAGGCCGCAACAGGTTTCGATAGACCGCGCCCCGCATCGTGATCGGGGTGCCGTCGAAGGAGACCACCCGGATTCCCAGTGCCTTCTTGCCAGGCGTGAAGCCGTTCCAGAGCCACTCGAACAGGATGAAGTACAGGAACATCCCTGCCGAGATCCCGAAGAGCATCACTCCCATCCCGACCTCAATCCCGAAGATCGGCGCGAGCACGCTTCCGAGGAAGCTCATCGCGATGAAGAAGCAAATCAAGATCGTGACGTCGATGAAGTGGGCCATGGCACGGCTGCCCACCCCCGACACCTTGAAGCCCACCACCGTCTTTTCCGGTGTCAGCACCATGTGCTGGTCGTTCACAATGGAGATTCTATCACTCGCATGCTTGTGCCCACGACCCGCTTCTGGATCCTCATCGGCCTCGGCGTCCCGCTGGCTCTGATCGGCATCGTCGTGCCGGGCTTCGAGCGCGTGGTCCTGCCGTACAACATCGGGCTCTTCGTGCTCCTGGTCTCCACTTGGTTGGTGGCCCGCCGATGGGACGTGCTCTCGATCGAGCGCGTGACCGCGCCCCTCTTCTCGGTCAACGTCTCTAACCCCGTGCGCGTCGATGTCGAGAACCTCAGCGATCTCCACCTTAAGGTCAAACTCCGCGACGAGCCGCCGGCCGACTCCGATGCTACAGAGCACGAGTTCGCGTTCGACCTGCCGCCAGGGGGCGTCCGGCAACTCTCCTACACGATCACACCGCGCCACCGCGGCAACGACGCGTTCCGCGGCACCTACGTGCGATGGCTAGCACCTCTCGGCCTTGCGTGGGTTGAGCGTCGGATCGAGAACACGCAGAAGGCGCCCATCTATCCCAACGTCCGCGCCCTTTCCGAGTACGACCTGCTGCGCCAGAAGGGCCACCTCTCGCTGATGGGTGTGCGAAGGTCGCGCATCAAAGGGCTCGGCACAGAGTTCGAGTCGCTGCGCGAGTACAACGACGACGACTATCGCACGATCGATTGGAAGTCGACGGCGCGCACAGGCAAGTTGGTCGTTCGCAACTTCGAGGTCGAACGGAACCAAGGCGTGATCGTCTGCCTCGACGTCGGGCGTCACATGCTCAGCGAGGTCGCAGGGCGGCGCAAACTCGACTACGCGATCGACTCGTCGCTCATGCTCATGCACGCCGCCGAGAAGATGGGCGACCAGATCGGACTCTTGATGTTCAGCGACGTCGTCAACCGGTACATCGCTCCGAAGAAGGGACGCGCCCAAGTGAGCGCGATCCTCGACACCGTACACGGTGTACACGCCGAACCGGTGCAACCGAACTATCAAGGCGCGTTCGCGCACTTGGCGAACCGATGGAAGCGGCGCTCCCTCGTCGTCGTCTTCACCGACGCCGAGAATGACGACCAAGCGAGCGAACTCTCTGCCGCGCTCGCAAACTTGCGCAAACGGCACTTGCTCTTCGTCGTGCGGGTCGCCGATCCGCGATTGCGCGAGGTCATCGCAAAGGACATCGCCCAGCCGACCGATCTCTACAACCGCGCCGCCGCGCTCTGGTACTTCCGCGACCGCAAGAAGGCCGACTCACGGCTGTCGATGGCGGGGATCCAGAGCATCGAAGCGGAGCCGGAGGATCTCTCGGCGGCCCTCGTTTCTGCTTACCTTCGCGTCAAGGAACTTGCACTCATCTGACCATGAACCCCTTCATCGCCGAAGCCCGGTCCCTAGGGGACTCCCTCCGCCGCTCTTGCAAAAAGTACGCCGCGCGGCCGGCCTACCTGGTGCCCGAAAACAAGGAGTTCCGTACCCTAACCTACACAGACCTCTGGCGCGAGGTCGTCAAGTTCGCCCAAGCGATCGACGCTCTCGGCATCAAGCGCGGCGACCGGCTGTGCATCATCGGCGAGACGGCCCTGGAGTGGGCGCTCACCGACTGGGCGTGCCAGTGTCTCGGCGTGGTCACGGTCCCCATCTACCCCACGCTCCCCGCCGACCAGGCGCAGTACATCGTCAACGACTGCGGCGCAAAGTTCGTCGTGTGCAGCGAGGAGCAGCACGTCAAGAAGGTCCGCGAAATGCCCGGTGTGCGCGCGCTCACCTACGCAGGACTCTTGCACGAAAAGACGTCGCTGACCGAAGAACAACTCATCGCGCGCATCAACGAGGTCAAGCGCGACGACGAGGCGACGTTTATCTATACGAGCGGAACGACGGGAAGCCCCAAGGGCGCGATCCTCACGCACGACAACTTCCTCAGCCTGAGCGCGTGCATCCAAGACGGATTCCCGGTCGACGAGAACGACAGGTTCTTCATCTTCCTCCCGCTCGCGCACGTGTTCGCGCGGTACGCGGGCCACGCGCTTCCCATCAACATCGGCGCGAGCGTCGTGTTCGCCGGATCGATCGCGTCGATCGGAAGCGACCTCTTGAAGACCCATCCGACCATCGTCTTGTGCGTCCCGCGCTTCCTCGAGTCGATGCGCGCGCGCGTGCTCGATGGAGTCGAGAAGTATCCCGCGCTCCGCAAGAAACTTTTCTTCGCCGCGCTCGGCCAAGGGATCAAGAAATATCGAAGACAGAGCGCGCCGTTCCACGGCATCCTCGACAAGATCGTCGGAAAGAAACTGCGCGACCGCATCGGCGGTTCTGTTCGCTTCTTCGTCAGCGGCGGCGCCGCGCTTCCCACGCACGTCAACGAGTTTTACAACGCGTTCCACCTCACGGTGTTGCAGGGCTACGGCCTCACAGAGACGACCGCCGCCAGTTGCATCAACACGCCGTGGGACAACCGCCCGCACACCGTCGGACCTCCGTTCGGCGTCGTCGAGATCAAGATTGCACCAGATGGTGAGATCCTCCAGCGCGGTGCGAGCGTGATGAAGGGCTACTACAACCTGCCCGAGGAGACCGCCAAGGCGATCGACGCCGAGGGGTGGTTCCACACCGGCGACATCGGCCAGTTCGACGACGGCCACCTGATGATCACCGACCGCAAGAAGGACCTCATCGTGCTCGGCAACGGCAAAAACGTCGCGCCCCTGCCGATAGAGAACAAACTGAAGGAGAGCGAGTACATCAACGAGGCGGTCCTCTTCGGCGACGGCATGGAGTACTGTTGCGCGCTCATCGTGCCCGAGTTCGACCGGGTGAAGACCTGGCTCAAACAGAAGGGCGTGAACGAGGACGACCCCGCCGCCATCGCCCAGCGCGACGACGTCAAGGAACTGATCAAAGGCGAGGTCGCCGCGGCCAACAAGACCCTCGCCGACTTCGAAAAGGCCAAGAAGCACGTCCTCCTCGGCGCGATGTTCACCCAGGAGACCGGCGAACTCACCCCCTCGCTCAAGGTCAAACGCAAGGTGGTCAAGGAGAAGTTCGCCAAAGAGATCGAGTCGATGAAGCGCTAGCGTCTAGAGTGCGAGGACGTGTCCGCGCTGTCAGACTTGAAGATCTCGTCCCAAGTCCAATTACCTTCAACGCAGAGGGTTTGAGCCAAGTCATAGGCATCCGAAGCAACTCGGGGGTCGTCTGAGTCCAACTCGTTCCTGACTTTGTCCATCAGGCCTGGCTCGTGAGGATCGAGCCGCACGTATCGCCCAGAGTATCTGGGCGCCTCCGGATTGGAGATGACGAACGCGTCACCTCCATCCCACCTGAATGCGTACGGCCATGCCTTCGATCCGCCTTCGTCGCAGTTTCCGCAGCCACCGAGCCGATCCAAGTTCAGGCTGCCGTCGCCGACGTGCCAAAGGCCCAGACCGAAGCGTCCTTCGGACGAACGACCGTTAGGGCGAAGCACCAAGATCCTCGCACCTTCGACTCCATCGCGTCGCCATACACCGACGAGTGCCGGGTCTTGGTCACCATGAGGCTCATACCAGTGCCTCGTCGGATTGAGCATGATCGCAACCCGTTGCAAGAGCCGAGGCCAAACTAGCCCAGCGACAAAGAGTCCGCACAACGAGCACGCCAGAAGAACTCCAGCCAGTTTCACTTTCTATGGCCCTCGCTATCCTCGATCACACGCAGGATCGAACGCGCCTGCGAGGAGAGCGCATAGTCGTCCACTTCGGCCTGCAGAGTCATGCGCTGCTTCAGGTCGTCCGTGATCGGCGTCCGCACGTACCAGCCTCCGATCCCTCGATCGTCCCTAGAAGGCTCCCGACGGGTCAGGCGCATCCGGTCGGCGCCGTCGAACTCGACCTCTAGAGTCTGCGTCCGGACGCCTCGATAACAGTTCCCGCACCCGGAGACGCCGTCAATGTAGAGGGTTTCTCTATCGGCGTGCCACTTCCTCCTCGTCATCCCATAGTTGGGCATCTGCCCGCCAGGAGAGAAGGAAATGACGTTGTGGTCGAACCCGAAATCCACCGGCTCCTCGTTCACCCATAGCCCCTCGAACTCGGCGGGGTGCTCGCCGTGCTCCCAACTTGGGTGGCCTCGCAATGGGTCGGTGATCGCGTAGATCATCGCCATGCCCGGGAAGGGCGCAAGCACGAACAACAAGCACGGCACACCGATCACGGTGAAGAGAATCCACCGAGCCCGCTTCCGGTTCTTTGGAACGTGATCCATCCCGCGCCTCCATTCCATTGTAACGCCGCTCTAGCCGTCCGTACTCCCGAACCCCCAACGGTATCCTAACCTCCGATGCTCACCCTCACGGCCCGCGTGGTCGAACTCAAAAAGCAGTTCCCGCTCCAGATCAGCCGGGGAACGAGCACGGGCAGCAGGAACGTCTTCGTCGAGGTCACTGACGGCATCCACACGGGCATCGGCGAGTGCGCCCCGGGCACAGGAGACGACGAGGATCTCGCTCAGAGGGCCATCGATCAGATCGAGGCGATCGGCGACCTCTACGACCTTTCGATCCAGGACGTCCACGCCAGGATGGTCGCCCAGGGAGTCGAGCGACCCGCGATGGCCGGCGTCGACATCGCGCTGTGGGACCTCCTTGGCAAGCAGGCGGGCCTCCCGCTCTACAAGGTCTTCGGGCTTGGCAAGCCCTTCAACCCGACTTCGATCACAGTCGGCATCAACCCGCCCGAGGTCATCAAGGAGCGCATCCCCGAGATCGTGTGCAATTGGACTGGCAACGACGCCAAAGCCCTTAAGGTCAAACTCGGCAACCCGGACGGGATCGAAGCCGACAAGGCACAATACGAGGCGGCCCGTGAGGCCGCGGCTCCGTACAAGCTGGCCTTGCGCGTCGATGCGAACGGCGGATGGTCGTCGCAAGACGCCGTGGACATGATCGCCTGGCTGGCCGAGCGCGACTGCGGGTACGTCGAGCAACCGCTCGCAAAGGGTATGGAGGCCGAACTGCCTTTCGTCTTCGGTCAAAGGCGCCTGCCGATCTTCCTCGACGAGTCCGTCCACGTCGCGGCGGACGTCCCGAAGGTCGCGGACCGGTGCGACGGTGTGAACCTCAAACTTATGAAGACGGGCGGGCTGACCGAGG
>CAZGXW010000066.1:0-13472 GCA_964529975.1 uncultured Fimbriimonadaceae bacterium
TTTGCTCGCCGTCGTCTCGGGGGGGGTCGGGCCCCCCCCCCCCCACCCCGATCAAGGCAAGCCAGGTCAGCCTACTTATTGGCTTCCTTGGTCGCGTCCGCTGTGAGGTCGTTTGCTGCATACACGACTGCGCTGGATGAATAGACGACCGTGAAGCCCTTGGACTTGGCGACGGCCACCGTGGCGGCCGCAGCAGCGTCGATGGCCTTGTTCTGCTCGTCGGCCTTCAGCCGCTCGAAGTCCTGTTCGAACTCAGCCGTGTACTGCTGCAGGATGCCCTGCGACTCCTGGTCGAGGCGATTGAGTTCGATGAGGCGGAGGCGCTCGGCCTCGCTCGGGTTGGTCTTCGTGATGAGCGCGTCCAGTTCCTTGGCGGCGGCCGTGACGGCGGCCTTCAACTGGTCGAGTTCGGTCTTCTCGGCGTCCGTCTTGGTCTCCTTCAGTTCGAGTTCGCGGAGCCTAGCTGCCTGCGACGCGGAAATGACGCGCTGTTCGTTGATGAACCGGAGGATCTCAACCCTGATCTTGCGCGCAGCCTCCACTTTGTCGGTGGTCTGCTTGTTGAGTTTGCTGTCCAGGATGACCCTGCGCAGGTCGACCACGCCGTACTTCTCGGCGCCCTGGAACCCGCTGCCGAACACGATGCCCAGCAGTCCCGCCGCGACGATCCATCCGGCGACCGATGTCTTGTTGATTGGTGGTCTGTTCATTGTGGTTCTCTAGTTAGAAACTACTCCCAAATGCGAAGTGGGTGCGACTTCCGCCCTTCTCGTTGAAGGCGAAGTCAATGCGGATCGGCCCGACCGGCGTCCTGAACGAGATTCCCAGGCCATAACCCAGGTGGAAGGCCGCGCTGCTGGACTGGTCGAAGTCTGAAATGCCGGGATAGCCGCCCCAGGCTCCGCCATAGTCGGTGAACGCGACCAGGCTGAAATTGGCCTGGATGGGGAATCGGTACTCAAGCGTGCTGATGAAGGACTGCTTGCCCCAGAACCTCTGGTTCTCGTACCCGCGCAGGGAGCCAAGCCCGCCGACGAAGGTCTGCTCGAAGAACGGGACGTCGCCTGTCAGGACGCTGTAACTCGACCGGAACACGAGCACCGGACGGGCAGCCGTGACCGGAGTGTCGGCCGGCATGCGCCTCGACCAGTACTTCCTGTAGTCCACTGTCGAGCGCATGAAGTAGTTGGGGCCAAGGATCTCGTCGAACGTCGAGACCGAGCCCCCGATCTTGGTGATGTTGCTGTAACTCGGCTCGAGTTGAAGGCTGATCAGTTCGCCCTGGAACGGGTCGAGGGTCGGGTGCCGGGTGTCGCGGTCGACGCCCATCTGGAAGACGAGGATGTCCCCGTCCTGCTGGACGAACGTGTCCGTGCTTGTCTCATCGAAATCGAGCGATCGGACGTTCTCGAACCTGATCCCGAGCCGTGCGCGGTTGACCTTCTTGAACGGACGGCCAAAGTTGACGCTGCCGCCCGTGCGCCGCTCGTCGAAGCGGCGCCCTTCGATCGGACCCTCGTTCCCACCGAAGCCGTTGCCAGCGAAGTTGTAGTTGACGCGCGAGTAGAGCCGTGCGCTGACCGCGGTGTTGCGGCTGTCGAGGAAGCGGTTGGTCCACGCGAGTTCCGCGCTCAGTCCGCCGCCGACGGTCGCTTGCGAGAGGTTGACGCCCGCCGACTGTCCCAGGCCGCGGAAGTTGGAATCGCTGTAGCTCGCGAAACCGACGAGCCTGCTTTGAGGATCAAGAGCGACGCCGCCGTTTATCTGGCCTGTGCGCGCTTCGACAAACTCGAGTTCGATATTGAACACGGCCGGCTGCGCCGTGTCGAGCCTGCGCGGAATGATGTCGTCGAACCATCGCGTCGCCCAGAGTTCTTCCAAGTCCTGTCGTAGGAGGATCTCGTTGTACGCGTCGCCAGGGCGCACTTTCATGATGCGCTTGATGACCGTCTCGCTCGTGCGCTTGAGACCGATCAATCGGATCTCATTGATGCGCGGCTCGAGGAGCGAGATCAGGAGCGTCCCTTCGGACTCCGGGTCTGGCTGCAACTGGTCGATGCCGACGAGATAGCCCTTCTCTGCGTAAAGCGTCTCGATCGCGCCAGAGATGCGCGCTTGAAACCTGTTGTTGTAGATCTTTCCAAGTTCTTGGATCGGAGTGACGACGGCCGTCAGTTCTGCGGCGGTGAAGACCGTGTTCCCTTTAAAACTTATCTCGCGGATCACAGGGTTCTCGGCGAGTTCGACGACGACTTCGACCTCCGTCTCGCTCAATTGTTTGGTCACGATCTGGACGTCTTTGTAGTAGCCCAGGTCCAGGATGCGCGACTCGTCGGCGCGCAATTGTGCGGCTTGGAGGACGTTTCCTTCCTTGGTCTGCATCACCGTTCGCACGGCGATCTCGTTGGTGACGACCGCGCCACGAACCGTGACGGTTTTGACGACTGTCTGCTGTTGCGCCTGTGCCAGCGCCGCTGTTCCCAGACACAGCAAAGCGAACGTGAATCCTTTCACTCTACAAACTCCTCAGGCTCCCTCCCGCCAGTTCAGACGGTTCGAGGAATATACCGTTTTGGCGGTCTGGGCCGGTTCCTATTAAAAGCGTCGACCCCAGTTGAGCCGCACTCTCCAAGGCACGTTCTCGTCCAGGCCCAGGCTCAATCGGACGCGGCTGAAGAAGTCGTTTTCCAGCGGAAGTCGATAGGTCAATTGGACGTCGTACTTGAGCCGCTCGCCCGGGTTCGCCTGAAGTTGGCGCGAAGCGTGGAGCATCAGACCCTTGGTGAGGGTCTTGCCCGCACCGGCGATGGCCTGGTCGAACGGGTTGTAGTCGAGCGAAATGTAGTCGAGCCGCAGTTCCCTCGCGAACGCTGCCGTGAAGTTGCTCGATGCCGTTGGGAGCGCGGCTGTGTACAAGGAATCGCGCAAATCTGCGTTAGATCCGCTGCGGGCGAGGTTTTCGATCAGATCCTTCTGCCCAAGGATCGCCATGATCTGGTCGCTGCTCAAATCGGGCGGATCGCTGGTCGCCGTGATGTTCAGCCCTTCTTGCCCCATGAGGTTCCCACGGATGAACAACTGGACAAAGTAGGTCTCGTACTCGTTGTCGAGCCTTCGCGCACTCAGCGTGGTCCTTCCTTCTAGGTCGAGGTCGACGCGCGCGATCGGTGCTGAGCCAAGGGTCCCGCGATAACCAACGTTGATCGTGCCGCCGCTCTCGACGGTGATCCGCGCCGTCGGCAGTTCGAACAGTCCGCCCGAGACGGTCAGCGGCAAGGCGATGTCCGGGTTTTGTAGACTTCCGTTCAACCGCCCGGATCCAAAGAAGTCGATGCGCGCCGTTCCACTATCGATGCGCGAGCCTTGCGCGGCCTCTACGATAAGTCCGTCGAACACGGGATCGATCGGATAGATGACGGGCTTGCGGTTCTCTTCCAGCGCTTGCGGCAATCGCACGAACACGTCGCTGAACGTCAACTTGCCTCCGACCTTGGGCGAAGCGAGCGTTCCACCGATCGTAAAGTTCTCGCTCTTGACTGTCGCGCGCGACGCGCGCTCTGCCGTCGGCAACATGAACCGCGCTGTGAAATCGTTCAGGGCAATCGAACCGTTGAGCGACGTTCCGTTCTTGATGTCTTCCAACGTCGTGTTCTCGGCGAACACGTCCGGGAACATCGCGGAGAGATCGACGCGCGCGTCTCCACCTTGCGCGCTTGCGAAAGTCCCGCGCACGCTCGCCGCTCCGTTGTCCCATCGTCCCGTGACGTCGATGTCTTTCAGCGAAGTCTCTTGTGCAGAGAGCGCGAGCGACTCGCCTTTCACACGGAGTTCGGCGTGCGTCGCAAACTCACCAAGGATTCCGACGATCCACGCAGACCCGGCGACCGTCCCGCTCGATCGCGCCGCGTCGAGCGTCGGCATGTAGTCGGCGAACTTTTCGAAAGGCGTTGGATCGAGATCGATCTGCAAGTTCATCGGTTGTCGCGGCGCGCCTGGCTCTTCGTAGAGCGACGAGAACGGAACCTGCCCGCGCAGTTTTCCTGTGAGCGCCTGGAAGGAAGCGTCTCCAAAAATCTCGACCAAGCGGTCTTCGAGCAACACATCCACATGGTTGAAACTCAGGGTCTGCGTCTTCTTGCCGTCGAAGAAACCCAGTTCCTGCACATCGACGAGCGCCGTTCCGCGCGGGTCGTCGAGCGTGCCTCCGACAGCGAACGTGGCGTCCGCCACGCCAGACATCAAAGGCACTTGCGGGAACAGCGCGTTGAGCCAAGGAGCCTGGAACTTTTCCATCCGGCCCTTGACGTCGAAGACGCCTTGGCCGTCCAGCGTGCCTTGGGCGTTGAACAGCGTCTCGCCGTTGCGCCACTCGAAGCCACCAACCGACCAGACGCCGTCCTTGCGACCGCCGTGGGCCGAGACTTGGCCCGCTTGGCGACCCCGCAGGGTGAGGTCCGTCAGGAGCAGGGTCCGGACATCGACCTCCACGTCGTCGGCGGTGCCGCCAAGGGCGACGCCAGCCTTTGCCAGGCCCGTTGCGTTCTGGAAGATGTCCCTGAGTTGCTCCGGCCAATCCTTGATGGTCGTGCCGAACGCCTCCGCAATGTCCTGGAAGAGCACGTCATAGACGTCGATCTCGCCCCCGAGCGACTTGGTCTCCGTGTTATAGGTGCCTCCCGAGAGGAGGATGTATCGTTCAAGCGAACCGACTTGCGCCTCGGCGGAGACCGTCTTGCCATCGTACGTCGCGTCGATCGATCCGGCGCCGACCGGGGTGCTGTTGACGTGGAACATGTCGACGGCGGCCCCAAGGGTTCCTTCCGTGATCCCGTTCGGCCCAAACTTGGCTTCGACACCCCCCGAGAGAAGGCCGTCGAGGGCGAGTCCGTATTCGCCAAGGGGAACTCGAGCGAGCGAGACGTCCTTGAAGGTCGCCTTGAGATCGCCGGCCTTGGCTCCGAAGTCGTACCCGCCGCTGCCAGTGACCTCGCCGTTTCCTGAGCGGAGAGTGAACGCCTCGGAGCGGATGCCATTGCGGTCTGCGCTCACCGGCAAGTTCGCTTCGTCGATGTCGACCCCTCCCGCGTAGACCTTTGTCGCCTTCAGGTTGGCGGCAAACTGCGGCTCGTCCCAGGTTCCGCTGAGCCGACCTTCCTCGATGCTGACCGAGCCGATCGTCTCCTTGGCGAGCCAATCCTCTAGCCTCAGGTCGGTCCCGGCGAACGCCCCGTTCAGCGCTTTGTCGGCCCAGGTCAAGGTCGCGTGCGCGTTCACTTGACCCGTGCCGGCGCGCGCGGCGATACGATCGAAACTCACTTGGTCGGCGTCCGCGGTCCAGTCTGCGACGAGTTGGGGGACGCCCCGGTCGAAGACTTCCAGCCCGTACACCTCGACCCGGCCGTTCGCCAGCGGCTTCTCCCGCGTCCCGACGACCTTGGCGTTGAGGAAGGCGAGGCCCTTGAGGTTCTCGGAAGCGCTGGCGAGGTCGAGTCCGCCGCCCTTGACCTCGAAATCGATCGCTCCCGTCTCCCAGACCATCGAGCCCTGTGCGGCGACCACGCCGTTCTCGCCCGTGGAGGTCAGGCGGTCGAGCGTCACCCCCTGGGCATCGAGCCGTCCTCTCGCCTCGAAGACTCCAAGAGAGGCGAGCGGCCCTTCGCCGATCTGCAGGCCTCCACTGCCGCGCGCGTAGATCTCGGCCTTTGGCTCTTCGAGGGTGCCCGTCAGGACAGCGGTCGCGCTGACGATGCCTTTCAAACGGTCGGTGCCAAAGTGTTCCGCAATCGGCTCAAGGCGCCCACGCTCGGTCTGGATCCCGCCGCTGAGCCTCCCGTCGGAAAACACGATCCCAACCGCGCCGCTGTAGTCGACGCCTGCCCAGGTGCCGCGTTCGAACTTCGCGAACAAGCGGTCTTGGTCGATCCTCGCGCGTCCGCTGACGTTGGTCGTCGTCTCGTCGGCGTACGTCGCGGACTCGACCGTAAAGTATCCATCGACCAAGAACTTCTCAAAGTCTGTGTCGAGTTCACCGTCGAACGTCGCGTTGTTGAAAGCGATCGCGGGATCGACGAAACCGATCAGTTGCGGAGGCAGCGCGCTTCTCTGTGACGCGCTCGCATAGACGCTTCCCTTGATCCTCGCTTTCTCACCGAGAGAAAGAACGCTGTCGAACTCGGTCGCGAAACCGCTCTGTAGCGCGTCGCCTTTGATCGAGACGCGCGATCCGTCTGCGACAATGCTGGCGTTGAGCGTCGCGTTCTTGAAAGTCTGCTGTGTGCGAAGGCCGTTCGCACTGACGCGGAGTCTTCCTGCGAACTGTGTCGTGTCGTCCTTCCAAAACTGTGCGCTTCCGTCGAGTACGAATCTTTGCGCTTGCACGTCCGCAAACTCTCCCAGAGTTTCTCTGTCGAGCAGCGCGTTGACGAGCGGCAACATTGGCGCGACGTCTGTGTTCTCGAACCACGCGACCGCGCGGACTCGGCCGTCCTTTGTGACTGTTCCGCTCGCGTCGAGCGCGACGTCGCCGCGCACAGAGCCGCGGAACATCAGGGCGCCCTCACTGCTGTCCACGACGACCTGGTTGAGCGTCAGATTGACTGGCTCGCCGCCGACGGTCTCATCGAAGTAGGTCACGCGCGCGTTCGTCGTTGCGAAGCGCACGGTCGCCGTGGGCGGCTCTTCGTCGGTCTGCTTGGGGAGCATCGAGGCCACGTCGAACGTCCCGTCCGCGCGCCTTCGGACAGAAGCGACCGGGTCGATGAGCCGCACGATCGCGACGTCTCCATTGAGCGCGAACTCCGCCGACTTGGCGCTCACGACCTCTGTCCCGTCGGGGGCGAACACGCGCGCGCGCGTAGCAGACCCTTCCATCTTTGAAAGGTCAAACTGGTACGAATCGGCGCGCACCAGCATGGTGCCCGCGTCGGAGTCGTAGCGGTATTCGATCGGCACGCCGGGCGCGGTCAGCGTCTGCACGCACTGCACGATGTAGTTGCCGCCCCAGGCAGCAAGAAGGATCGCTGGCGCCCAGGCTACGGTCGCCAGCGCCATGTTGGCGAGGAGCCGCCCAAGGACGTCGAAGGCCTTGTGCATCGCGCTGTACTACTACTGTAGACGCGCCTCAGGCCCCGGCAGGCACGGAATCGGCCATGCGGGCCAGCCTTTCTGCCATCACTTTCTCGCTGAAAGCGATCGCGTTGTACGAGGAACGGATGAACGGGCCGCTCGCAACGAACGCAAATCCCATCTCCTCACCGATCGATTCGTACTCTTTGAACACGTCTGGGTGGATATATTCCACGACCGGAAGGTGCTTCATCGTCGGTCGAAGATATTGGCCGATCGTGACGGCGTCGACGCCGAGAGCGCGCAAGTCTTGCAGCGTCTTGATGACTTCTTCCTTCGTCTCGCCAAGCCCCAGCATGATGCCAGACTTCGTATAGATCTCAGGATCGATCTCTTTCACCTTTGCGAGCAGGCCCATCGTGCGCGAATAGCGCGCTTGCGGCCGCACGATCGTGTGAAGACGTTCGACTGTCTCGATGTTGTGGTTGTAGATCTCTGGCTTTGCGTCGCACACGGTGCGGATGCACTCCTCCTTTCCTTTGAAGTCTGGAGTGAGCACTTCGACGATGACGTCGGGAAGTTCCTTGTGCAGCGCGCGGATCGTCTTTGCAAACTGCTCTGCGCCTTCGTCTTTCAGATCGTCGCGTGCGACGCTCGTCACAACGACGTGCTTGAGACCAAGGTCGCGCGTCGTCTTCGCAACGTTGAGCGGCTCGAAAGGATCGAGTTCCAATCCCTTTCCGACTTTGATCGCGCAGAATCCGCACGAGCGCGTGCAAGTGTCGCCTAGGATCATGAACGTCGCGGTCTTCTTGCTCCAACACTCGGGCAAGTTGGGACAGCGCGCGGACTCACAGACGGTGTGCAGGTTCTTCGAGCGCATCATCTGCTCGACCTGCTTGATGGTGTCCGGGCGCGGCAACCGGATCTTCAACCACTCCGGGAGCCTTTGCGACATGCCTTAAGTATGGACCCCGACGAGGCATCGACTTAGGACAGGTTATAGGCGTCCACGTCGATCCACACCCGGGTGCGCTTGGTGTCGAGGCCCTCCAGGGCTTTGGCCACGGGCGCGGCCTCCTCGTCCGGGGCGAGTTTGACCAGCACGTGCCGGCGCCACAGTTTGCTGCGCCGCTCGATCGGGCAGGACGCAGGGCCGAGCACGGAAGCAGTTGGGAGCGCCTGGCGCAACCGGTCGGCGGCAGTCCGCGAACGCTCGACCACTTCGTCCAGGTCGTCGCCGATCACGAGCACGTTGACGAGGCGGACGAAGGGCGGATAGCCTGCCTGGCGCCTTTCTAAGGAGATCGCGGCGAAGAACGCCTCGTAATCGTGGCGCTGGGCGCATTGGACCGCGACGTGGTCGGGCGTGAAAGTCTGGATCACGACTTCTCCCGGCTTCTCGCCGCGCCCAGCCCTTCCCGCCACTTGGCTGAGGAGTTGGAACGTCCGCTCGCTTGCACGGAAGTCGGGGATGTTCAGCGACACGTCCGCCGCGATCACACCGACGAGCGTCACATTGGGGAAGTCCAGGCCCTTGGCCACCATCTGCGTCCCAACGAGGACGTCGATCTCACGAGCCCGGAACTTGGCGAAGATCTCCTCCAGCGAGCCCTTGGCCTTGGTAGTGTCCCGGTCGAGCCGTGCGACCCGTGCGGACGGGAACTCCGCGCGGACAGCCTCTTCGACTTTTTCCGCCCCGACCCCGAACCCCGAGACTCGCGAGCCGTCGCACTGGGGACACTTGTCCGGAGCGGGCACGCTGTAGCCGCAGTGGTGACAGCGCAACCGCTTGTCGCGTGCGTGGAGGGCGAGGGACACCGAACAGTCCGGGCAGAGGAACCGGTGTCCGCAGTCCCGACAGACAATGAACGGCGAATACGCCCTTCTATTAAGGAAGAGGATCGCTTGATAGCCTTCGGCAAGGGTCGAGCCGATCAACCCATGAAGGCGTGAAGAGAACAGCGAGGGGCGTCCGCCTTTGTACAGGTCGGTCATGTCCTCGACATAGACCTCGGGCAGTCGGGCCGAAGCCGCCCTCCTGGGCAAGTCGAGCCTCGTGACCCTCTCCTCGGCTGCATCCAAGAACGTCTCGACGCTCGGCGTGGCAGATCCCATCACCAGGGGTGCGCCATGCGCCTGGCTGAGGAACTTCGCCAACTGGCGCGTGTGGTACCGGGGTGCGTTCTCCTGCTTGTAACTCGCCTCGTGCTCCTCGTCCATCACGATCAGCCCGAGGTTGGAAAACGGCGCGAACAGCGCCGATCTCGCGCCGAGGACCACCGGCGACTCGCCCTTGCGGACCGACATCCAGTTGTCAAGCCGCTCCTGAGGCGCCATGTTCGAGTGCATCACCGCCACCCGTTGTCCGAATCGCGCGCGCAACTGGGCGATGACCTGGGCGGTCAAGGCGATCTCGGGGACGAGGTACAGCACCTGCCTGCCCCACTTCAACGCCTCGTCCGCGGCGCGCAGGTACACCTCGGTCTTCCCGCTGCCCGTCACCCCGTAGAGCAGAAACGGCTTGGCCTCGCGCTTCTCGACGGCCATGCAGAGCGCCTGGATCGCCGACGCCTGGTCACCGTTCGGCGTCGGTGGCGCAGCCCGCTCTTCCCCGTCGTCCTCGACCCTCTCGAGCAGCCCCTGCTCCACGAGCGACTTCACCGTCGAGTCGCTCACCCCGCAAAGGGCCTTGATCTCCTGCACGCTGAGCGACGCTTGCTCGGAGCCTTGCAGGGCGAGCACGGTCATCGTCTGCGCCGGTCGTTTGACGCCGGCACCGGAAAGGAACGCTTCGACCTTCCGGACGTCCCGCGTCAAGTGGAGCAAGCCCTCGAACCGCGCCCCTGCGCTCGAGACCACGTCGAGGGACCGCGCAGCCAAGCCCTTGCGCTCTAGCGCGTGCAACGCGCTCTTGGCTCCTCTGGCGATCGGCTTGGTTTTGGAGTCGATGAGGGGCCCTTCCTGGAGCACCCGTAGCGCCTCCTTCTGGGCAGGGGTCAGGTCTCCGTTGAACGCAACGTCTGTCGCGCGCCACTTGGAAACGATCCGCTCGCGGATCCCGGGAGGCGAGACGAGCGTGACCGCCATCGCGAGGGGCGTCAGCGTCTGCCGAGCCACTTCGCGCGCAAGAGAGATCGTCTCCTGCGGGAGGTCGACCCCTTCGACCCTGTCGCCGAGGTCCTTCAGCAGGCTGACCGGAAACCCCAGATCTTCCGGACGGACGGACCGAAGGCCGACGACAAACCCCAACACACGCCGAGCCCCGAGGGGAACGACGTACGCCTCGCCCAAGCGAGTTGAAGCCGACGCCCGGTACGAGTACACGGCCTCAGACCCGGCCGAGCGGGAGTCGATTCCCACGTCGGCGATTTGGACCAGGTCGATGGAGGCAGTCGGCACGGACGCACCCTATATGACACATCGCCCGGGCCCAGGTGTGACGATCTGCAGCCCCGCGCGACATACACTGTGCACAGAGGTGATATGACGATGGAGTCCACGGCCACCCACTACGAATCTCACTACACAAGCGGCGACCTCATGGCCCGCATCAACGGCATGCTCGCAAGCGCAGGGACGAGCGCGGCGGCAGCCACACCCGAACAGATGGCCGCGTTCGACCAGTTCCACGTCCGGGGAGTGCTCGCCACGCGAGAACTTTCCGAACTTGCCGGGTTCACCGCAGACATGCACGTCCTCGACGTCGGCAGTGGAATCGGGGGCTCCTCGCGCTTCCTCAACCATACGGTGGGATGCCGCGTCACTGGCATCGACCTGACGCAAGAGTTTGTCGACGTCGCCAACTCGCTCGCACAAGCGAGGGGCCAAAGCGGCGTCAACTTCGTCCAGGGCTCCGCGCTCGCCATGCCGTTCGGCGACTCGACCTTCGACGGCGCGTGGATGCAGCACGTGAACATGAACATCGCCGACAAACCCGCGTTGTTCCGCGAGGTCGCGCGAGTGCTCAAGCCCGGCGCGAAGTTCGTGATGCACGAAATCCTCGCCGACAAAGCCGACCAGCCGATCTTCCCTGTGCCTTGGTCGCGCACTTCCGAAGGCAGCCATCTCGCCCATGAGCCGGAGTTTCGCAATGGCCTCGCCGCGGCAGGATTCGACGTGACCGCCTGGAACGACGAGACTCAGGCTTGCATCGACTGGATGGCGTCGATGTTCCTCAGGATGCAACAGTCGGGCCCGCCGCCGATCAATGTCGGCGTGCTCCTTGGTCCCGAGTTCCCTGCAATGGCCGCCAACGCTAATGCGAGCATGGAGCAGGGCTTGATCAAGGTCGTCAACATCGTCGCAGTTCGTAGCCGCAGGCTTTAGCCTGCGCCGGTAGCGCGTCATCCTAAGCGCAGGCTAAAGCCTGCGGCTACAGGATGCGTTGAAGAAAGAGCGTGCCTCGCCGACGTCTATGCCGCCGAGACCAAACGCAACAACTCGATCACGCCCTCGCGCGAGCCCTTCAGGTCGTCCAGGCGCATCTTCAGTTCGCGCTTCCATTCCTCGTCCGTCGTCGACTGCATGATTGCCTCTATCGCCATGATTTGCGCGCGCGTCAGCGCGTCGGTCGAGGGGCACTCGACGTCCGGCTTGACACCCGTTCCCTCCCAATTGGTCTTAGTAATCGGGTTGATCGCCCGACCCATCGGGATGAAGGCCGCAAAGTGGTCGTTCAGGCGCACGTTGCCGCCAGGGTTCGCCCCGCCCCAAGTCACCTCACCGACGATCGTCGCGCGCTTTTGCGTTTGCAGGTTGTATGCGCACTCCTCGGCTCCGCTTCCCGTGCGCTTGCTCGTGACCACGAACACGGGCTTGTCGAGGTACCGCGGGCCATCGAGTTTTTCTAGAGTGTAGAAGTCGCGCGTCGAATTCTCCGGGCGCCAGTAGATGCTGTTCAGGTGTACCGGCTTTTCGCCAAAGAGGTACGAGCAGAGGATGCGCACGGCCTCGGGCGATCCGCCGCCGTTGCGGCGCAGGTCGATGATCAGCGCGTCGGTGTCCTTGAGGAACTCGAACGCCGCTGCCGCAGGGCGCGCGATCGACTCGGCACCTTGGAAACTCTCGACCTCGAGATAGCCAATGTTGCCCATCAGCACGTCGACCTGGGCGATTCCCGCGTTGCGCCGCTTCACCATCCGCTCATAGGCCTCGATCTCTGCCGGCGATGGCTCGGCTCGCTCCGCCCGCTCAGGGAGTGTTTGCACGCTGTACCGCATGCGGAAGTGCGCGTCTTTCAAGATCGCGTTGACGTCCGCGCTCAGTTTCACGGCGAACGCCTGTCCGCTCGTGATCTCCTTGTACGCGCCGTCGGCCATCGCCTTGCGCACGGCCTCCTCCGCCTTCTTGGCGAGTTCGGGGAAGACATAACTTTCGTTCAGCGCATCGAACAGCGCGTCGATGGTCTGCTTCTTCTCCATCTCGGTGAGGGTCGGGGCTGCTTGGCCGGTGGCCAGCGCTGCGAATGCAATGAGTGTGGTCAGCATGGTCTTGCTCTCTATCTCAGGATTCCGTTCACGAGGATCGCGGCCGTCTTTTCGATCCGGTCGCGAAGTTCTTTGGCGTGGCCCATCTCCTCGACGCTGAGGCTATAGGGCAGAAAGGCGTTTGTGGCGTGTACGAGCAGGCGGGCTGTCTCGTTGGCGTCGGCGGGACCGAAGGAACCGTCCCTCTGGCCCTCGCGGATCACGTCGGCGAGCATCGACGCCTCTTGCTCGAAGTACTTGCGGCGACGTTCGAGGTACGGCTGGCGCACGACCGCGAACACCGAGTCGAGGCTTTGGCGCATGTCCTTGACCTCGTCCAACCTGGTGGTGACCCTGGCCACGAGCATGCGGTAGATCCTCTCGGCGGGGGCCTCGTTGGACCGCGCCTCCTCCACCATCCGCGCCTGCGCCTTCTTGACGACCCGGTCGATCGAGGCGAGGGCGAGTTCGCCCTTGTTCCGGAAGTAGCCATAGACCGTGCGCCGGCTGACGCCGGCCTCTTGTGCCACGTCCTCCATGGTCATCTTCCGCAGCCCGTACCGCCCGATCAGGCGATCGGTCGCCTCCAGGATGTGCTCCTCGGTCGGCTTGTTCACCAGGCTCGCAACTGCCATGTGCTCATTGTATCGCACACTTGCACAAGAATCGTATTCTGTGCAACCTAGGGCCTATTTTGAGGCTGGATTGGTTCGGGGCTATGGGGCTCGACGGTACATCGGCTTCACCCCCACCCTAGCCCTCCCCCAAAGGGAGGGGATCCGATTTGCGATAACGCTCTAAGCCGAACTAACCCGGACGAATCCGAACCTCCGAACGTCCGAACCTCCGAACCTCAGTAGATCACTTTGTTCAGCGGGTACTCGACCAGCCCGGTCGCCCCGGCCTTCTTGAGTTTCGGCACCAGATCGCGGACCTCGG
>CAZGXW010000067.1:0-13388 GCA_964529975.1 uncultured Fimbriimonadaceae bacterium
GACGCGGCGTAGCGGCTCTTCCCTTTCCCTGGCCCCTCTCCCAATTCTGGGAGGGGGGCTCGTGCTTTGTCGTGGTGCGCTCGGGGGTCAGGTCTTGAGCGCGCGCTTGGCGGGAGTGTTGCGGGCGCCCTTGGCCGCCTTCGGCTGGAACTGCGCCTTCTTCGCGGCTTCCTCGACCGCCTTGTCCCTTTCGGCCTTGGTCAACTGCCGTGGTTGTTTTGGTTTTTCCATGGGGTTCGCTCTTGGTGCCACCCCCAGCATGGACCAGTTTGCGGTCTTGAAACCCGTTTCGGCGATAACCGTCGGCAGACGGCCCACTTCCCTTGGTCGAGGCGGTGAGCCACAAACCCCACAATCCGCGTCCCTAAGACATGAAGTCGCGGTTTCGCCTTCTCGCCCTCTTGGTGGCCTTCGCCGCCCTGCTCCTGAACGGCTGCGGCGGCAGCGGTGGCACGCTCATCCTCCCGTTCATCTTCATCGCCGATGGCAACAACCGCATCGTGCTCGTGCGCAACATGCAGGGTGCGGGGTGGGCGACCTTCGGCACGACGGGCAACGGCGTCGGGCAGTTCAACTTCCCCAGCGGCCTCGCGTTCGACTCGCTCGGCCGCATCTACATCTGCGACTACTTCAACAACCGCATCGTGCGCATCAACGACATCACTGGCGCCGGATGGGTCGAGTTCGGCTCGTTCGGGACCGGTGCCAATCAGTTCGACAACCCCTACAAGATCGCGATCGACTCGCTCGACCGAGTGTATGTGACCGACTCAGGCAACAACCGCGTCGTCCGCTTCGACGATATGGCCGGCACGAACTGGGTCGCGTTCGGCACGGCGGGCAACGGCGCGAACCAGTTCAACGAACCGATCGGAATCTCCATCGACTCGACCAACCGCGTCTACGTTTGCGACTGGGGCAACGACAGAATCGCCCGCTTCGACGACATGACGGGCACCAACTGGACCACGCTCGGCACGAGCGGCTCAGGCGTCGGACAGTTCGACTCCGCGGTCGACATCTCGATCGTCACCGCGACCAGCCAGATGCTCATCGTGGACCGCAGCAACCGCGTGATCCTGACGAACCTGATGTCGACGACCGGATGGGACGAGTTCAGCATGAACACGCCGCAGTCGGCCGATTGCCCCGAGGGCGCGGAGATCTACATCGTCGACCAGTCCGTCGACATGCTCACGCGAATAGACGACATCAACGGCACGAACCTGGTCGACTTTGGCTCGAGCGGAAGCGGTGTGGACCAGTTCAACAGCCCCAGCGCCGTGCGCGTGCGACCGTGAACTCGTGAACGCGAATGGCAAAGGCTCACTTCAGCAAGCGAAAGACCAAGACAGCCGCGATCAGGAAGAACGCCGCGCCGCCATAGATCCCCACGGAGAAGGCCTTGCCGACGCTGGCGACCGTCGCCTCTTGGTCCGGCGTGTAGACGGAATAGGCATGAGCCACGACGAGGAACCCGATCCGCCCCGCGACGAAGCCCGCCGCAATCGCGCACAGCAGTTTCATGGGCGTGCCCATGGTTTTCTTGCTCATCATCGCTCCCTCGTCTCGGTCGCCCACACATCGGCCAAGACCAATCCGCCGTCCACTTCGTTGCCGAGCGGACCTTCCCACGTCACCAACAGGAACCTGCTGTACCCCGGGCCACCGCCCGGGCCTGCGTCGCTCCGTAGGAAACTTTCGTGCGTCACGAAGAAGGCGTCTCCCCAGTACTCCTCGACCACACAGTCGCTGCACGCGGCGATGATCTTCGCCTCAACATCTTTGCGCGTCGCCGCAGGCGATTGCCTACTAAGGAACCCCACCTCTTCCCATCCGGGCCCCATCTTGAACTCCTGCTCGTCGGGGAGTTGCTCCATCGCAAACTCATCGACGAGCGCCTCCCGAACCCTCGTGATCGGGTCGCTGGCCCGCCGCGAAAGAACCTGCGTGAGCACCGCCGCCGCAGTCGCCAGCACTGCGACGCCCGCCAGGACCCAGATCCACTTTCGCCGTTCGCGTTCCATGCCTCTTCAACGCGAGTTTGACCGCATCGACTCCTCTACGGTTAGATTTCAGTCCGGAATCTCCCACGCATACGGCTAGCGGCAGGCCGAGGTCAGCCCCTGATCGCGCTCTTGGCCGCCTTCGGCTTGAACTGCGCCTTCTTCGCGGCTTCCTGGGCTGGGCGCGTGGGCTGAGTGCGTTCAACCTCGTTCCCAAATGGTGTGCCGCAGTTGTCCCGAGGACGCAAGTCCGGTCCACACCCGAGTCCTCGGGAATGCTGCGCCTCTAACCCCCTACTCCCTGCCCCCTACTTCTCCCGCTTCGCCATCTCGCTGACCCACACCGGCACATAGGGCGGGATGCACCCCTTGGATACCGGCCAATCCTTGTACGCGCCGATCTTCTCGCCGATCTTCACCGCTCGCGGGCGCAGTTTCTTGTGGTTCATCGCGATCTCGCCCAGACAGAAGTTCATCGTCCACTTCGACATCTCCGGCGCCTTCCCCATCTCTTTTTCGATCCGGTCAAGCAGTCCGTCCAAATCCAATCCGTCAGGCGACTTCACCACGCGCTCTGTCGTCAGGCTCCATCCCGCTCGCGCCGCTCCAGGATCCTTGTCCTTCATCCACTTCACGCGGAGTTCCTCTTTCGCCGGGTGCTGTTTCACGATGTAATTGTTCACCCAGTCGGCAAGCCATGGATACTCCACCTCGCGCACCATCTTGTCGAGTTCTGCCGTCGTAAACTCCTTGGGCTTGCACACGAGCGCCGTGAGCAGTCGCGCTTCGAGAACACCCGTCTTCCAAAGTTCCTTCGCCAGCGCGTGGTCGGTCTTGATCTTCTTCGCGACGATTCGCACGTCGCCCATCTTCACGCCGATGACGTCCTTCCCCGCCCCGTTCTTCTGGTGGTACTCCTTCTGTTTGGGGTCGGCACACTTCTTCAGTTCGTCGACCGCCTGCTTGACCGTCATGCGGCGATTCTACCGAGGCCGATCCAAGCCTCCTCTCCCCGTATCCCGGACAAAGCCTCCCTACTCCCTGCTTCTCCTCCGCCTCAACAGCGCGACCGCACCTAGCCCCAACGCAGCAAACGTCGCTGGCTCCGGCACCACGCTCAATCGCCAGTCCACACCCGATTGCGACCAGAAGTCAGGATCCTGCAACACACCGTTCGAGTCGTAGATCCCGCCCATACCGTTCCAATACGCAGTGTGCGAGAAGTCCAACTGCGCCGAGACCGTACCAGGCAACAGCGACGTGTTCTCCGCGTGCGTGTAAGCCTCCATGTTCATTCGAAGCAAGAACGGCTGGCCATAGATGAACTCCAGAGTGACCTCTGTCGTCTCTTGGTTCAATTCGTCGCCTGTGTAAATTACGTTCCCTTCGCCGTCGCTGTACCAATCGCCAAACCATCCGCCGACCAAGAAGCTTCCGCCGCCGTCAGTGCTTGTCCCGATCCACGAGTCCCAGAAGCCGTACAGGTAGGCGTCACTGAACATCTCAGAATACGCGCCGGACATAGTAAAGTCTGCCGCTCCAAACACGCGAATGTTCGCTGTGAAGTAGCCCAGAGTCCCGTCCAGGTCAGGGTCAGAGATCAGCACCGTGTCCGTCCAGTACGTCTGGGCGTCCGACATGAGCATCCCAGCCGGGTTTGTGGGATCGAGCGAAGAGTAGCTCGCATACACGCTGTTCACACCCGGAGCGATCCTGGCTCGAGAAAGCGACGAGCCCGTCGACCCGACCACCTCCAGCGTCTTCAGTTCCGGATCGTTCTCGTAGTACCTCTCCTGCAAGTCGCCGTCGACCATTCCACGAACGATGGTCGTGTAACTCAGGTTCTGCGCACTGGCGACGACCGAAAGGGCGAGCAAACTAAGCAAAGTCAAATGGCGCATCTCACTAGGTGAGAGCGCCATTCGTCCATCGTTGATACGGGTCTCTACGCCCTTCGCCTCTTCCTCAGTAGGGCCACAGCCCCCAAGCCCAGCGCAGCAAACGTCGCTGGCTCCGGAACAGGGTGCAAGAACCCGCGGATCTCGCCCGCCGGGAACTGCGAGGAATGGACATTCAAGTACGTCCGTTCCTGTTGCATGAACCCAAGGAATGCACTGAACGCCGTAGTCGGCGTCCCGCCGTTGTTCGTCACAAAAGACCCGTTCCAACTGCTCGCCAAGGTCATGTCGAACGTCTGGTCATACGAGCCGCTTGTGACACCCAAGGGGAAGCCCGCGAACGAGGGGAGCTGCGTCGCCGGAGCGGCCGTCCCGGTGTTCGGACTCGCGGTCGGCGCGTGGATGTGCGCAGCGGTCGTGCCCGCGAGCAAGCCCTGGAACTGGACCTGCACCCGCATCGTGATCGCGGACGCGTTCATCGTCACAGTCGTAAACCCTGTCCCTGGCGAGCCGTTCGGCGGAGACTCGCTCGGGCCGTCCAGGTTCGCGGTGAACACAAAGATCTGCGCCTGCCCCGCAGCCGCCAAGGTCAACAAAGCACCAATAACAAGAGCAACTCGCATTTAAGCCTCCGTCTCCGGCGGGACACTGCCCCGCTATTGGTCGCAATGCAAGCGCGCCCAAAAGAGTTCGAGAACTAAAGAAAACGAGGGCGAGGGCGCGTACGCCCTCGCCCCCGCCACTGCGGTCAGTTTGACAGTTCCCAAACGGCGCGGTCCATGAAGTCCACGACGCGTGGCCAGGTCCGTGGAACGACCGCCGAGATCAGCCGCGTCCTGGCCCGCATCTCGCGGTTTCCACCGTTGATGAACCGGCCTGGGTTCGACGTGATGTCGACCTTGACCGTCGAGTCCGAGGTCGTGCCGATCGTCGTGCTCACCGTCTCCCACTGCCCCGTCGTGTAGTTCCAGAGGTCGATGTTCCTCTGGCGCGCCGGGTCGTTCGCATGGCACTCAAGGATGAAACTCACCCTGTTCACTGTCATCGCGGGCGCAGTCGTGATGTACTCCACCGTCGATGTGTTTGAGTTGATTGTGTTCGACCGGACCTCCAACCGCACGTCGTCGCTCAGGAGCAGCGCGCTCAGGTTGTGGACCGGCTCGCTCCCCTCGACCACGGTGTAGGCCGTGGGGTTCACGATCACCGGGGTGACGGGCGTGATCGTGAAGTTCACGTTGCTCACGTCGTAGAACACGTTTCCGACGGCCTCGACAAAGATGCGCGCCTGCGTCGTGTTCACGTTCGGCACCGTGATCTGGTGGCTGCCGTCGTTCGGCGTCGAGGCCACGATCTCCGTCGCCGTTCCGTTGTAGTAGCTGTTCCCGCCGTCGGTCGAAAGCAGGATGCGCACGTTTGCGGCGACACTGCCGCCGCCCACGTTCCACGTCACCGTCTGCAAGGAGTTACCAGGCCAACTGACGTTTGTGTTGGGGGCCGTGACGCTGAACGCGGACCCGCTGACCGTGATCACCGTCGCGTCCCACTCGAAGTTGCCGCCGCCTGCGCGGTTGTCGCGCACGGTCGACCGGAACGTCATGGATCGGTTGACCGAGGGCAAGTTCTCCCACTGGTCGCTCGAGTTCGTCAACACTGTCGTCTGCCGTGGGAACCATCGCGTCGGAGAGGTCGTCGGCAAGAACGAGCGGAACAACGGTCGCGTCGACTCGTCCGCCGTCGGGGTCGCCGCGCCCAGGTTGTACTGCTCCCAACAATAGGTGAGAGAGTCGCCGTTGGCGTCCGAGGCCACGGCGGTGAGCCGGAACGGCGTGTCCTGCGGGATCGTGAAGTCCGCACCGGCGTTGACGACCGGCGAGATGTTCCCGGTGTTGATCGTCGAACCGCCGCTGCCGGCGTTGTTGCGCCATGACTCGATCGCGCTCATGCTGTTGATGTGGAAGTAGTCGTCCGAAAAGTTCTGCAGGTTCTCGGCTCCACAGATCCCGGCATAAGCCATGATCGTCGAACCGCTGCCCGGCTCGTAAGCGTTGGAGGACGAGCGGTTGCCACCACAGCTCCCCGTCGTTCCATTGAACGTGTGGTTCGCTCCGTACTGGTGTCCCATCTCGTGTGCCACATAGTCGATCGCGAACGGGTCTCCGATCGGGCTCGGCAGTCCAGTGACGCCTCGCGCCTTGTTCCCAGTCACACCCACGACCTGCAGTCCAGCGATTCCGCCGCCGCCAGTCGAGAACACGTGGCCGATGTCGTAGTTCGCGTTGCCGGGGTTCGCGTCGCACGTCGATTGATTCTGCGAGAGCATCGCGCCACCGTTGCTGTTGGTGTACGGGTCGGGCTCGACCGCATAGTTCGTCATCTGCACGATGTTCATGCGGATCGCGATGTCCTTCTCATAAACGCCGTTCACACGGTTCATGACCGTCACCGTGCCGTTGTCCGCGTTCGCCACACTGCCATAGAAGGCCGTGTACTCCACCGTGCCCTTGATCGCCAGGCGGTATTCCTTGCGGTTCGGCCCCGGTCGCAACGGCGGAAAGTTTTCAGACGGCTTGTTCACACGAGGAAACTCGAACGCACCGAGACAACTAAACTCGAAATCCCTGATGTAGTCGCGCTTGTAGTAGACGATGTGAGTGACTTGCTCGCCGATCGCCATCGGGTCGATGAAGTACGTCCCGTTCGGCGAGAGGACCATGCCGTGAAAGCCGTTGATCCCGATGTCGAACTTCGCGGTCGCCCACGGATCGTCGACGCCCTGGCCGGTGTACGTCCTGACTCCGGTCTGCCTTGCGACGGCGGGAGACTGCATCGCATACTCCCAGATCCGGAACCGCTGGAGCGTTCCGTCGGCCGTCGGCATCCACACGATGTATCCGAAGTTGGTGTTTCGCTCCTTCGGAGCGAACTGCAGCATGTTGCGGAGCGCCCGGGGGTCGGCCTCGAACGTCTCAAAGTGCTCGAGTTGGCGCGAGGCCCGCATCAGTTCGTCGCCCTTGGGGTCGGGGACGTGAGTCCAAACGTGCGATTGGGCGGAGGCCACAAAGCAGGCCAAGAAACATACTGCGATCAGGCAAAAGCGAAACATCGTCAATCCACCTCGTGAACCACGAGAACAGGCTCCATTAAACCCCGCTTCGACGCCGGTTCGGCTGGAACCTGGCAATACGACGGGATCAAGGCGACCAGTGTTCCGCCTTACTCTTCGATCCGCAACCTGGCCACCAGCGGCTTGTGGTCTGATGACGTCGAGGGAAAGGGCGCGCACGTGACCGGTCTCAGCCCCTTCACCCAAACATAGTCGATCCGCATGACGGGCCAATCCGAAGGGATCGTATAGCCGAATCCGCGTCCGACCAGCGCGAATGCGTCGTCAAAGACCGCATCGACCGTTCGATAACGGACGCCGCTTGGATTGAAGTTGTGGTCTCCAGCGACAACGACAGGGTGTGGCCAGTCACGGTACCGCCTAGCAATAGTCTGTGCCTGAGCGCGGCCTGCTTGGCTGACCCACCGCATCGTGTCGATCCCCTTGGGAAACCCGTCGCGCAATGCGTAGTCGAGCAACATCGGAACCAAATGCACGGTCAAGACCGTCACGAGCCGGCCACGGTATGTGATCGTCGCCTCAATGCCGTCTCGGTTGCGGTTCGAACCCTCGAACACGACGGTCTCAACGCGCACGATTGGATACTTGCTCAGCACGGCAAGTTCGCCTTTGATAGCGGAATACGGAAACCCCGCCTCGCTAGCAATCCTCGACATCAATCCAGGCTCATGGACCTCGCCTGACTCCTGGACACAGAGCACGTCGACGTCAATTTGCTTGATCGTCTCTTGGATCGGTCCAATCGGACTCTCCCCTCCATGGATGTTGTAGGTCGCAACCTTGAGGTCACCATCAAGCGGGTCGAGCGGCCGACCCCACGTGAACCCCATGAACACAAACGGAAACAGGGCAATGACTCCAACGGATAGCCAGAAGACACTCCAGCGTTTGCGTAACGTTGCGGCAACAAGGAGCACTATGGGGAAGAACAAGTAGCCCGATTGGGGAAGCGAATGCGCGAGCCACGTCCACCAAGTCCTCTCGGCGACGATCGCGTTGAGCAGCCAAACTAGGGCTAGGCACACGCAAGTGGCCCACGCGTAGTTGGTGACGTTGATCCACTTGAGGCGCCGTTTCATTCCTCTACGAATCTGAACGTGGCGGCACGGCGCAGAGTGCCCTTCTAGCGATAGTTCTCGAAGCGCACGGGCATTGGCAGCTGGAGCGACTTCACGAAAGCAATCGCCTTCTGCAGTTCGTCCTTGTCCTTTCCCGTCACGCGCACGGCGTCGCCTTGGATCTGAGCCTGGACCTTCAGGCCCTTGTCCTTGATCTGCTTGATGAGCGGTTTGGCGTGCTCTTGCGGGATGCCTTGCTTCAATGTGACCTTCTGCCGAACGCTGAGCCCGCTCCCAGGCTCGACCGTCCCAAACTCGAGTTGCCTGAGTTCGATCCCCCTCTTGATCATCTTGCTGGTCAAGATGTCCGTCAGTTGCTTCAATTTGAACTCGTCGTCGGCGACCAGTGTGATGTCGTCCTTCTCGTGCTGGATCTCGGCCTTGCTCCCCTTGAAGTCGTACCGGTTCGCGAGTTCGCGCTTCGCCTGGTCGACGGCGTTCTTGACCTCCATCATGTCGGCGCTGCTTACTATGTCGAACGAAAACTCCTTCACGGCCATGGCAAGACTATTCTGCCAGACCGACCGCCGACCGCTTCGGGACGCGTGGACGCGTGTCGGTCATGTCAATCTGTACTCATACCGATAGTAAGGAACTGTCGGCGCACTCCCAGAGTATTCATGAGAGTCAGGAGCCAGTATCGTTACCTGCAATAGGGACCAGACGGTACTTAAGACGGCTTTAAGACTTGGATATAATCGCGCCATGCCCACCAAAGAAGCATTGATCAACAGCGTGAACTTCAAAGAGGTCAAGTCTGCCGACCTGAAGTTCGAGCACAACGGCGAGACCTATTCTATCCCTGGGGCGATCGGAGTCACCATCAAGCACGGAGTCGCCTTCATCACCTGCCATCTGCAAGACAAGGACGCTTACAATGTCTCGGGTGACAACAAGGTCACCAAGATGCGGGGACCGGTCAGTTTTGACGTCTGGGCAGCATTCAATCCGCCTCCTCAAGAGTTAGAGACCGCGAGCCGCTTGGTGAACAAGATCGA
The DNA here is from genome assembly GCA_964529975.1 of uncultured Fimbriimonadaceae bacterium. Lineage (GTDB taxonomy): Bacteria > Armatimonadota > Fimbriimonadia > Fimbriimonadales > Fimbriimonadaceae > JADFMN01. Next base: position 9,145 of record CAZGXW010000067.1, read on the forward strand.
CGTCCCGCGAGGATATGAGTGGGCGATCGTCGCCGGCGTCCCACAGTTAGTAAGAGTCGAGGGCAAAGTGCGCAGGAGCGCATCCGGCTCCAAGAAGTCTCGTTCGCTCGACCCGAACAAGTATCCCGTCGGCATGAAAGTCACGTTCATGGAGGGCCCTCCGGGCCAAACAAAGCCTGGCGACGCAGGTGAGATCGTAGGCTATGAAGGCAACCAGCTCGTCATCCAATACAAGAAGAAGGGCCGCGTCCTGGCCCAGCCCGGCTCGCGACACCGCGTAGGTTGAAATGAAGTCACTTTTGGCCCTTGCGATCCTCATGGGTGGGCTGGTCGCAAGGGCACAAGAGACAGGGCAGACGGGCGACGCCAGTTGTCCGCTGTGAGTCGCAGGCGGTTACGGGGCCAGTTCGGCCTCGAAGTACATGTGGACCTACAACACCGTGTGGGCGCCCACCACCGTCACGTCCGCTGAATCCTTCCTTTGGTACCGCGCCCAACCGCGGGTCCGGCTTGGAGTCGCGCACCTCTGGAAACAGAACTCGCTCCGGTGGCTCGCGTCCGTCAACGTCCTTCCCGAGACCGATGGACTCCCGTCGCTCAATGCGAGCGTCGGAGTCCAAGGAATCGGCACGGGAAACCCGGGCTACAGCACGACGATCGAAAAGAACGTCGGTCCGCTGAACGCCTATGTCGGACTCGGATGGCGCTCGAACGAGGCGCACTCCCATCCCTTGGGTGGAGTCAAGTACACCGTGGACGATTGGACGCTTGGCCTTCAACTCGACGGCCACCAAGAGCATCCGTTTCTCGTCTGGTCACGCGACCAACACCTCGTCGGCGCGTACCTGATCGACCTCAAAAGCCCCGCGCTCATGGTCGGATACAGGTTCTAAGCGGTCGTTTTGCCCGTCCGTTCTTTCATGAGCACCCAGAGGCTTGAAGCGTTCAGCGATGCGGTGATCGCGATCGTCATCACCATCCTCGTCCTTGAGTTCAAGATTCCGCACGAACCGACCTTCGAGGCGCTCCTGCCGCTCTGGCCCGTTTTCCTTTCGTACCTCATCTCATTTGTGTACTTGGCGATCTATTGGAACAACCACCACCACATGCTGCACGTCACCCAGAGGGCGAACGGAGCCGTGCTTTGGGCGAACATGCATCTGCTTTTCTGGCTGTCGCTGTTCCCTTTCGTCACTGGTTGGCTGGGAGAGAACGCTTTTGCGGCGAAGCCCGCTGCCGTGTACGGTGTCGTGCTCTTCATGGCTGCGATCGCTTACTACATTTTGGAGACTGCAATCATTCGAAGCGAAGGCCGCGATTCAAAGCTCAAGAAGTTGGTCGGCAACGAACTGAAGGGCAAGGCGTCGATCGCGTTGTACGTCCTTGGAATCGGTCTTTCGTTCGTGAACAACTGGCTCGGCATCGGCGTGTACACGCTTGTCGCGCTGATCTGGTTGGTGCCGGATCGGCGGATCGAGAAGCACGTGGGGTGAGCGCCCGCCCACCCCACGTCGCGACCTATTCGACCTTGTAAGGGACGAGCAACGTCTCCTGGCCTGTGCTAATCGAGACGAGGTCTTTGCCCGGCACAAACGCCATCCAGAACACGTCCGCTCCTGCATAGACCAGCGCGGAAAGGTTACGCGGCTTCTTGTCGCCGTCGAGGCCACCTTTCGCACGGTCATGGTGCAGCCAGATCGCTGATACGTTCGCGTTTGCATGCTCGTACTGCATCTCTTGCTCCGTTGCGTGGAGCCTCATTGCTCCTTTGCGCATGAATGGCTCGCCCACCAAGTAGGAAGGCTTGGGGAGAGATTGGACGGTGCAATGCTTGTCCACTCGCTTCCATCCTCCGCCACGAACTAGGTACCAGATGTTGCCATACATGTCGAAGAGCGGGCTTCGCGCTGCGTCCTCGACCGTCACAGTCTTGCCCTCGTCGTTGATCACTATTCCGGTGTCTCCTGCCCAGAGCGACCAATCGGCATTGGGCAGCGAAACATCCACGCCACTGCCCTCTCTCCCCATTTCGTGCCGCGGTAGAGGTTCGCCGATCGGAAGGATCACCGTCGTTGGTTTACCTGCTATGCCTCGGGCGAACACGATGCTCATGCCGTCCTTGGTGAACATGAGCGGCACCCACTCGGTGTCCTCGGAACTGTACATCGCAAGGGTCTCGCCGGTGGTCGTGTCGACGACGTGGCTGACCGTGGTGTTGTCGGCGCCTTCTGTAAAACCGATCATCTTTGATCCGTCTTTCGAGAAGGCGTAGGCGATCGTGCCTGAGAAGTGTCGCGGCGGCTCGACGCTGAGCGTGCCTTGTTGGAGTTCGATGGTCCTCGTGGATGTGCGGCACCCGACGAGGAGCAGAGGGACGATGAGCAGTAGCGCTGATCGTTTCATAGCATCACCATCGCTATTCAACCCCTTGCAGTCATTGGCGGTGCCACTTTCTGCGCACCCCTAGGATCTCCCGTTTTCTTCCCGTTTTCTCCCGTTTTTTGAGTCCAAACTTCTCCCGTTTTTCTCCCGTTTTCTCTGGAGTTTCTCCTGCTCCCTATTCTGCTTTGAAGGTGCTCACTCTTTTTCGAAGCGTCTGGACTATACCCCATATCGTCAATGGTTTTAGGTCTAATGCCTTGCTATTGCGTCACGAGTTTTCCACATTCTCCATTTTAGAGCCGTCTCTGGTGGGCTTTGAACCCACACCTCCCGTACCTCTCGACAGGCTAGCCAGGCACCCTACCTCATGCAGGAATCGAGCCTGCAATTTGGGCCACAGCGACGGTCACCTATCTTATCCCGCCAGAATGGACAGCGTGAAGCGCGTGGTGATCGTGGGAGCGGGGTTCGCCGGGCTGGAGTGTGCCAAGGCTTTACGCAACAAGCCGGTCGATGTCCTCGTGATCGACCGGCAGAACCACCACGTCTTCCAACCTCTCTTGTACCAAGTTGCGACCGCGGGCCTTTCTCCCGCGAACATCGCCGCGCCTGTGCGCCGTGTGTTGCGCGGGGCGCAGAACGTGCGCGTGGTGATGGACGAGGTGACTGGCGTGGACACAGCCGTGCGCGAAGTCGTGGGCATCGAAGGTCGATACTCGTATGACTTCCTCGTCTTGGCGACAGGCGCGGTGACGTCGTACTTCGCGCATCCTGAGTGGGAGGTAGACGCGCCTGGGCTGAAGACCCTGGCCGATGCGACTTCTCTTCGAGCCCGCATCCTATCTGCATTTGAAGAAGCGGAGACGAGCGACGCGCCGGACGAATGCCTGACGTTCGTCGTCGTTGGGGGCGGACCGACGGGCGTAGAGATGGCTGGAGCGATCGCAGAACTCAGTCGTCGCGCGCTACGCGCCGACTTTCGTCGAGCACGGCCTGAGAAGGCGTCGATTGTTTTGCTCGAAGGCGGCGAGCGCCTGCTGGCCACGTTCCCTTCTAAGTTGTCGCTCGCTTGCCAGCGCTCGCTCGAGAAGTTGGGCGTCGAAGTGCGGTTGCGGACGTACGTCGGTGGCATCGACGCCAGTGGCGTGGACACTGAGCAGGGTCGAATATGCGCGCGCACCGTTGTTTGGTGCGCGGGAGTCCGTTCGACCCCGGTGGCCGGGTGGCTCGGCGTCGAACCGGACCGTTCGGGCCGTGTTCCGGTCGGCGCAGACTTGAGCGTTCCTGGCCTTCCCGACGTCTTCGTAATCGGAGACGCTGCCTGCGTGATCGGCGCAGACGGAAAGCCGCTGCCCGGCGTCGCGCAGCCGGCGATGCAAGAGGGCGTATTCGTTGCGCAGTCGATTGTGGATCAAGTTCGACACCCCCACCCTTCCCTCCCCCAAGGGGGAGGGTTTGTCAGACGCTTCCTCTACAAGGACAGAGGGGATATGGCCACTATCGGGCGGAAAATGGCGGTAGCGCGGATCGGCCGATTTTGTTTCTCCGGCTTCCTCGCTTGGGCGATGTGGCTGACGATCCACATTTGGTACCTGATCGGGTTTCGCAACCGCGTTCTGACCTTGATCGAGTGGGCTTGGGCATACGTGACTTTCGAGCGGGGTGCCCGGCTCATCGTCAAGGATTGATCGTAGGGCTACTTCTCGTGTTGGTGCCTGGCCATGCTGAGCCTCGTTGGCGCGCTGATGCCTCCGCCTGGGAGGTAGATTTGCGTTCAAATGGGGCTCTTCAATCGGAAAGGCACTGTTCCTGTCCCTGCATGGTGGCAGCACAAGAGGGGTGAGTGGGCTGAGTTCGTTGGA
>CAZGXW010000068.1:0-12827 GCA_964529975.1 uncultured Fimbriimonadaceae bacterium
CGCACGAGCACGGCTCCTCGCTTCAATGTGGTGAAAGCCCTTACTCATCAAGCCGCAATCCGCACCAGATGCCTATATAATCCCTCTATGGGCCGCAGGGCTCTCACACTTCTCGAGGTACTGGTGGCGACGGCCATCGTTGTGCTCCTGGTCGGCATCCTTGTCCCCGTTATCTCTCGGGCCAAGATCGCTGGCGAGCGAACCGTTGCGATCAGCAACACGCGTCAGATCGCCCAGGCTGTGGCGATCTATGCCGCCTCGAATAACGACAGAGTCCCCTACTCGGATAACTGGCTAGAAGAGGTCGGTCTAACAGCCCACGGCAGACCCCTCTTCAAAGATCCGAGATTCACGTTTACCCCTGTGCCGCGCGACCCTGCGTGGTACGCCTCTTTCACCGGTTACGCCCTGAACGCTTGCTTGAGGCCCACAAAGCCGTATCACAGCGTCAGCGACGCCGCTCGAACCGTCCTGGTTGCTCCTGCCGTGACTGTGTATCGTTTGACCAAGCCCGGCGAGCGAATGACGCTCACCTACAACCGGATTGCTAAGCCCGACAGCCTCGCCTTGCAATGGCTCTATCAGGCGTTCCCTGGTTATGAGATCACCTACGAGGGCGAGTTTGGCGCGGAACGCTACTTCGACAAGGGCGTGTACGCTTTTATGGATGGCCATGTGAAGTCACTGCATGCCGACGAGTTCCTGGTGCCCGTTGAAGATGGATGTGGCTATGAAGGGAAGGTGCAGCCAGAAGACGACGGCATCCGTCCCACCTTCTCCTTCCGCTCTGCTTCTGCCGGACCATAAGCCGGGTGGCTCAGTCTGACACCCAAGAGCAGACCGGGGTAGCGACTCACTCCGGTCTGCGCCGGTCGGCGTTTGCCCGACGCACGAGCACGAACGCCAGCGCGCCAGTCGAGACCAACCCACACACCAGGCCGCTCGCAAAGATCTTCTCGTCCCGCAAGAATGCGTCGATCACGAACCCGCCCTGGAAAACCAGATACGTCCACCCTACGCCCCCTAGGGCCACCAACAGAACGGCGACCTCCTTCATCCGCCTAGGCATCAGCACCGCCGCTACGGGCAAGACGTACAGCGGGCAGAACGGGAACAGCACGCTGACGAACATCCATCCGTAGATCACCCCGAAGATCTCAGCCCCGTACCCCACTGGCAGGAACAACGAAGCAGCCAGCAAAGCGACGGCCCCCCACTCGATCCACCGCTCGCTCTTCGCGCCCACGTCGCCTGCATTATAGGGCCATTCCGAACGGGCGGCTCCCCTCTCCCCTCTGGGGGAGAGGGGTAGGGGGTGAGGGGCTATTTGGACAAATCAGGGAACGCCTTTCGCCCAGACCTCTCCTCACACAGCCTCACGATCTCCCGAAGATCATCCTAGTAGGCGTTCTCATCCAACATGAAGAACCTCCGGTTTGGAACGCGATAAATTAGAACACCGAGCGCAGACAGCGCTTCGTCTCGGACTCTGTCGCGCACAGGATCGTGTTGTTCGCCGTCCATCTCCACACTGAGCAAGGCTTCGTGACAGTAGAAGTCAAGACGGAAGTTTCCGATCGCGTGCTCTCTCCTGAACTTGAAACCGGTGTTTCCGGCGCGAAGGAGTTCCCACATCAGGTTCTCTGCGGCGGAAGGGTCTTTGCGCGAGGCTCTTGCCTGGTTGCGTGCTGCGGTGCTCCGGTTGCGGGGCATCGTCTTGACTCTACGCTTCTTTCCCCTCACCCCTAACCCCTCTCCCCCAGCGGGGAGAGGGGACGTCGTCCGCACCTCGCCCCTCGGGCGGGTGCGCCTGATCTGGCTGGCTCCACACCCAAGCAGCAATCCCATTAACTTCGAGTAAAATCGGGTTTCAGCGCAAATCGCCGCATATGAAACCCGTCTTCCCAGGCCAGGTCGAAGTCCTCGAACTCAACCTCAAGCAGTTGAAGGCCCTTGCGTCCTTCGCCTGCGACGAGGTCTATGGCGGGCTCAGCACGTCCGAGGCGCGCTCCATCCGCGAGATCGCCGACATCCTCGGCAAAAGCCCGGCGGCCGTCAACGAGCAGATGGCCAAACTCGTCAAGGTCGGGCTCGCCATCAAGGTCGGCTCGCGAAAGCGCCGCTCCCGCACCGAGGCGCTCTACGCCTCCGCCGCCATGACCGAACGGACCGTCCTCGCAGGGCGACCCTGGTCCCACGCCGAGGCGTTTTTGAAGCGGTTTGAGGGCAAAGCCAGACTCTCGATCCGCCAGCACCAGGCCGCCCAAGAGGCCCTCAGGAAAGACCGCTCGTATGTCGCGTTCATGACCTCGCGGGGGCGCAACGCGCACCTTTCGCCCGAGGCCGCGCTCGCCTTCAAGCAGAAGATCTCCGAGCTCCTCAACCTCCTCGTTGAATTCGACGAGACCGACCCCGAGGCCCGAGCGGCAGGCGGGCACGTCCGGGTCTCCGTCTCCGTCACCATGCTCCCCTCGATCCCCGAAAGCAAGAAGGTCACGGGCGAGGACTAGGCCCTTCCCAGGCTCAAACCGGGCCCTGTCCTGCAAAAAGTCCTTATATGCGGAACAATACGAATATCCCCGCATACTAACGACCAGGAGCGCGCCGCGAACGGCGCCGCCAGAGAAACGAAATGAACACCAACACCGCATTCGGCACGCGCCAAGGGACGAAGCTCCAGAAGGCGCAACGACTCAAGACCGCACTTCTGCTGGTCGCCGCCCTCGCCGCGACCGCCGCCCAGGCCGGGGTCGAGCGCGACCTCGACGAAAAGACCTCCCACCGCTACTTCTCATGGACCGACGCGTCCGTGATCGACAACTACGCCGAACAGGGCTACCGCCTCTTCGACATCGAGGTCGTCCACTCCGATCCGCACCGCTACGCGGGCAGCATGGTCAGGAACAGCGGCCCCTATCAGGCGAACTGGTCGTGGACGGCGAACAAGTCCAAGTGGGACTTCATCAACTTCTACACCTCGCGCGAGTCGATGATCCTCGACGTCGAGATCTACACCGTCGGCAGCCAGAGGCGCTACGCCGGCACCTTCGTCGAAAACCGCGGCCGCAGTGCAAAGCAGTGGCAGTGGTTCGAGAACATGGACTTCCAGCAGATGCTCGCGCACGCCGACGCTTACGGCGGTCGCATCGTCGACCTGGACTTCGAGGTCGTGAGCGGCCAGCGCCGCTTCTACGGAGTGATGATCAAGAACAAGGGCGCCGACTTCAAGGATTGGGTCGCGTTCAGCAACATCGATTCGGGCGAGATCAAGCAACTGATGTCCGAAAGGAACATGCGCATCGTCGACATCGAGCGCATCAGCGACGACAAGTTCGCCGGCGTCCTTCAGACGCGCGAAGGTCAGCCGACGTGGTACTTCACCAACCGCACGTGGGCCGAGGTCCAGCACCTGCAAGACCAGTTCGGCTCGCGCATCATCGACATCGAGCGCAGTGGCACAGCCAGCAACGGCAACTACAACATTGTCCTGATCAACAACGCGAACGCGCTTGAGTACCGCATCGGGCAAATGCTCCGCAACGGCACGGACGGCACGCGCGGCTTCATCCTCAAAGAGGTCAACGGCCCGATCCAGGGCGAACTGATGCCGCACTTCCGCACGTATCCGGCCAGCACGATCAAGGTGCTCGAGCACTACTACTGGTCGCGCCGCATCGGTGGCGGCTTCAACTCGCAGAGCAACGTGCCGCACTACACCAACCACACGAGCGATACGCACGTGCAGAGCGACATCGCGTTCAACCTCACGCTGCAGAACACGATGCAACAAATGATGCGACCTTCGAACAACCAGTCGGCCAACGCGCTACAGGAGTTCGCGGGCAACGCGAACGGAAGCACAGGCCGCGACAACATCAACGCGTTCGCCAAGGACATCCTCGGCCTGAACACCAACGACATCCGCCTCTATCACAAGTTCGCGGACGGCAACGTCGCCAACGACCCGTACAACATCATGACGATGCGCCAGATCTCTGCGCTCTACGAAGCGTTTGCGAACAGCGTGGGTCTGAACCAGGTCGGATGGAACTTCTTCCGCAACAACATGCTCAACGAGACCGGCACCGGCGGCAACGCATTCATCAACGGTGTGCGCAACGTCATGCTGCAAGAGGGCGGAGACCTCAGCATGTCGAACGCCCAGATCAACGCGGTCTTCAACCAGATCCAGGTCTGTTGGAAGCCGGGCAACGTGCCCAACTACAACTCGTCGGCCGGTTGGATCAGGATCCCCTTCAAGGTCGGTGAGAACACCGTGTTCAAAGAGTACACCGTCGCGGTCTTCCAAGACGACTTCACGAACAGCACGCTCGGTAGTTTCAGTGGGACCGTGATGCCGGAGATCCTCCGCGACACGCTCGCCAACGCCCTCGAGACCTGGAAGTAAGTCTCCATAACCGCAACCCCGCATGGGCCGTCACCGCATTCTGTGGTGGCGGCCCATGAATCGTAGAGACTTCCTTTGGCTGATGGGAGGCGCCGCGATCGGCGCAGGTGGACTCGCGGGCGGAATGTGGCTTCGAGATCGGTCGAAGACACCAAGAGCACCGAGCCTGGATGTCAACGACGTCCACTCGAAACTCAACGCCACAAGCCTTAAGGCGATTGAGTCTCCATCGAGCCTCGAAGAGGCGGTCGGCATCGTCCGCCGTTGCGTCCGCGAGAAGGAGAAGATCTGCATCGCCGGATCGCGCCATGCCATGGGAGGCCAGCAGTTCGCCAAGGGTGCGACGATGATCGACACGCGAGGCATGAACGCTGTGATGGACTTGGACACCAAGAACGGTCTCGTGCAAGTCGAGGCTGGCGTCGAATGGCCCTCGCTTGTCGAACAATTGGCCACGCGGCAGAAGGGTGACGCGCAGTACTGGACGATCAGATGCAAGCAGACCGGAGCGGACAAGCTCACGCTTGGCGGCGCGATCGCCGCCAACGCGCACGGAAGGACTCTGTCACACCCGCCAATGGTGGCCGACATCGAGGAACTGCTTATGGTCGATGCGCACGGCAACGTGACGTCGGCTCATCCGCATGACGACCTCTTTGCACTCGCCCATGGCGGATACGGCCTCTTCGGGCTCGTGCACTCAGCCGTGTACCGGCTCGAACGGAGGCACAAACTTCAGCGCATCGTCGAAGTCGTCGAAGCACCAGACGTCATGAAGAAGTTCGACTCGCGTATAGCCGAAGGCTACACGCTTGGAGACTGGCAGTACGCGATCGACGAGAAGACAGACGACTTCCTGCACAAGGGCGTGTTCTCGTGCTACAAGCCAGTCGCGTTCGACACCGAGATCAAGGACGACCAGGTCAGCGTCTCGGACCGTGCATGGCAAGAACTCGTCTACCTGGCACACACCGACAAGACCAAGGCGTTCAATCTCTACAAGGACTTCTATCTCAAGTCGTCAGGACAGATCTATTGGTCGGACACGTCGCAACTCGGCGGATACGACGAGGACTATCACGTCGACACGGACAAACGCATGAGAGCGCCGGACACAGCGACAGAGATGATCACCGAGATCTATGTCCCGCGCGAGAGGCTTGCCGAGTTCCTATCGACAGCCGCGACCGAACTCCGGAAAGCAAAGGCGAGCGTCATTTATGGCACGGTCCGGCTGATCGAGAAGGACGACGTGACCTTCCTCAACTGGGCCAAGCAGTCGTACGCATGCGTCATCTTCAACTTGCACGTCGTCCACACCGAAGAGAAGGTCCGGCAGGCCGCAGACGCCTTTCGCCTCCTGATCGACCTGGCGATCGACCGGGGCGGCAGTTATTACTTGACCTACCACCGCTGGGCGATCAAGGAGCAGGTGCTTGCCTGCTACCCACAGTTCCCAGACTTCTTGGCCAAGAAGCGCGAATACGACCCGCAAGGGCTGTTCCAGAGCGAGTGGTTCAGGCACTACGAGGCGATGTTCCCAGCCTAGTCCCTACGCGGATTGAAGAACGCGGCCCACCGGTAAAATCCGCCCTTCTGTGGACCAGTCACACATCCGCAACTTCTGCATCATCGCCCACATCGACCACGGCAAATCCACGCTCGCGGACCGCATCCTCGAGCTGACCGGGGCCGTGCGCGGGCAGGCGCAGGAGCAGATGCTCGACTCCATGGACCTTGAGCGCGAGCGCGGCATCACCATCAAGATGACTGCCGTCCGCCTGGAGTACAAGGCCAAGGACGGGCAGACCTACCAGTTCAACCTCATCGACACGCCCGGCCACGTCGACTTCACCTACGAGGTCAGCCGCGCCCTCTTCGCCTGCGAAGGCGCCGTGCTCGTCGTCGACGCCACCCAGGGCGTCGAGGCGCAGACCATCGCCAACGCCGCGATGGCCATGAACCAGAACCTCGAGATCGTTCCGGTCATCAACAAGGTCGATCTGCCCCACGCCGACGTCGACCGCGCCAAGGACGAGATCGAGAGCGCGCTCGCCATCGACGCGACCGACGCGATCCCGTGCAGCGCAAAGACCGGGTTAGGAGTCGAAGACATCCTCGAGGCGATCGTGCAGCGCGTTCCACCACCGAGCGGCGACCCGACTGCGCCGTTGCGCGCGTTGATCTTCGACTCGCATTTCGACTCTTACCAAGGCGCTGTCGCATACATCCGCGTCGTCGATGGTCGAGTGGAAGCAGGCGACAAGATCATGATGATGTCGTCCGGCAAGAAGTTCGACGTCGACGACGTCGGAGTCTTTCGCCCGACTCTCACGCGCGCAGGGTCGCTCGAGACCGGAGAAGTCGGCTTCGTCACCGCCGCAATTAAGTCGATCGGCGACGCTGCGGTCGGCGACACCGTCACGCTGGGCACGAACACCGCGAACAATCCGCTCCCCGGCTATCGCAAGGCCAAGCCGATGGTCTACAGCGGCATGTATCCGACGGACAGCGACAGTTACCAAGACCTCCGCGACGCTATCGAGAAACTGCAGATGAACGACGCGTCGATCGCGTTCGAGATGGAGACCTCCGCCGCGCTTGGCTTTGGGTTCCGATGCGGCTTTCTGGGGCTGCTCCACATGGACATCGCACGCGAACGGCTGGAGCGCGAATTTGACCTCGACCTCATTCTCACCGCGCCGAGCGTCGATTACATCGTACACAAGACCAACGGTGAGGAACTGCACATCAGCAACCCGAGCGAGATGCCCGAGCCGCACCACATCGCGTTCATCGAAGAGCCTGTCGTCGACGCGACCATCATGGTCCCGCAGGAGTACATCGGCACCGTGATGAAACTCTGCCAGGACAGGCGGGGAGTGTTCGTGCGCACCGAGTATCCGACGCCGCAGCGCGCGATCCTCTACTACAAACTTCCCCTCAGCGAGATCCTGCTCGACTTCTTCGACAAACTCAAGTCTTCGACCAAGGGCTACGCGTCCTTCGACTACGAACTCACCGGCTATCAAGAGAGCGATCTGGTCAAGGTCGACATCCTGCTCAACGGCGACCCGGTCGACGCGCTCTCGTTCATAGTCAACAAGCAGTTCGCCTACAACCGTGGCAAAGCGATCGTCGAGCAACTTCGCAAGGTCGTGCCGCGGCAGCAGTTCGAGGTCAAGGTCCAAGCGGCGATCGGCCAGAAGGTGATCGCTGCAGACGTGATCAAGCCGTTCCGCAAAAACGTCATCGCCAAGTGCTACGGCGGCGATGTCACCCGCAAGCGCAAACTGCTCGAAAAGCAAAAGAAGGGCAAGAAGCGCATGAAAAACATCGGCTCGATCGAAGTCCCGCAAGAAGCGTTCATGAGCGTGCTCAAAGTCGCGGATTAGGCGTGGAGGGCGCGGCTCTTTCCGCGCCAAGAGAGTAACCTCCATCCAATGCCGGATACCAAGCCGTACGGCATCAACAAACTCCGCACGACTTGGGTCGTCAAGGAGTCCACGCGCCGCTCGATGCAGGGCAACACCAGCACCGAGACTGGCCCGGAACGCCTTCTGCGGCAAGCCCTTTACAACGCCGGACTGCGCGGCTACCGCAAGAACGTTCGCAAACTCCCCGGCACGCCGGACGTCGTCTTCAACGCACACAAACTCGCGGTGTTCGTCCACGGGTGCTACTGGCACCGCTGCCCCAAGTGCACTCGAAACCGCACGCCAAAGACCAACGAGGAGTTCTGGAAAGCGAAGTTCGACCGCAACGTCGAACGCGACAAAGAGAACAAGAAGCGTCTGCGAAGACTCGGCTACAAGACGATCACATTATGGGAGTGCGAGGTCCGCAAAAACCCAACTAAGTGCGCTATCCAGGTCATCAGGGCCTTAAACAATTGAACCCCCTCTCCCCTCCGGGGGAGAGGGGGCAGGGGGTGAGGGGCTACAGCGGCTTCGTCGCTCGAACGAACGCGCTCATCACGCGCCCGTCGAACGTCAGCCGCTCCTCGTCCGTGAGCGACGCGACCGCCGGAGAAGGAACGTCGTCGATCGCATACCGCCGCGTCGGCTCGAGCGACACTCCCTCGAAACCTGCAGAGCGCAACAAACGCGCATACTCGTTCACTTCAAGCGCACCCGCCACGCAGCCGACATACGCCTCGACGTCCTTGCGCACGGCCTCAGGCATTACGCCTTCTACAACGACGTCCGAAACGGCGAACCGACCTCCTGGCTTCAGCACGCGATAGGCCTCGCGCAAGACCGCACTCTTGTCCGAAGCCAAGTTGATCACGCAGTTGCTGATGATCACGTCGACTGAGTTGTCCGGCAGAGGAATCTCCTCTATGTTCCCGCGCAAGAACTGCACGTTCTTCAGCCCTGACTCCAAGAGATTCTTCTCGGCCAAGGCGAGCATCTCGTCCGTCATGTCCAGACCGTACACGAAACCAGTCGGACCGACGCGACGAGCAGAGAGCAACACATCGATCCCGCCGCCGCTGCCCAAGTCGAGCACAGTCTCGCCAGGCGACAGAGTCGCCAAGGCCGTTGGATTGCCACAGCCGAGCGAAATGTTCACCGCGTCCGATGGCAGCGAGGCCTTCTCTTCGTCGGTGTACAGTCCGCCCGTGATCGGGTCGTCGCAACCGCAGCCACAACCGCTGTCGCTCGAACCACCGCAACATCCCGTCCCTGCGCTTCGCGCCGCTTGCGCGTACTTCTCTTGCACCATCAAGTGCGTTTCATTGAGTTTCATTTGCATGTCTCCGTGCAGCACGTGCACAACGAGCCTGCAAACTCGCCGATCATCCGCGCCGCGTCCTGATTGATCCGACAAACCATGTAGCGCCCACGCCGCTCGACGTCGATCACGCCTGCGACCTTAAGCTCCTTCACGTGGTGGCTGATGCGAGGAGTGACCTTCTTGGTCCCCTCGATCCGACAGCACACGTCGCCGATCGTCGCGCCGATCTCCGCCTCGCCCGAGTCTAGGACTCGGAACTCCGGGCAACACATCAGATAGCCCACGATCTGCAGCCTCGTGGGGTCGCCCAGTGCCTTGAACATCACGGCCATCCGCTCGGTATGGTTTGTTAGTTCAATAGTCATTGAACTATTTATACCACGACCTGGGCCAACCCTGGGACCAGGGCCTGGTCCAGGTTCAAAACTAGCCCGGAGGCAGGGCCGACATCCGCTCAAACCGCATGTTCCGCGCCCGCGACATCGTGACCAGCAGGGCCTTCACGGCCCCGTCCTTCACCTCGACGTCCACCACGAGAGGCCCGGCCGAGAACTTGCCGACCGCCGTCGGCAACAAGGGAAAAGCGTCGAGGATCGACGACGAAGTGACCACTAGACCGTCGCCCTGGCGCTTCACCTTCACGATCATGTCGAACTCGCTGCTGTAATACATACCGACGACCGCATCAAGCGCCCCCGCAGGCGCGACGTACGGCTTTCCGCGAGGACACTTGATCACCGCGCCGCTCTGAAAGAACGTCAGAGCCTCCACCTTTCCTTCGACAGAGCGATTGAACTCAATACGCGCCTCGACGATCTTGTAGAAGAACTTGTCCTTCTCTGTGCAGTACACGTCGATCAGCGGCTGCCCGGTGACCTGCACCTTGAGTTGCGTGCCCACGCGCTTCACATCGACCAGCCGACCTTGCAAGTCGTAAGTGCCGATGTACTCGTCCAACTCCGCCTCGCTCAACGTGATCTCACCGGTTGCCGCCGCCGCAGGGTCTTGCTTGATCACGTCGCCGAGCATGATGTCCACGACCTTGTCGTTCAGCGTCTTCGCGTTCTGCGTTCCGTCGTTGCTGAACGTGGAAACGATCACGTCCTGCTCAGGAAACCAGTTGACCTGCGCATGGAAACCAATGAAGTCGCCACCGTGCTGGATGCGCTTCACGCCCTTGTAGTCGTCGATGAAGAACCCGAGCCCATAGATCGAGTCCGTGCCGCTGTTCAGTTTCGTCGGCACCATCATCTTCGCGAACATCTTGGGATCCATGCCAAGTTTGTTGTCCTTCCAGTTTTGCGTCCACTTGTGCATGTCCGCGAGCGTCGTCCACAGCCCGCCCGCACCGTCTGCGGCGATCAACGCGATGCCGGCCCGGAACCCGTCGCCAGGATCGACGTAGCCGAACGCCCTGCCTGGGATCAGTTTCGTCGGATCGTCCAAGAACTGCGTGTGCGTCATCCCGAGCGGGTCGAATATCCGCTCCTTCGCGAACCCGGCGAGCGACCGCCGCCCGACTTTCTCCACGATCTTCTTAAGGAAGAAGAACCCTGTGTTCGAGTAGTCCCATGCAGAGCCGGGCGAGAAGTTCAGCGAACTCTGCCCCTTCAGCACCTCGACTACGTCACCGTCTTCGAACGCCAGCGAGCCGGTCTTGAATGCCATCAGCGCCATGTAGTCGCGCAGCCCGCTCGTGTGCGCCATCAACTGTCGCACCGTGATCTTCTGGTCCCGCAACACCGGGTACTCGGGCAGGTATTCGCTCGCTTGTTTGTCGATGTCCACAAGCCCGTCGTCCGCAAGCAGCATCACGCACGTAGCGGTGAACTGCTTGCTGATGCTTCCCACGTCGAACACCGTGTCCGTCGTCACAGGCACGTTGTTCTCCAGGTTCGCCATCCCGAACCCCTTCGCGTACACGACTTTCCCGCGCACACTCACCGAGACCACGCCGCCCGGCGCGTCCTTCTTGTCCCACGGCTTGAAGACCTCGTCGATCTTCTGCTCAAGGCCAGGAGCAAGTTGCGCCGGCACGACGCTCGCGAGGGCCAGCAACAACCAGGAAGCAAGACTGCGGACGCGGTTCATCTCTTAGAATCTACCTGCAGTCATTCGATCTCGTTGCGAACGCGCAGTCGCCCGCTGCGAACGGCGACCACGAGTCCCACTGCAACCCCCGACACGATCAGCACGCCGAGGATCGGTCCGCCAAACCGCTCAACTAGGTACCAAAGCGGGGCGCCGACCACCTGCACTCCGGACCCGTCGATCGCGACGAAAGTGTCGTCGAGGCTGCTCCCCGCGTTAGCGACGTTTGCCGCACTCAGTGTGCTCTTTGAATGTCCGTAATCAATCCGCCACTCGACTGGATGGTAGGCGCGCACTTCGCGGAGCCATTCCCTCGGCTTGACCACGAAAGTCTCCCTGCGCTCCTCGGTGGTGTTGACCACAATCAGGTCCGAGTCGCTGGCGTTGTAGATGTAGAACGTCGACAAGCGACTGCACCCGGACACAAGCGCGCAAAAGACAAAGGTCAACGCGAGTGGCACGAGTCTCACGTCGCCATTCTGGCACCCTGCCATACTCGAACCGCCAATGTTCAAGCGGCTCATGCAGACCGTCGACCGCCTCATGGGGCGCGGAGTCATCGACGACGCCCTGTACGAGGAACTCGAAGAGTCGCTCCTCGCTGCCGACACCAACGTCGTAACCACGCAAGAGATCCTCGAAGGACTGCGCCAAGACGTGCGCTCGAACAAGATCAAGGACGTCGAGGGAATCCGCTCCGCGCTCAAGTCCGCGATCGCACAACGCTTCGAACAGCAAGCGGTTCAACTCAAATCGAGCACAGACAAGCCCACCGTCTACCTCTTCGTCGGCGTCAACGGCGTCGGCAAGACGACATCCATCGGCAAACTCGCGCTGCGACTTACCAAACAAGGACACAGAGTCCTCCTCGCCGCGGGCGATACCTTCCGCGCGGCAGCCATCGAACAACTCGAGATCTGGGCGCAGCGCGCCAACGCCGAGTTCGTCGGTGCGCAACCCGGCTCCGATCCCAGCGCCGTCATCTTCGACGCCGTCACCGCGGCAAGGGCACGCGGCATCGATTACGTCCTCGCCGACACCGCCGGGCGACAACACACCAAGGGCAACCTCATGGCCGAACTCAGCAAGGTCGCGCGCGTCACCGAAAAAGCCCTCGGGCGTTCCGCCGACGAAGTCCTCCTCGTTCTCGACGCGAACACCGGACAGAACGCGATCCGCCAAGCAGAAGAGTTCACCGCCGCAGCAGGAGTCACCGGACTCGTGCTTACAAAACTTGACGGCACAGCGCGCGGCGGCGCGCTCATCGGCGTTTACGAGCGCTTCAAGGTGCCGATCAAACTCATCGGTGTCGGAGAAAAGCCCGAAGACCTCCGCGACTTCAACCCCACCGAGTTCTCCGACCAGTTGTTCGAGTGATTGCGACTTCGGCAGGATTTGTAAACCGCGTCTATCCAATCTATCTTTTCCAAAGTGGTCCGTTCGTACCCTCCCCCTTGGGGGAGGGCACGGGTGGGGGTTAGGCGTTGCTAACAAATCCCCACTTTTCCCAAGGACTTCATACCCAAAAACACGGCCAAAACGACAATTAATAGGGTATAAGAGGAGTCGCCCCTCGGGGCAAGGAACG
>CAZGXW010000069.1:0-12449 GCA_964529975.1 uncultured Fimbriimonadaceae bacterium
TGACGGGGGTGTGGCCCGAGTGAAGCCTGAATTCTGGGTGGCTCCAGCCTGGGCTCCGCAGTTTGAGCAACGTGCGGCTGCACGACACGTGTCCTTCATCTAGGTTCTCCCCGGAGACCAGACTGGTGCAAGAACGGGCGGACAGCCATGCTCTACCCCTCTCCCTGCGCCCCGGGAGGGAGAGGGGGCAGGGGGTGAGGGTCGATCCGAAGAGCCACCGAACCCCCAACAATGGGGACAAATCCCCCTCCGTCCCCTAGTCCATAAGTCCTGACAATGCGACAACCGACAGGTATAATGGGCGCGTCTAAGACGGACAAGGGAACACAACCCTCGACCCCCTGACCGCGAAGCGGAGGGCGGAAGGAAACAACGCCGAAGAATCAGTAGGCGAGGCTCGCCCTTCGAACAAGTCGGGCACTGCGGCAGGACCAGCCCCCACTTTAACTCCCCACACTCGTAGCCGCAGGCTTCAGCCTGCGCGACCGAGCCCGTTCGTCCTTCGACAGGCTCAGGATGACGGGCTCGAACCCCCGAGCCTCCGAACCTCCGAACAAACCCGAACGCTCCCCCCAATTCCCGTTTTAAACGGGAGTCCGCGAACTCTTGATCGATGCACTGGAGAAACCAGTGCTCCTGAACGGAGGACTATGAGGGCGTGCTTGTCGTGCACCCTACTACTGCACGCTGGCTTTCTTCGCGTCGGCGGCTGCTTTCTTGGCGACGAAGAACTCGTTGACCCACGCGGCCCGCGAGGCCATGGTGACCGAGAGTTCGTGCATCAGTCCCTCTTGATAGAGCGAGTTTGGGACGAAGAGCCGGAACGCCAGCGAGCCCGCGTGGTTGCACCACGAGCCCAGCATGTGCGTCTTCAGCCACGTTGCGCGCTCGTACTCGTTGAGTTCGAGCGCCATGTAGGCGATGTGCTTTGACGACATCTTGAGCGGGACGGTGAGCGTGAACTCGAGGCCGTTACCGAGTTCGGGGTGCGGCTCAACGGCGGACACCAAGCAATCGATCGATTGCTCAGGGTTCGGCGCCCAATAGAACTTGCTGAACGACTGGCGTCTGTCGGACTTCGACCAGGCCATGGCTTGGCGCTCCATCGCCCAATCGACGTCGCGCCATTCGTCGACGTCGAGCCACTTGCACGGCAAGTGTCCTTCGCTAATGTAGGGCGCGAGGCCCTCGAGCGCGAGTGGGCATCTGTCCTCGCGAACAGCGCCTGTCGCGCTGGCGGTGACGGCGTGCGAGACGGGAAGTTGCTTGCAGACTTCATCGACGATGCGATAGGCCGTCGAGACCTGGATCTTGACCGCGGCTTGGAAGACCTTGTTGATCCAGTGCGCGATTTCCGCCTCGGCGTAGACGCTGGTGTGGAGGCGGTAGGTGTCGGTGCGCTGGTCGAAGACGAGGGCGGAGAAGACTCCCTTGTCCATCTCGACCTCGAGGATCGCATCGAGTTGGTCCCTGAACCGGCCTGCCTTGACAAGGTCGGTCTCGGCGTGGAGCCGGTAGTGGGTGCGGCCGTTGCTGAAGAGGCCTTGGTCGGTCCAGACACGCTGTCCGAGTTCGCCGGGCCACCATGTGAAGCCGTCGACCTGGTTGAGCAGCCAGTCAGGATCGGGACGGACAACGTCGAACGTGTCCGCGATGATCTGCTCGCCTAGCGTTTCTCTCTTCTTCCAGGACAAATCGGAACCTCCCGCTCCTAGTTGGAAGGAACACCTACATTCTATGGCAGTTACGGTGGAACTTGCCTCAGAAGTTTCAGTTTGAGCCTAGAATCGCCAGGAAACGGTGGCACCGGCGTAGAGGTTCCAGCGGTCGTGGGTGCCTGCGAGCAGGTCGGGATCGAGCAGGGTGGTGAACTCGACCCATGGCGTGACGCTAGTGCCGCCAACGTCGAAGGTGGTACTGATGCGCGTCCCAAAGTCCGTCAGCACCGAGGTATCGGCGAGATAGTAGTACGTATTGTGCTTGGATGAGCCATAGCCCACCCACGCCGCGACCGTCATCTCTTGAAAGGTCTCATCGCGCTGGAGATAGCCGCTGGAGAACGAGTGGTTGTAGAACGCGCGGGCGTAGACGCCCTTGACCTCGTCGATGTCTTGATAGACCTCGATGCCTGCGCCTTGGCCGTTGCGCGGTTCGAGCGAGTAGTAGAGCTCGGTCGTTTGGTGCTGGCCCGTGCCGGGATACTGGTGCACGTATGCGCCGAGGTAGATCGTGGAGTTCTGACCTATGGGGATTGCGTAGAACGCGCCGCTGCGGACCGCCGTGATCTTGCCAGAGGGGTTGGGCGTTTGGGGATATGAGTTGGTGTTGGTCATCTCCATCCTTCCGTTTATGAAGGCTGAAAACGCGCCTGACGACACGCTCAGCGTGCCCTTGGCAACATAGTCGTCGACGAGGTTTCGTCCGCGCCATACATCCGCCGTTTGGAGCGAGAGCGTGAAACTTGATTTCAGGTCTTGGGCGTTGGCGGTCGTCGCGAGCAAGAGGAAGGGAAGGACGCGCTTCATGGCTCTCTGCAGAGACTACCCTCGCTTGACTCGAAAGGTTTCCATGATCGCCTGGGTGGGAGCGGGGTCGGCGTTCTTGGTGGCCGTCTCGTTGAAGATGAACGTGTACTGCACCTTGTCGTCGACGAGGATGTAGGCGGTGACCTTCTCGATGATGCCGAGTGCCGCGTTCGACTTTGTCAGCGTAACGGCGGTTCCCACAGGCAGTTGGACCGTGGCCTCTTTTGGCGGGTTCTGCTCGCCTTCGAGGTTGATGGTGTCGCGCCAACGGTCTGCGGCTTCCTTCAGGCTGACGACGCGCCCCAGGTCCTCTTTGATCGCGACAAGGAACTGCTCTTCGAGCGCGAAGCCTTGTGTGGGATCGAGGAGCGAGGCGCTGCGCATGCAGTGGATCGCGAACGCCGTCTCGAAGTTCACGTCGGCCTTTCTTTGGCCAAGCATGCCCCAAGCGCTCTCGTTCATCATCTTAGTGAACTCCTCGAGTTCCTTTGGGGAGAGCGTCCTTGACCGCCAGCCTTGCGGAAGCGCAAACTGGAAGCCTGGCAATTCGGTCGGCGACATCGTCCAGCCGGTCGGAAGCGTCGGTGGGGGCGCTTCTGCGAGGACGCTGGTGATATTCGTGCCGTCGGCACCCTTTTTGCACGCGGCAAGCGCGAGGAGCGCGAGGGTTGGGGCGATCCAAGCCCTTGACATGGGAGGGAGTCTATCCGATTCGTACGGCTGCGCGGACTGTGTCTGTGGCGAACTTGACGGCGTACATTCGCTCGTCGGCCTTGTTCACGAGTTCGCCATAACTCTGCCCGTCGATGCCGTATCGCGCTAGTCCGACGCTGAAGCTGCAGAGGGGGGCGGTGGAGAACACCGCCTCGCTGAAGAGTTCCTGGGTGGCCTCGATCAAGCGCTGGACGAACTCGATCGACCTGTCGTGGACCACGATCACGAACTCGTCTCCTCCAATGCGACCGATCTTTCCGTAACGACCGAGGGTCTTTTCGAAAGACTGCACCAGGTGGACAAGGACCTCGTCGCCCGCGGCGTGCCCACGCACGTCGTTGATCCTCTTAAAGCCGTTACAGTCGATCACGCCGATGGTCACGAGCATAGCGTCCTTGCTGGCCTGCTCTATGAGGTCCTCGGCAAAGGACTGGATTGCGGTGCGGTTCATGGCACCTGTGAGTGCGTCGGAGTTCGCGATCTTGCCGATTCGGCGGATGCGTCTCTGCAGGGTCACGATGATTGCCGATGTCAAGGCGAGGGTCAGGATGTTGATCGACACGCCAAGTGCCGCGTTCTCGCTGTCGAGGTTCTTGAACTGGAAATCAAGCGCAGTGAGGCCCATGAGCGTCGATGCCGTTACGAACGCGCTTGAGAACCACTCTCCGCGATAACTCGCCACGAACACCGGCACGATGAAGAGGAGCCGGACCGCCACTTGGTGCCCCATGAGCACGTCGAGCGTCGTGACGAAGAGCAGGGCAATGAAGCCATGGCAGAGCGAGCGGAACCACTCGTGCTCGCTGTAGAAGCGTCGGACGTCCTCTAGGCGCCGAGTGACGTCGAACCAGAACCCGGAGAGATCCTCTGAGTACGGGCCGACTGCCTCCGTCAGCAACCTTTTGAGTCTGTTCCAACGCGCTCTCACAACCTTTGTATCGGAACCCTTACACGGAACTTGAGGGTTTTGGGCCCGAAACCTCTCCCCATGTCTGAGGGTTAGGTTCAAATGTACCGGCCCCGATGGGGTTCCATCGGGGCCGGAAGTGAGGGTCTGGGGGAGCCTAGTGGTGGTGTCCGTGGCCCTCGTCTTCCTCTTCGGGGAGGTCGGCGACGGCTGCCTCGGTGGTGATCAGGAGACCACTGATCGATGCGGCGTTCTGGAGACAGGTGCGGACGACCTTTGCGGGGTCGACGACACCGGCCTTGAAGAGGTCCTCGTGCTTGAGGGTCGCGGCGTTGAAGCCCTCGCCCGGCTTCGCGTTTCGAACTTTCTCGACGATGACCGATCCTTCGACGCCCGCGTTCTCCGCGATCGTGCGGAGCGGGGACTCGATCGCCTTGCGGACGATTTCCGCACCGATCTTCTCGTCGTCCTTGAGTTGGAGCTTCGCGAGCGCCTTTCCGGCCTGGATCAGGGCTGCGCCGCCTCCGGCGACGATGCCTTCCTCCAGCGCGGCTCGGGTGGCTGCGAGGGCGTCCTCGATGCGCGCCTTCTGCTCCTTCAGCGCGGTCTCGGTTGCAGCGCCGACCTTGATCACTGCGACGCCGCCGCTCAGTTTCGCGAGGCGCTCCTGCAGTTTCTCCTTGTCGTAGCTGCTCTCGGTGCGCGTGACCTCGGCCTTGATCTGCTTGATGCGGCCGTCGATGTCGGCCTTCTTGCCCTTACCACCGACGAGCGTGGTGTTGTCCTTGGTGATCACCACTTTGCCGACCTTGCCGAGCAGGTCGGCGGTGACGTTCTCAAGTTTGATGCCGAGTTCCTCGGTGACAAACGTGCCGCCAGTAAGGATCGCCATGTCCTCCATCATCCGCTTGCGTCGGTCGCCGAAGCCCGGCGACTTGACGGCGGCGATGGGGAGGTTGCTGCGGAGTCGGTTGAGCACGAGCGTCGCGAGCGCCTCGCTCTCGACGTCCTCCGCGACGATCAGGAACGGTCGGCCCTGACGAAGCACACTCTCAAGGAGAGGAACGAGATCCTGCACGTTGCTGACCTTCTTCTCGAAGAAGAGCACGAGCGCGTCCTCGAACACGGTCTCCATGCGGTGCGGGTCGGTGATGAAGTAGGGCGAGAGATAGCCCTTGTCGAACTGCATGCCCTCGACGATCTCGAAGGTCGTCTCTGCCGACCTGCTCTCTTCTACCGTGACGACCCCGTCCTTGCCAACGGTGTCGATGACCTCGCTGACGAGTTTGCCGATCTCGGGGCTCTTCGCACTGATCGTGGCGACCTCCGCCATGCCGGCCTTGCCCTTGACGGGCTTGCTCATCTTGGCGAGTTCGGCGACGACGACGTCAGTGGCGGCCTCGATGCCCTTTTTGATCTGCATCGGGTTGCTGCCAGCGGCTACGTTGCGGACGCCTTCTTTGAAGATCGCCTGCGCGAGCACAGTGGCGGTGGTCGTTCCATCGCCGGCAGTGTCGTTGGTCTTGCTGCTGACCTCGCGGATCAGTTGCGCGCCCATGTTCTCGAACCGGTCCTCGACCTCGATCTCCTTGGCGATCGTGACGCCATCGTTGATGACGGTGGGCGAGCCGAACTTCTTCTCAATGACGACGTTGCGGCCGCGTGGGCCGAGCGTCACCTTCAATGCGTTGGCGAGTTTGTCGACGCCGGCCTCGAGTTTCTTGCGGGCGTCGCCGCCGTACTTCAGTTCCTTGGCGGACATTATCGGGCTCCTGCTTTGGCTTTCGCCTTAGGCTTCTTGGTCGCAGTCTTGGTTGGGGCCTTCTTGGCGACAGGCGCCGCGACGGCCTGCGACAGAACGATGCCAAGGATGTCGTCGGTGCGAAGGATCACATAGTCCTTGCCGCCGACCTTGACCTCGGTGCCCGCGTACTTCCCATAGAGGACCGTGTCGCCCTTCTTGACCTCGGGTCGCACAGTCGTGCCGCTGTCGAGGGTCTTGCCCGGCCCGACGGCAAGGACCTTTCCGCTCAGGGGTTTCTCCTGGGCGGAGTCGGGGAGGATGATGCCGCCTGCGCTCTTGCTCTCCTTCGCCGCGGCCTCGACGACGATTCGGTCGTGTAACGGTTGGATGTTCATGTCTCTTTTTGAACCTACTTTGAACCTGGGCCCTGGGCCCGAAATCGGTGTTGGCAGTGTACCGTGGGGAGTGCCAAAGCCTCGGGCCTTGGGACTGACCAGAGCAGGTTCGCCTGCAGCCAATATGGCTAGAATCAGAGTCAGTCCCGTTTGCGCAAGACCCGCTTCATCACGTTGATCTGGCCCATGTGGTACGCGTCGTGGATCGCCATGGAGACGAGCACCTTCAACGCTGCGTCGTCGGACTTCATCTTGTGCTTGAGCGACCGGCCCGAGCAGAGCCGGTGGGCCCTCTCAATGTTCGCGATGAACCTTGCCTTCAACTTGGGAAACTCCGAGGCGGGAGGCGACTGCCAGTCCTCGGTGAACTTCATGGACGCCTTGCCTTCGAGCCGCTCGAGCCAGATGGTCTGCCAGAACACGGCGTGCCACAGGTTCTCGAGGATCGAGTAGGGGAACCCAGGCAGCCGCACAGCGGCCTTGTCTGCCCGGATTCCTCCGAGAAGCCGCGACGGGGCTGGGATGTCGCTTCCGGAGAGGATCTGGCGATAGACCTCGGCGAGGGTGGGGCGGTCCATGTGCGAAGTATGGAGTGGGAATGGGCTTTGTTAGCACCCCCACCCTAACCTTTGCGCGGGTTGGTTTCTGGGTGTCCAGAACCCAACGCGGCAAATCCCAAGGGGGAGGGAACCCATCCGGGTAGCCCCTTGCACTTCGCGCATGGGAGGGGGTTAGGCACGAAACTGGCTTCAACCAGGTTCAAAGGAAACTGTGGAAAACCTGGTACCGTCTAGTTCCTTGATGCGGACGCTCGCGGCCATCGGCACCGTCCTGCTGGCTGGGTTCGCCCTGGCCGGCGCGAACGCCCGCGCCGACGGGCCCAGGCTCGTCGTCAACGAGGTCGAGGTCGTCACGTTCAAGGCTGGAGGCGGCGGGTTCAGTCCGTCGCAAAGGGCAGAGATCGCGGCTCAGGCGATCAACGCCTCCACCGAGTTCGATGTGGCCCTCGTGAAAGGTACTGGGTCGTCCATGGTCCTCCTCGGTGACAAGAAGGTCCTCACAGTGACTCGCGACGATGCGACGGCACACGGGAGGTCCGTCGACTCGCTCGCGCGGTCGATCGTCGATCGCTTGAAGCAGGCCGTCGGCACGATCGCATTCACGCTCAAGCAGCACAGGGTCTGGATGCCTGTCGGAGGGACGCTGGTCGTCGAACTGGGCGGCCCTGAGGCGGACAAAGTCGCCGTTACTCACATGGACGGCGGTCCCGCGAAGGCCAGACAATCCGGCGGCAAGGTCACGATCAGCGCCGCCTATGCTGGCAACATGAGCATGACCCTGAAGGCCGGTGGGCAAGAGGAGACGCTCGTGGTAACGGTCATGCCGCCTGCCGCAGTGATCGGTACTCCTGAGACCGCGCTTGTGACGGGGCGACCGGCAGACAAGCAGACCGTGGCGGTCTCGGCGGCTCGCGCGATCTTGGCGGCGACGAAGGCGCCAAAGGACGCACAGGTCACGATCGAGCCACTTGTCGTCCCAGAACTCGTTCCTGCGCAGCGAGGCACCGCGACCATGCGCGTCACCGTGCGGGCCAACGACCATTTTCCTATCGAGCAGGACGTGAGCGTCGAGTTGCGAAATTCCGGGATGCTCGAGAATGCGAGCGACGAACTGTGGTACAGCAATCATCCGGAGACGGTGCGCGGGCCGGGCAGGCTCTACTGGGGAAAGTTGGCCGAGGGTTCTGCGGCACGGGTCCTCTATCACCACTTGAACGCGACGCAGCGACCGCTCGACTTGCGGTACATGCTCGTGAACACGAGCGATGAGCCAGCGCAAATCGCGGTGACTCTCGGCGACGCACAGCCGCACGTCAATCCCACGCTCGCGGGTTACCGGGCAGGCCAGGAGTTCTTTCCGAGATGGGTGCGACAATCGGCGTCGGTGATCGTCGTCCCGCCGCACGGCATGGTGCCGGTCGTTCTAGAGCGGTTTGCGCCGCAACAGACGGCGAGCGGGCTGATGTCGCTCCACTCCATAAAGGGAAGCGTGCTTTTCATTGGTGACTGCGAGCACGGTGCGAGCGAGCCTTCGTCGACCACGAACCTCGCACACACGGTGTTGCCGGTCTCGTTGGCGGACGCCGGAATCAACCTTGTCGGGCAATCAGAGCACGTGTACAGCCCTGCGTTCAAGTTTCTGCACACAGAGTTCCAGGTCGGCGGTCGGTTCGGCTATTTTCGGATAGGTGAGCAGGCTGTCGG
Organism: uncultured Fimbriimonadaceae bacterium; assembly: GCA_964529975.1. GTDB lineage: Bacteria > Armatimonadota > Fimbriimonadia > Fimbriimonadales > Fimbriimonadaceae > JADFMN01. Next base: position 8,550 of record CAZGXW010000069.1, read on the forward strand.
GCGCGTGGACGACCAAGGGAAACTGAGCGGCAACTTCGGGATTGTTTACAAGATGGAGGCGAACCTTTCCAACCCGACGGACACGGCGACCGAGGTCGAGATGCTGTTCGAATCGAGCGCGGGGTACACCGGCGCGTTCTTCAGGATTAACGGGCTGGTGTACAACACTCCGCTCCTGCAGCCGAAGAAGACGCACCAAGTCTTGAGACTGACGCTCGCTCCGGGCGAAAAGAAGACGCTGTTCATCGAAACGATCCCGCTCTCGGGCGGTTCGTACCCGGTCACAGTGACGTTCAAGCCCGTAGGTGTAGGCTAGCGGGAATGGAGTCCGAGCCGCAACTGATCCGCGAACTCTTCGACCTTCCCGGCGCGGGCAGCGGCCAAGTCGTCTCCGTGTATCGCGACAAGGAAGGAAACTCGCAAGAGCAGAGCCAGGACTACGGACGCAGGTGCATGGCGGAAGGGGACTATGAAGGTGCGATCATCCAGTTTCGTCGCGCCTTGGGCCAGGCGGAAGGCGACAAGCACGAGGCGCTGCTCGAACTCGGTGCGGCGTACGAGAGCGCGGGCATGAGCCCCCAGGCCTATGAGCAGTACAAGAAGGCCGTGAAGGTCCGGGAAAGCGGGGAACTTCTGCGTGGAATTGGAAGCCTCTTGCAGTCCTACGGAAAGTCGCATGATGCTCTGGACCAATTGCGAAGGGCGATCGAGATCGAGCCCGGAAACGCGTACAACCACTTCAAACTCGCCGAACAGTTACGCAAGATGGGCTATCCGAAGATGGCGCTCGATGCGATCGCGGGCGCGATGTCGTTCGCGAGCGAAGACGCCTTTTATCACTTTTGGCATGGGGATCTGCTGCTGGAGTTGAAGCGATTCGATGAAGCGGTGCTCGCGTTTGCTGCCGCTGCTGAACTTTCACCTGGCGACGACCGGCTGTTCCAACTGAGCGGTGTCGCCCTGTGGGGGGCTGGAAAGCGGCCAGAGGCGATCCGAGCCGTGCGCCTTGCCAGCGACCTGAATGCAGAAGACCGCGTGAACTACGCACTTCTTGAGGCGTTCTATCGGGCGACCGGGCAAGACCTCGAGGCCTCGCAAGAACAAAAGAGGGTCGGCGAGATGGATCGGTTCGACCAGGAGCGACTGGAGCGGTTGGTCGGATTGGTCGGCGTCTAGGGCGCGAAGAGACGCCAAACGAGAACGGCGAAGATCGCGACAAACCCTAGGCGGACAAAGCGCAGGGACATGAGGTTGTGTCTTGCCTCCTTTCCACGCGACCCAAACACGATCAGCAGTCCGCCGTGTAAGTAGATGAACGAACCGACGATCAGAGTCCACGGAAAGTCGTGCTTGCCAAAGACTCCCGGGACAATGGACACGAGGGCGACTGCGAAACCCAGCAGCGCGAGGGCATAGCCCACTTTGCGCATCTTCTCGCGCTTGTCCATCGGGCCAAGTCTATCCAAAGGTAACCTCGATCTCACCGCGATGGACCTGCACAGGCTTCAAGAGTTTTGCGCCCATGCCGGGATGCCACTCAGTGCGGTCCAGGTGCAGGCGTTCGAGGACTACGCGGCTTCGCTCTATCGATTGAACGAGGTGATGAATCTGACGCGCGTCCCGCGCGAGGAGTGCGAGGTCCGGCACTTCATTGATTCATTGTTGGTTGCGGAGTTCCTTCCCTCTGGTTGTCGCGTTCTGGACGTCGGGACCGGCCCGGGTCTGCCGGCCTGGCCGCTCGCGTGCGCCCGTCCCGACCTGCGCGTGACGGCCGTCGACAGCAGCGGAAAGATGTTGCGCGTCCTGGAAGAGAACCCGTTGCCGAACCTCACAGCGAAACTCTCGCGTGCGGAGGAGATGAAGGAGCACGAGCGGTTCGACGTGGTGACGGGGCGCGCGGTCGCTCCTCTCGGAGTGCAGTTAGAGGTGAGCGCGCCGTGGTGCAAAATCGGAGGCGCGGTGATTCCATTTAGGACTCCCAGTGAGAAGTTCGGCCTCGACGCTTCGATGCTTGGGCTTGAGTTGGAAGATGTGTTCGAGCGTTCCTTGCCGGGCACCGATGTCGTGCGCACGTTTCCTGTGTTTCGAAAAGTCGTCAAGACGCCGAGAACCTATCCGAGGACTTGGGCGCAGATCAAGAAGCGGCCTATCGGTGCTGCTCTTTGAGGGCGATGTCGAGGTCCTTTGCGGTCAGGTTGTTTGGATCGATCGCCAAGGCCGTGTCGACGTAGAGCCTTGCATCATCGAGTTTTCCGAGTTGCGCTTTGATCGCGGCCGCTCCCGCGAGGAAGTCGGGGTTGGTCACAAACGCCTTGACCGCATTGTCCGCATGGGCCTCCGCCTGTTGATAGAGCCCTTTCTCGTAATAGTAGATCGCGACGGTGTGCTCGATTTGCGCGGCGACGCTCTGCACCTCGGGGCTGTCTGAGTTCTTTGGGACTAAGAGGAGCGCCTGTTCACAGTTGCGAATGGCGTTGTCCACGTCGCCGAGCGCCTTCTGCGCCTTTGCGAGCACGAAGTAGGGCCCGAACTCTCGCGGTTGGAACGCGATGAGTTGCTTGGTGAGTTGGACTCCGCGCTCGAGGTTCTTGCGCTGCGTCTCTGTGAGTTTCCTTCCTTCTTCGACGTCGACAAGCGGCTGTGTCGTCAGTTCTTGGACCTTCGCCATGACCTGGCGATACTGGTCGTCGTCGAGGATAGAGAACAGGCCCTTGTCCGGGCTCGGCGCGCCGGCGGCGAAGTACATCCATGCGCCGATCGCGGCGAACACGAGCAGGAGGGGCCAGTACTTCATGACGCTACGATATTGACGAGTTTACCGGGCACAACGATGACCTTTCGGACGGTTTTTCCGTCGATGAACGACTGCACTTTTTCGGAAGACTTCGCGGCCGCTTCGAGTTGTTCTTGGGTCGCTGACGAAGGGAGTTCGAGCGTGTCGCGCAGTTTGCCGTTGACCTGGACGGCGATCGTGACCGTGTCGGAAACGAGGAGCGCAGGGTCTGCCTTGGGCCAAGCCTGCTGATAGGTGAAGCCTTGGAGGCCAAGGCCATCCCAAATCTCGTCGGCGGTGTGCGGCGCACCCGGGGCGAGGACGAGGGTCGTGAGTTCGACCATTTCCGAAAGAGCGGCGTTCATCTGGGGCGCTGGCGGAACATCGCCCTCGAAAGACTTCTTGAGCAGGTCGTTGACCGTGTTCAGGTGTTCCATCATCGCGGCAACGTAGGTGTTGAACGCGAACTCCTCGATGTCCTGAGTCGCCTTGGCGATCAGGCGGTGGGTGGAACGGCGCACGTCCTTTGCCGCGCCCTCTGTGTTCGCGATCTTTGTCCGCCAGTCTTTGTCGAAGTGTGGCGCGACGGTGCTGGCCAGTTTGAAGAACCGCGAGAGGAACCGCGAAGTGCCGTTCATGCCGTCGTTGCTCCATTCGACGTCGGCCTCGAACGGAGCGACAAAGAGCTCCCAAAGACGCAGGGCGTCGGCGCCGTACTCGGCGACGGCTTCGTCCGGCGTCACCACGTTTCCCTTGGACTTGCTCATGCGCACCCAGCGCCAAGTGAGGTCGTCGTCTGGCATCTTTGCGGCTTCTTCGTAAGAGACCAGGATGCCTTCTTCGCCGACGCCGAGCTTCTCGTCACCTTGTGGCTGGCGATAGGGCGTGCGCCCGAGGACCTGGCCTTGGTTCTTCAAGCGTTGGAACGGCTCGTTGACAGAGACGAGCCCCTCGTCGAAGAGCACCTTTGTCCAAAAGCGCGCGTAGAGCAGGTGCATGACGGCGTGCTCCGCGCCGCCGACATACGTGTCCACGGGCATCCAATACTTTGCCTTCGCAGGATCCCATGCCTTCTCGTCGTTGTGCGGATCGGTGAAGCGCAGGAAGTACCACGACGAGCACGCGAA
>CAZGXW010000070.1:0-11652 GCA_964529975.1 uncultured Fimbriimonadaceae bacterium
GCGACACGCGCCACCTCCGCGCTCTCGCCCACGAGCCGCAAACGAAAGCCAAACCGGGTGTAGAACAGCCACACGAACACGAGGAGCGCGACGACCAGCGCAAGGAACACGCCCGCGTGCAAGTCGGACTGCGCGTCGAACCGCGCCAGCATCGCATCGTTGGGGAGCGTGTCTGTCATGGGATTCTGCCCAGACGCCTGCTGCAGCGGCCCCGTCACCGCGTAACTCAGTAACTTGAGGGCGATAAAGTTCAACAGGATCGTGCTGATCACCACCTGCACGCCACGCTTGACCTGTAACCACCCTGCAAACCCTGCATAGAGGGCCCCACCGATGACAGACCCAATCAAGATAAGCGGGTTGAGCGCCGCTCCAGTAAGGCCTGAAAACGCCGACGCGACCCAGGCTCCGCAAATCCCGCCGACCACATACTGGCCCTCTCCGCCGATGTTGTACATCTTGCAGCGCCAAGCGACGACGATCCCAAGTCCGCACAAGACCAAGGGCGTCGAGCGTACTAGCGTCCGCGAAAGGCCGAAGCGGTCGCCGACGGCCCCGTTCCAGAGGTCGCGGAGCGACTCCACAAGAGGAAGCCCAAACACGACCAGGCACACAACCACGCACAGGAACAGACCGATCGCTGTAAGGGCGATCCTCCTCAACCCACCATCTCCTCGCTTCCGCCCGACACGATGCGACCACGGTTCATGAACGCGGTCCGAGTCGCCACGGCGGCAAGTTCGTCGAGGTCGGTGCTAAAGAGCACCACGGCGGCGCCTGATCGGGCTGCCTCCACGAGGCGCGACTGCACATAGGCGGTCGCCCGAACGTCCAACCCTCGTGTAGGGTTGCTCACGACCAGCAACGCGCGCGAGGACGCGTTTCCCGCGACAAGACTTAGAACACGGCCCATGAGCAGCTTCTGTTGGTTCCCGCCACTCATCGATCGTGCAGGATCGCGCACCGAGCCGACCCGGACATCGAATTCCCGCACGATCCTGTCAGTCTTCGAGCGAAGTTCGGCCAAGCGCAAGAACGGACCTGCCCAAAGCGAAGAATCGTCGCCCACCAGCACGTTCTCGAGGACTGACATCTCCAGGGCCAGCCCTTCGTGCCTCCGGTCCGGCGGAACGTAACCGACAAGGGTCCCAGGTGCTAGATCGACCCGCCCCCGGGCGATCGGCCTCAATCCGACCAACGCTTCGGCAATCTCGTCTTGGCCGTTGCCGTCCACTCCTCCGATCCCAAAGACTTCGCCCTGCCGAACCTCGAAGGCGACGCCGCGCACCGAGTCCTCACCGCGGTCGCCAAGCACCCACACATCGCTGGCAGTGCAAACGACGTCGCAAAGGCTGTGGCCCGCGGAAGAAACTGCCGCGGGTACCTCGCCCACCATCCATTCAGCAAGGATTCGCGAATCGACATCTGCGACCGCAGAAGATGCAACCACCGCTCCCCGACGCAACACCGTCACGCGGTCGGCGACCGAAAGGACTTCGCTCAGTTTGTGAGCGATCAACACGACGCACACACCCTCGTCGCGCAGACGCTGTACGACGCGAAACAGGTCCTCGACCTCGCTAGGAGAGAGCACCGCGGTCGGTTCGTCGAGGATCAAAACCCGTGTCTCTCCAGCCAATGCCTTGACGATCTCCAATCGCTGTTGCACCCCGACAGGCAAAGAGCCCGTCCGAGCCGAGGGGTCTATCTCCCAACCCAGTTCCGCGCACACCGTGTTGAGCCTAGCGTCGACCTCGCGCAAATCGAGCCGTCCACCCAAACCTTTCAACGTCCCCAACGCGAAGTTCTCTGCGACCGTGAACTCTGGGACCAGCATGAAGTGCTGGTGCACCATGCCGACGCCCAGAGAGCGGACCTCGTGAGGACGACCGAACGGCAGTGCCTCCGGGCCGATCGTCGCACGCCCTGAGTCGGGGACCACGAACCCCGCGAGCACGCCCATCAAGGTGCTCTTCCCAGCGCCGTTCTCCCCCAAGAGGGCATGGACCTCGCCAGAGGCGAACTCACACGACACGTCGACGAGCGCGCGCACCTCCCCAAACCGCTTGGACACGCGCTCGATTCTCAGCACGTCGCTAGAACTCGTCCTTGGGGACGACGAGAGTGCCGTCCAAGATCTGGCGCGTGAGTTCGTCGAGCCGGGTCTTGACCGAGTCCGGAACCTTGTTCGCCAGCGCAGGGTTGAGCCCGAATGCGATCACGCCCTCCGACATGCCTTTCAGCGTAATCGCCCCTTTGTACGACCCGTCCTTCACCTGCTTCGCAAGGTCCACATATGCCGGCCCCGCAATGATGTAGGCGCTGCCGATCACCGCGCCGCTCGGGTTCGCATTCTGATCCAAGTTCGCACCGAACGCGTACACGCCCTTCTCCTTGCACGCGTCGAAGACCCCCTGGGCCATGTCGTTCGCCTGATGGATCACAAAGTCCGCGCCGGCGTCGATCGCTGCGAGCGTCGCCTGTTTGAACGCGGCGACGTCCGCGCTCATCTCCATGTCAGGCTCGATCATCTGCACCTCAGGGTTCGCTGCGCTAGCTCCGGCGTAGAAAGCGCGAAACGTCGACTTGATCGAAGGAATACTGTTGAACCCGACCGCCGCGACCTTGCCCGTCTTCGACATGGAACCGGCGACAAACCCCGCGAGATAGAACCCTTGCTCCAGATAGAACCGGAACGCCCCAGCGTTCGCCGCTGTCCCGCCCCCGCTTGACGACACGAACACCGTCGATGGGAACAGGCCCGCCATCTCCACGCCTGGCTCGTTGTACTCGTAGCCGTGGCCGATCACCAAGTCGTAGTCCTTCTGCGCATATGATCGCATCGCGTCCTTGATCTGCGCATCGGTCGCCTCGCGGTTGTCGACTTCGCACTGCAATTCCGCCTCGATCGACTTCAAACCCTCGTACGCCATCGCGTTCCATCCAGAGTCGGCGATCGAGCCCGGAGTCAGGAGCGCGACCTTGAACACGCCGTCGTCCTCGACGGCTTTGGAAGTGTCCGCGGTGTCCTTCACGCCGCCAGAACATCCGACGACCAGCGCGATCGCCGCAACGAGCAAGGGCCAGGGCTTCATGTGCCCATTCTACAGCCTGGGAACTACATCCCCATCAGGCTGTTCTCTTGCTTCGCGCGCTCGACGCGGGGGTCCCGGTGGATGTACTCGTAGATCTCCTTCACACGAGGGTCCTGGGGAGCCATCTTCCGCGACTGCTCGGCGGCCAGGATCGCGTCCTTGTACCGCTTCGAGTTGATGAGGTGGTCGGTCCAAGGCTGCATGACTTCCGGCAATTGCGGGGCCATCTTGAACGCGCGCTCCAGCGCGGGCTCGCCGCCCCTCACGTCGCCGCTGAGAAGCCGCAACTGCCCGTGCTTCACCAACGCATGCACGAGCGCCATGTTCGCCCGCGAGTGGTTCGGCTTCAGCGCGAGCGCTTTTTCATACTCGCGGATCGCGCCAGACATGTCGCCCATCTCTGCGTGGACCTGGCCCAGGCCAACATAGGCGTCCGCGCTCTCCGCGTCGAGTTCGATCAGTCGATTGAAGGCGTTGATCGAGTTGGCAGAGTCGCCGTTCTCCTTCAGGGCGAATCCGAGCGCCCTCCAGGCCTCGGTCGACTCGGGCTCTAGTCTAACGGCGGTCCTCAGCGCGTCACACGCCTTCGGGAAGTCTTTCGCGAGGAAGGCTTGCTTCCCCGCCTCCATCACATCGGCAAACGTTTTCATTACAAAGCTCTCCGCCCCATTCTATCCCGGCTTGTCAACCCTGCTAAACTGCCCTATGGCCGCACGCTGGTGGCACGGGCTAACGCGCTACCAGTGGACCGTGCTCCTCATCGCGTGGCTAGGGTGGATGTTCGACATCTACGACTACGCCCTCTTCAACTTCGCCAAGACCTCGATGCTCACAGAGATGCTCGGCGGTGCCGAAGCATACAAGCGGCTCGGGCCAGAGGTCGAAGGCAAGATCCTGACCTTCTTCTTGCTCGGATGGGCCCTCGGCGGACTCGTCTTCGGCATCATCGCCGACAAGTGGGGTCGGGCCAAGACGATGGTCGTCACCATCCTGATCTACTCCCTCCTCACCGGCCTCACTGCGTTCTGCCAGACCTGGGAACAGGTCCTGGTCGTCAGGTTTCTCACCGCGATCGGCATCGGCGGAGAGTGGGCCGCAGGCACCGCCCTCGTCGCTGAAGTGTTCCCCGACCGTGCACGAGCCGGCGCTGCTGCGCTGCTCCAGAGTGCCGCCGCCTTCGGACCCGTCTTCGCTGCGCTAACCAACCTGCAAGTTCCGGTCGAACAATGGCGGTGGCTCTTCCTCATCGGCGTCGCGCCAGCGCTCCTGACCGTCGCCGTCCGCTACTTCATCAAGGAGCCCGAGCACAGGGCGTTGAACCCGGACGAAAAGCGAGGAAGCCTGCGCGAACTCTTTGCGCATCCGGTCTACCGAAGGCACGCGATCGTCGGCTTCGTCATCGGCATCGTGGGCATCGGCCTTGCGACCAACGCGAGTTTCTGGCTCCCGAACCTCGTCAAGACCGTCAGCGAAGGGCTGCCCGCCGAGGTCGTAAAGAACCGTCAGAGTTACGCCTCGCTCATGCTCTCGTTCGGCACGTTCATCGGCGTCATGCTCATGCCCTGGGTGTGCGAACGCTTGGGGCGTCGCCCAGCCATCGCGCTCTTCATGTTTCTCGCGCCAGTCTCGGTGCTCGTTGCGGTCGGGCTAGGCAAGGACTGGCTCTCCCTCGCCATGGCCGTTCCCTTGATGAGCCTGTTCTCGATCGGCATCTCCGCAGGGTTCGTCCTCTACTTCCCTGAGCTCTTCCCGTCGCGGCTCCGCGCAACGGGTGCAGGAATCGCCTACAACTGCTCGCGCATCTTTGCGGCTGGGATCCCCTGGCTCACCGCCCTCGCGATGGGGAGCGACTTCAGCATCGGAAAGGGCGTTGCGATGACCGCAATCGTGCTCGGCCTCGGGATTCTCGTCCTGCCGTTTGCGACGGAGACAAGGGGCAAGCCGCTCGAAGCCTAGGCGTCTCGCACAGGCTCGAGCAACATCTCTTTCGTGAAGACGAAGTCGTCGCGGTCGTAGTTCGCCAGTTCGAAGTCCTTCCTCAGAACGATCGCACCCGTCGGGCACGCGTCTTGGCAATACCCGCAGAAGATGCAACGGATCATGTTGATCTCGTACCGTGCCGCGTACCGCTCGCCCGGAGAGAACCGCGCCTCGTCCGTGTTCTCGGCAGACTCGACAAAGATGCACCGCGCCGGACAGGCACCCGCACAAAGGGAGCAACCGATGCACTTCTCCAGCCCGGAGTCGTAGCGCGTGAGCACGTGGCGCCAGCGGGTGCGAGTGAACTGCTCGCGCCGCTCCTCCGGATACTGCACCGTCACCTTCTTGCGTTTCACGCGCAACGCCGTGATGCCGAGCCCTTTCAAGATCGGCTTGGCGACGTCTCTGATCGGGTTGAAAGACGCGTTCACTTGCCGGCCTTCCTCGCAAGTCGGTCGTCCATCACCGAGTCGTCTTCCAGCGTCCTAGCCTTGATCTCCGTCAAGCCCAGTTCCTTGAACGAACCCTTCGGACGCTTGATCTTCTGTTGCAGTTTGATAACGCCGTAGATGAGAGCGTCCGGAGACGGAGGACATCCAGGAACGTAAACGTCCACCGGAACCACCTGGTCCGCGCCCTGCACGATCGCGTAGTTGTTGTACACGCCACCGCTCGAAGCGCAAGCGCCCATGCTGATCACCCACTTCGGCTCCGGCATCTGGTCGTAGATTTGACGGAGCACGGGAGCCATCTTTTTGCTCAAGCGGCCCGCGATGATCATCACGTCCGCCTGGCGAGGGGTCGCCCGGAACGCCTCAGAGCCGAACCGCGCCAGGTCGAACCGGGCTGCGACCGTCGCCATCATCTCGATCGCGCAGCACGCCAAACCGAACGTCAAGGGCCAAAGTGCGTTCGCCCGAGCCTGGCTGACAAGCGTATCGAGGCTGGTCAAAATCACGCTCCCACCCTTCTCAACGTCCCCGATCACCGGGGTCGCACTGTCGTGCATCACGATCGTCTCGACTCGCTTAGGCATCTGGCTAGATTCTACTCCGTCGCCTCAAGGTCACCGGGTGGGCTGCGCAATGCGGAGGGTATAGGGACGAACCTCCGCTTCGCTCCCAAGTCTCTGAAAACTACCCAGATTCCCGTTTGTAACGGGAATCTGGCATTTAGCGGAACCTACCCGAGCGGCCTGATCTCGTCCACGAACGTGAGTTTCGAGAGCGCTTCGAGCGCCTTCGCGTCGAGACTGCCGAACACGACCTTCAAGTCCTTCGCGTCGCCGTCGACCTTCAGACCCGCCGCCTCCAACTGCTTCTTCCAGTCTGCGGGCCAGTCACGCACCAGGATCTGCACTTCAAGCCTGCCAGTCTTGCCCTTCAGCGACTTGTGGATCTTCAATGCAGGGTTCGCGTCCTTCATCGCCTTGTCGACTTCGCCGCTCTTTGCGTCCGATTTCATGGCAAGACCCGTCGTCGCTGGCGGGTTGCTCGCAGCAACTGATGCACCGCCGTAGCCAGCGCCGCCTCCGCCTGACATGCCGGCGAAGTTGCCACGCATGCGTTTCATCTCCATGTCACCGTAACTCACGCCGTCGGCCATTTCGACCGGCACAGCGATCGTGCGCATCTTGCCCCCGATGTTCACCACACGCTTCTCGACCGCGACGAAGGACGTCCACTGCGACATGATCCCGTTCGCCAGCGCGAACTGCACGAACGGCTCGACGTCGCGCGTCACCTGCTTGCCGTTGCGAGTCGATTGCGCCGCGACCATCCAGTCCTTGCGGACCATGTCGTCGAGCCGCTTTCGCGCCCACACCTTTGTGATGCCGTCGCTCCCGCTCCCGTTTGCCGGAAGGTCGATCTCGATGGTGCGCGTCCAAGCCTGACCACCCAGGTTGCCGCTCAAATGGATCTTCGCCGGGCCCGCCTTGTGATAGCGACCGAACACTACCAAAGGCGCGTTTGAGAACAGGTCGGGGACCACGTCGGGAGTCACCTCCTCGATATCGCCGCCTTCCGTCTCGATCTGCACGTCCGTGAGCACGGGCGTCTGTGTCCGCTTCAAGAACCGCTCGATCGCACCGCCCACGTCGCTCGCTAGCGTCACGATCTCGGACGCTCCGCGCCCTTCCTGGCTCATCCCGTCGATGAGGAAGCGGTTGACCGAATTGCCGATCCCGAACGTGAACAGCCTCGCGTTGAGCCGGTTGTTCTGCACGAGTTGCAAGATGTCGAAGTCGTCGCCGACGAACCCGTCGGTGTTGAACACGATCAGTTTCAGACGGCCGTCCACCGGTGGGACAGACATCGTCGCGTTGAGTGGCGGCACGAAGTTCGTCCCTCCACCCGCGTTCAGACCGCTGACGAACTGCTTGGCTTGAGCGACGTTCGCCGGCGTGTTGGGTCGGGGCTCGGGCCACAACCGGTTCACGCCAGTCGTAAACGTCACCACGTTGAACACGTCGCCTGGACGCAGTTTGTCGATCATCGCCGTCGTGAGTTCCTTCGACTTCTCCAGCGGGAAACCCGATTGACTGCCGCTCTGGTCCATCACGAACACGACCTCGCGAGACGTCGCAAACTGCTCGACGTCCGCACTGGGCGGGATCAACGTCAGGCAGAACGTACCTTGCCCGTCAACGGCATGGGTCAGCAACCCTTCCGTCACGCCCGTCCCCGCAGGCTTCCATTTGAGGATGAAGTCGCGGTTGGGAATCTCGTCCTTTCGCGCAAGTGTGACGTCATATCGCCCCGCCCCGTGTTTATTGATGTTGATCGCGTGCAGCGTCGAACCGATCGACTGCAACGACATACCGGAGTTCAAACGCACAGTAAGCGAGATGTTCTGCCCTGTGCGCGTCCCTTTCGGGGTTATCGGAGGTGCGATTTTGGTCGGGTCGTTCGCGTTCATCGTGTTGCGCGGCCCGACGACCATGGGGAAAGTGAACTCGAACTCGCCCTCCTCGTACTTGAGCAGTTCGACATAACTGATCTCGACCTGCACCTCTGCGCCGGGCATGATGTTTGCGACCGACTGCGTAAAGATGTTGGGGCGCTCCTGGTCGAGCAACGCGGCAGTCTGCCCCGCCGCTTTGGCTGCGTCGTAGATCGCGCGAGCCTCCTCAGCGCGCCTGATCTCGCCCTCGACGATGCGGTCGCCGACCTTGATCCGCATCCGGTCCACCGCCGCCGTGGCCGCCATCGGGAACGTGTACACCGCCTCGATCGGCGTGCGGTTGGGGTTAATGAACGTCTGGACCAGAGTCACCCGGGCGGCAATCCCGGCGACGTCCGCCGTGACTACCGTGCCCTTCAGTGGCATGACGACGCCCGGCTTTCCATCCTTGTCCGGGAGTCCGATGAGTTGGCCAGGTGCGGACTCGGCGGCCTGTTGGCCCGTCGTGAGCGCCAGCGCGAAGATAAGCGAACTGAACATGCGAATCCTGTGTCCTCCGTGGGGTTTGACCTTCGAGACTGGGTGTGGGTTACGGTCGTTTTGGTTCACTATGCCGGCCCTGGTCTCGTTTTCTGCGTGGGTATCATTGAGGGCCGCGTGGGGCATTAGCTCAGTTGGGAGAGCGCTTCCATGGCATGGAAGAGGTCAGGGGTTCGAATCCCCTATGCTCCACCAGAATCCACTCGCCGTGTACTTCATGTACATTCTCCAAAGTGAAGCCACGGGCCGCTTCTACGTCGGCCACTGCCAGGATCTGGCCGTTCGCTTGGGCGAGCACAATCGAGGTCAGTCCAAGTCGACCCGCTCAGGCAAACCGTGGAAGCTCGTGTACTTCGAGGGGTTCGAGACGAAGTCAGAGGCGGTTCGTCGCGAGATGCAGGTCAAGTCGTGGAAGAGCGCGGAGGCAATCAGGAACCTGCTAGAATCATCCTAGGTCGAGCGTCCCGATTGCATCGGGAAGGTCAGGGGTTCGGATCCCCTATGCTCCACCAGATTTCAACCTGGTTTGCTCCGCCAGTAAGTCGGCCACGGGTTAGGCCACAGCCCCAAACGAAAACAAACCCCCAGGCTTTCGCCCATGGGTTGCATTCTCATTCAATCACACTCTCAATATGCGCTCGTTCGAAGAGAACCTCAAACTCTACGCGAAACTTGTCGTGTCGCAGGGCCTCGCCCTCGCCGAAGGACAAGAACTCCTCGTGTTCGCACAGATCGACCAATCCGCACTTGTCCGACTCATCGCCGAAGAAGCGTACAAGAGCGGCGCGAAGCACGTCGAGGTGTTCTGGAAAGACCCCGTACTCGGCCGGATCAGGATTCGCGAGGGCAGCGACGAGGCAATTAACTATGCGCCCCAATGGCTGCACGACGGCGTCGCTAAGGCGCACCGCCAAAACGCGGCCCGCCTCGGCATCATCAGCGAAGACCCTGCCCTCCTGGCAGGGCTGCCACAAGAAAGGATCGCAGCGGCTAGCAAGACGCATTCGAAGGCCACGCGCGAAATCAGCGAGATCGTCTCAGGGGACGAGATTAACTGGTGCCTCATCGGTGCCGCATCGCCCGCGTGGGCAAAGCGCGTCTTCCCCCAAGCCGACGACCAACAAGCCGTCGAACTCCTTTGGGAGAAGATCTTTCTCACTTCCAGGGTCTTAGAGAGCGATCCGATTGCGGCGTGGGTCGCACACAACGAACGGCTCGAAGCGAAAGTCGATCAACTGAACTCGCTGCGACTTGACGCATTGCACTTTTCCGGACCAGGCACGGACCTAACGGTCGGCCTCGCGGACGGACACGTCTGGGCTGGTGGAGGTGGGACGGCCAAGAACGGCATCCGGTGCTCGCCCAACATCCCGACAGAAGAGGTCTTCACGATGCCGCACCGCTCGCGAGTGGACGGCACCGTAAGCAGCACGAAGCCTCTCAGCCTCCGAGGACAGATCATCGACGGCATCAAGGTCGAGTTCAAGGACGGTGTTGCGATCAAGGCGACGGCTGAGAAAGGCGAGGAGACCCTCAAGCAGTTGCTCGCTACCGACGAAGGCGCAAGCCGACTGGGCGAGGTCGCACTGGTGCCGAACAGCAGCAAGGTCGCGCAGACGGAGACCTTGTTCTACAACTCGCTCTACGACGAGAATGCCGCGTCGCACATCGCCTTCGGCATCTGCTACGAAGTAAACCTCGCGGGCATCGAGTCCCTCAGCGAGGTGCAACGGCTGGAGGCTGGTGCGAACGATAGCCTGATCCACGTCGATTGGATGATCGGTTCTGGCCAAGTCGACGTCGACGGCGTCCTGCCCAGTGGAGACCGGACTCCTCTCATGCGCGCTGGTGAGTGGATCGAGTAAGCGATCAAGGCGCCTCCAATGTGCGAAAATGGCGTCATGGCGGATCGGATGACGCGGCGCGAGGTTTTGAAGGGGACGGCTGGGGTTGCGGCGGGAGTCGCGCTGGGCGGCACCGCCTTGGCGGCCGAGGAAACGGCGGCACCTAAGCAGTCCGGCAAACGTCTCCGGTTCGGCATCATCGCCTGTGGCGGCAAAGGCTGGAGCGGAATGGAGCAGGCCGCTGAGCACGGCGACATCGTCGCGGTCTGCGACGTGGACACCGAGAACCGCATGAACGGCATGCGCCAGCACCCAGGCGCGGCCTCGTTCAACGACTACCGCGTGATGCTTCGCGCGATGCACAAGCACATGGACGCCGTCGTCATCAGCACGCCGGACCACCACCACGGCCCCGCCACCGCGATGGCGATGCGCCTTGGCCTGCACTCGTACACCGAAAAGCCGATGACCCGCACGATCTGGGAGGCGCGGCAACTCGCCCGGATCGCCCGTGAAGAGGGCGTCGCGACTCAAATGGGCAACCAAAGCACGTCGCACACTCCGATGCGCAAAGTCGCGAAACTGATCCGCGACGGCCACTTCGGTCGCGTCAAGGACGTCCACCTTTGGACCGACCGCGCCGCAGGCTGGTGGCCTCAGGGCGTCGAACGACCCGCCCCAGGAACTGCTCCCAAGAACGTCGACTTCGACATCTGGCTCGGCCCTGCTCCTGAGCGGCCCTACGCCAATGGCTACCACCCCTTCGCCTGGCGCGGATGGTGGGACTTCGGCACCGGATCGCTCGGCGACATGGGCTGTCACATCTTCAACATGCCGTTCATGGCGCTTGACCTGCGCGACCCGGTCTCCGTCCAAGCGGAGACGAGCGGCCACAACCGCGACTCGTTCCCATCGTGGTCGATCGTGCACTACGAGTTCGGCGAAAGGAACGGGCGCGCCCCCCTGACGCTGTCCTGGTACGACGGAGGCAAGAAGCCCGACCAATCGCTCGCCCCTGGCATGGAATACGGCGGCAATGGCGTCATCGTCATCGCCGAGAAGGCGACGATCTTCTCGCCCAACTCCGACAACATGGACTTCCGCATCGTCGGTGGCGGAACGATGCCGGACGTGCGCGTCGACGAATCGCCAGGACACATGGCCGAATTTGCGCGCGCGTGCCTCGGCGGGCCGCCTGCTGTCGCGAACTTCCCCGACTACGCCGGTCCGCTGACCGAGACCGTCCTCCTTGGCAATCTCGCGATTTGGGCCAACGGCCCTCGGCTGGA
>CAZGXW010000071.1:0-11625 GCA_964529975.1 uncultured Fimbriimonadaceae bacterium
ACGATCCACCGATGGCGAAGTCGTAGCCCTCTTTGTCCATGTCCACGGGGAACACGCCCGCAGCGTGATAGAGATCGCAAAGGACGAGGGCGCCCTTGGCCCTTGCTGCGTCGACGATCTTTTGCGAGTCGTGGAGGACCTGGCCGGTCGTGAAGAAGACGCGAGAGAACACGACGAGGTCGGTGTCACCCGTGACCGCGTTTGAGATGTCGTTCGCATCGAACAGCGGGACGCACCTGTCCGTGGTGCTTGGCGGCACCCAAGTGACCTTCGCCGCGCCCTTCGACTCGTAAGTCTTTAGGATGAAGTCGATGGAGTCGAACTCGCCCGTCGTCGCGACGACGTTGATCGGTCGCTTGTCGCTCAGAGCGTTGAGAACGGCGCGGAGCCCTTGGCCTGCGCTCGTCTTTGGAACGATGCAGTCGTGCGTCGGCAGGCCGATCAGTTTCGCGGTGTTGCCTCTCCACAGGTCGAACTCGGCCATCCATCCGTCGCCGTCCTCCCAGCACGAGTCCATGCGCGCATACCAGAGTTCGAGCGCGGCGTGGATGTCCGAGGACGTCTTGTCGAGCGGGCGTCCGAGCGAGTGGTTGGCGAGGTACACCTCGTTGCGGTATCGCTCGGCGGTGAGCGCGATCGAGAACCGGGGAGCGATCTCTTCTTGGATGAACTCCGGCGTGAGACGCTCGACGACGCTCATCCCTTGATCTCCGTCCTGACGTCCCATATCTCGGGGAAGAGGCGCATATCGACGACCCGCTTGAGGAAGTTGACGCCGCTGCTTCCGCCAGTGCCACGCTTGTAGCCGATGATGCGTTCGACGGTCTTCATGTGGCGGAAGCGCCAGAGTGCCATGCCCTGGTCGACGTCGATCAGTTTCTCGCACATCTCGTACGTGTCCCAGTTGTCGTGCGGGCGTTCATAGATCGCCTTGAAGACCTCGACGATCTCGGGGTGCGGCTCGTAGGGCGTGGACCAGTCTCGTTGGACGGCGTCCTTGGGCACGGCGAACCCTGCGCGATCGAGGTGGATGAGAAACTCGTCGTAGAGGCTGGGTGCCTCGAGGTCTCTTGTGAGTTGCGCATGGACCTCTGGGTCGTGCTTGAACACTTGGATTGCGTCTCTGTCCTTGTTGCCAAAGAGGAACTCGACGGTCCGATACTGGTGCGACTGGAAACCGCTCGCATTGCCAAGGACGTGGCGGAACTGGACGTACTCGCTGGGCGTGAGTGTCTCGAGGACGGACCATTGCTCGAAGAGCATGCGCTGGACCTGCTTGACGCGAGCCAGGATTTTGAAGCAAGGTTCGAGTTGGCCCTTCTGAATCCACCGGATCGCTGCGCGGAGTTCGTGGATGGCGAGGAGCATCCAGAGTTCGCTCGTCTGGTGTTGGATGATGAACAGGGTCTCGTCGTGGTGCTCCGGCTGGCTCAGCGGGACCTGTGCGGTGAGGATCTTGTCGAGCCGCAGGTACTTGCTGTAGTCCAGCCTGTCCTTGAAGTCGGTCTGAATCCCTGGCTCGAACTCACGCTGGGGCATCGTCCGATGTTACCGCTGGCCGTCAGGTGCCCCGCGTGTTGCCGAAGAGTTCGATGTGAAGACGCGGACTCGTTCCCCAGCCCCGCGTCGCTGCGATCTGTTCGATCGCCGGCATGCGCGATCGGAGAACGGCTGCGTCGGTCCCTTCTGGCATCAAGAGGATCCGCGCAGGGTCAAGGGGCGGGAGCAGCGACAAGAGCGCGTCGATCTCGCCTAAGTCCGTTTCGGGCTTGTCGGCGACCACGAACTTAAGTTGGTGTGGATACTTTTGGACCAGCCGAGCGAGCACTTCGACGCTGGTCCTGCGCTCGTCGTGCCGCTCACGCCAGCCCGACTCGGCGCTTGGGATCGAGTTGGTGAGTTTTGGGCTGATGGACATCAGGTCGCAAGGCAAGTCTTGAAAGACCGTCCCCGCAGTCTCAACCGTGATCGTGAACCCTTCTTCGCGCAGTTGTTCTGCCAAAGGGACGATGGCATCGAACATCATCGGCTCGCCTCCTGTGAGGACCACATGGTCTGCTCCGTCGCGCACTTGCATTGCGCTGTCCACAATTTCATCGGTGGACTTGACGGGGCCCTCCGGTGCCCACGAAGCGTACGGAGTGTCGCACCATGCGCAACGCAGATTGCACCCACTGACGCGGACGAACACGCTCGGCGTTCCTGTCCAGAGACCCTCGCCTTGCACGGAGCGGAAGACTTCTGCGACGCGGAGGTTCATGCCAGCCTCGGGTCGGTGATTCCGAGGTCCGCAAAGCCCTTTGCGCGCAATCGGCAAGAGTCGCACAACTTGCACGGCGCGCCGTCTTCAGCGGGGTCATAACAGGACGAGGTCATAGAGTAGTCGACGCCAAGTCGGAGACCTTCTCGGATGATCTCTGCCTTTGTTAGATGGATCAAGGGCGCCTCGATGCGCGTTCTCCTTCCTTCGACCCCAGACTTGGTCGCCAGATCTGCCATTCGCTGAAAGGCCTCTATGTACTCTGGGCGACAGTCGGGGTAGCCCGAGTAATCGACTGCGTTTACTCCTATGTAAATCGCCTCTGCCCCAAGGACTTCGCTCCACGCGAGGGCGTATGCGAGGAACACCGTGTTGCGCGCCGGGACGTAGGTGACAGGGATTCCTTGTGAGTCGCCGGCCTTTGGCACGTCTCCGTCCCCAGTCAGAGCCGAACCGGCGAACAGGGCTGGGTCGATCTGCACGACGCGGTATTCGACTGCTCCAAGCGACCGACCGACGCGGGCGGCGCACCCGGCCTCATAGGCGTGGCGCTGGCCATAGAGGAAGCCAAGGCAATGGCACTCGTACCCGCGCTCGCGGGCGAGCGCAAGGCAGGTGGCGGAGTCGAGACCGCCGCTCAGGAGCACAATGGCCTTGGGCACGTTCGATTATGGGCGAATGTATACTCGCGCTCGAACGAGGTGAACCCTTTGAAGAAGACCGTCCATTTCCTCGCGGCGCTCGCCGTAGTCGTCGGAATCGCTGGCTGCGCGAAAAAGGAGCAAGCCACCGACGCGCCTGTGCCCCAAGACGTGATCACCGTTGGATTTTCGCAGATTGGTGCGGAGAGCGCATGGCGCACTGCGAACACTGAGTCGATCAAGAGCGAGGCGACAAAGCGAAACGTCGATCTGAAGTTCTCGGACGCCCAGCAGAAGCAGGAGAACCAGATCAAGGCGATCCGCGCGTTTATCGCGCAAGGCGTGGACGTCATCGCGTTCTCGCCGGTGGTTGAGACGGGATGGGAGGACGTCCTCAAGGAAGCGAAGGACGCAGGCATCCCCGTGATCGTCTCGGACCGACGGCCCGCCGTGCCTGACGACTTGTACGTGACGTTCATCGGTTCGGACTTCATCGAAGAAGGAAAGAGGGCTGCGGACTGGCTGGCGAAGGCGACCAACGGCAAAGCCGTGATCGCGGAACTGACTGGCACGCCAGGCAGCGCACCTGCCAACGACCGCAAGAAGGGATTCGAGGAAGTGATCGCCGGCCACCCGGACATGAAGATCGTCTACAGCCAAACGGGCGACTTCAAACGATCGAACGGAAAGGAGGTCATGGAGGCCCTGCTGAAGAGTCCCCAAGGAAAGCAAATCACGGCGGTCTTTGCCCACAACGACGACATGGCGATTGGTGCGATCCAGGCGATGGAGGAGGCCGGCTTGAAGCCTGGCAAAGACATCCTCGTCGTTTCGATCGACGGCATCCGCGACGCGCTACAAGCGATCGTGGACGGAAAACTGAACTGCTCCGTCGAGTGCAACCCGCTCCTCGGGCCGTTCCTCTTCGACGCGATCGAGGCCGTGCTCGCCGGCAAGACGCTTCCAAAGCGGACCGTCGTCGAGGACCTGATGTTCGACTCGACCAACGCGGCTACGGCACTTCCCGACCGCAAGTACTGATCGCTGTATCGGGGGCGCCGGTGCAATAATCAAGGCACCGGCGCCCTCGGCATTTCTGGAGAACCATGACCGCAATCGTCTTGCTCGCAGCCCTTGCTCCTTCGCAGCAGTCCAACTTTGTCCGGCTGGAGCCAGTGCCGTTCACGTCGGTGCGGATTCGCGACAGGTTTTGGCAACCGCGGCAGGAGACGAACAGGTCCAAGACGGTGGAGCACTCACTGCGCATGCTCGATGAGGCAGGGAACTACCTCGTCTTCCAATTGGCGAGGGACGGCAAGCGCGAGGGCTACAAAGGGCTGCTCTTCACCGACTCCGATCTGTACAAGACTCTCGAGGGGGTCTCGTATACGCTCGCGACGCACCCGGACCCTGCGCTTGACAAGAAGGCCGACGAACTCATCGCTTTGATAGGCTCTGCCCAGCAGGCGGACGGGTACGTGAACACTTGGTTTCAAGTCACTCGCCCCGCCGACAAGTGGAAGAATCTGCGGGACTGGCACGAACTCTATTGTGCCGGGCACATGATCGAAGCGGCTGTCGCGCACCACCAGGCGACGGGCAAGAGGAACTTCCTCGACATCGCACTCAGGTTCGCAGAACTGATCAATCGCCGATACGGGCCTGGTGCCGGCGAAGGCTATCCAGGACATCCCGAACTCGAACTCGCGCTGATCAGACTCTGGAAAGCAACGGGCGACCGCAAGTGGTTCTTGCTCAGCGAGAAGTTCATCGAGACGAGGGGGCAGCACTTCTTCGCCACCGAGCACAAGACGCCGATCGAGCGTTTCGACGGGACATATTGGTTGGACGACGTCCCGATCCGTGAACACGTCGACATCAAGGGTCACGCCGTCCGTGCCGCCTACTTGATGGCGGGCGTCGCCGACGTCGCCCGCGAGAACGAGGACCCCGGCCTCACCAAGATGCTCGGCAAGGTGTGGAGGAGCGCGACCGAGCGTCGGGTCTACATCACCGGTGGAATCGGTCCTAGCAACCACAACGAGGGGTTCACCGTCGACTACGACCTCCCGAACCTCACCGCATACCAAGAGACGTGCGCGTCGATCGCTATGGCATTGTGGGGACACAGAATGGCGCTGCTCTACGGCGACGCCAAGTACATGGACGCTGTCGAGAAGGCCCTTTACAACGGGGTCGTCAGTGGCGTGTCGCTCGACGGCGAGCGGTTTTTCTACGTCAATCCCCTTGCAAGCATGGGCAACCACGCGCGTACGCCATGGTTCGAGTGTGCGTGCTGTCCTCCGAACGTGCTGCGAACGATCGCTTCGCTGGGCGGTTACGCCTATGCGACCTCGCAGCGGGCGCTGTACGTCAACCTGTACGTCGGTGGCGAGGTCAAGACGAAAGTCGGCGCCCAGCCGATCGACCTGTCCGTCGAGACGGACTTTCCTTGGGACGGCAAGGTGACGTACACAGTCAATGCGCCAGCACAGGCTGAGCTCCGGTTCCGTGTGCCAGGCTGGGCCAGCGGCGCGAGCGCATCGATCAATGGAACGTCGATCCATGCCACGGTCGACAAGGGCTACATCGTCTTGGGCGGGCCATGGAGGCGTGGAGACAGAATCGTGATCGATCTCCCGATGCCAGTCGTCCAGATGGAAGCGCACCCCAGTGTGAAGGACAACGTCGGTATGGCTGCGGTCCAGCGCGGCCCGATCGTTTATTGCGCCGAGCAGGTCGACAACTCTACGCAGGTCGACGACCTCGTGATTCCGCGAGGCGCGAAGATGACGACCAACTTCGAGCCAAGTTTGCTCGGTGGCGTGGTGACGGTCACGACAGAGGCGGAGCGTCGCAACGCAGCAGGCTGGGAGCGGACACTTTACCAACCGGTCGCAAGCGTCGAGAACGTGACCGCGAAACTCGTTCCCTATGGATCGTGGGCCAACCGGGGACGAGGCAAGATGGCGGTGTGGTTCCCGACGGCGCAACCGCCGGCCAGGATCTTGACGCCCGAAGCGAAGGCGAAGGTCTCGATGAGTTTTGTCAGTGGCAACGCGCAGCCGTGGGGGATCAACGATGGGATCGAGCCGAAGTCGAGCGGCGAGCAACCGCGCGCCCTCGCCCACTTCTGGCCGCACAAGGGCGGAGAGGAGTGGGTGCAATACACCTGGGACAAGCCGTTGGCTGTGAGCGGCGTGGATGTCTATTGGTTCGACGATACGGGCAGGGGAGAGTGTCGGCTGCCCGAGGGTTGGAGGCTGCAAGCGCTGATCGACGGCTCTTGGCAAGACGTTCAGGCCGACACTCCCGTGACGCTAGACAAATGGAGCAAGGCGAGTTTCAAGGTCGTCAACACGACGGCGCTTCGCATACTCGTCAAGCAGCGCGACGGTTGGGCAAGCGGCATACACGAGTGGAAAGTGACGGTCGCCGAAGACTGAACGATGCCCTTACTTTCGATGTCCGGAGTGCGCAAGGCGTTTCCCGGCGTCGTCGCGCTCGACAACGTGTCTTTCCAAGTTGAGTCTGGCGAGATCCGCGCCTTGATGGGCGAGAACGGTGCTGGGAAGTCGACGCTGATCAAAGTGTTGACCGGAGTCCACGCGATGGACGCTGGATCGATCGTCTTGGACTCTCAAAGCGTTCGACCGTCCTCGCCTGCGCACGCCCAGACCCTCGGCATCAGCACGGTCTATCAGGAAGTCAACTTGGCGCTGAACCTGTCCGTCGCAGAGAACATCTGCCTTGGTGACGAGCCGCGATCCTTTGGCTTCGTAAGTTGGAGCGCAATGCACAAACGGGCGCGGACTGCGCTGTCGAGGCTGGGCCTTGAGATCGACACGCGGGGAACGCTCGGGTCGTTCTCCATCGCCGTCCAACAAATGGTCGCGATAGCGCGGGCCATCGACCGCAAGGCTCGCGTTCTCGTCCTCGACGAACCGACATCGAGCCTTGACAAAGCGGAGGTCGCCACCCTCTTCGACCTGATGCGACGGCTCAAGGGCGAAGGCATGGCGATAGTGTTCATCACGCACTTCCTTGACCAAGTCTTCGAGGTCGCTGACTCGGTGACGGTGCTGCGAAACGGTGTCAAGGTCTGCGACTCGGTGATTGGAACTCTGACGAGAGACCAATTGGTGTCGCACATGTTGGGTCGAGAACTCGAAGACGTCCCGCGGACATCGCACAGAGTCCTTGCGGAGACGGGCAGTTGCGTCGAGGTCGATGGGCTAGGGAAGTCTCGCTATATGCAACCCGTGACGTTCTCTGCGAAGAAGGGCGAGGCGGTCGGGCTCGCGGGGTTGCTTGGATCCGGCCGTTCCGAAACGTTGCGCCTTGTCTTTGGAGCGGTCGCTGCAGACTCGGGAAGAGTCGTAAAGGACGGCGAGACGTTCACGCCACGCAGGCCCAACGACGCGATCCGCCGCGGAATTGGATACTGTCCAGAGGAGAGAAAGGTCGACGGAATCTGCCCGGGGCTCTCCGTGACGGAGAACATCTTGCTCGTTCTGCAGGCACGCAGGGGTTGGATGAGGCGCGTCAGCATCTCGGAAGCCGAGGCGATCGTCAGCGAGTTCAAGCAACGGCTCAAGATCAAGGTCGACCACCCATCGCGGCCGATCGAGACGCTCAGTGGAGGCAACCAACAGAAGGTCATCCTCTCTCGATGGTTGGCGTCGGATCCAGACCTTCTGCTCCTCGACGAGCCCACAAGGGGGATCGACATCGGAAGCAAAGCCGACGTGCGCCGCTTCGTCATGGAGTTGTGCGAAAAGGGCAAGTCGTTTGTCTTCACGTCGTCAGAGATCGACGAGGTCGTCGACTCGTGCCATCGGATCGTCGTCTTGAGGGATCGGGAGAAGGTCGGCGAACTGGAAGGCTCAGAGGTCAGCGAGTCGGCGGTGTTGCGGCTCATAGCGCAAGGGTCACGCCCATGAAGCGAGCGCTCAACCCGATCGTGTACCCGCTCCTCGCCTTGACTCTCATCTTGCTCTTGAATGCTGTCTTGACGCCAGGATTCTTTGAACTATCGATCCGAGACGGTCGGCTTTACGGGAGTCTGATTGACGTCCTCAATCGCTCTACGCCCGTCGCACTTGTCTGTCTTGGAATGACCTTGGTTATCGCGACGGGAGGCGTAGACCTCAGCGTGGGCGCAGTCATGGCGATCGCTGGCGCAGTCGCAGCGGTCGTGATCTCGGGCACGCCGGGAACCGCCGTCTCTTGGGTCGGCGGCCAAGGATCGTGGCCCGTCGCCGTCATCACGGCCTTGGCTGTTGCGGTGCTCGCCGGAGTTTTCAACGGCGTCCTTGTCGGTCGCTTTGGTGTCCAACCGATCATCGCGACGCTCATTCTCATGGTTGCTGGACGTGGTCTTGCGCAATTGCTGACCAATGGCCAGATTGTGACTTTCAACGACCCTGGGCTCGAGCACTTGGCGAACGGCTCGCTCTTCGCGCTCCCTATGCCGGTGATCGTTCTTGCCTTCATAGCGACGGCCATTGGTTTGCTCCTCCGTCGCACAGCCCTTGGAATGTTTATCGAAGCGACAGGTTCAAACGCAAGCGCGGCACGGCTTTCTGGAATCAACGTGGGAGCGGTCAAAGTCTTTGTGTACGCCGTGTGCGGGCTCTTGGCGGGAGTGGCCGGAGTCATCGGGTGCGCAAACATCAAGGCGGCTGACGCAGGGACGGCGGGCCTGTACGTCGAACTTGATGCGATCCTCGCCGTTGCCGTCGGCGGCACGCTCCTTACCGGCGGCCGGTTCTCGCTCGCTGCAAGCCTTATCGGTGCGGTGATGATGCAAGCGCTGACCACGACGATTCTGATGCACGGCGTGTCTCCGCACGCGACGCTCGTCGCGAAGGCGCTGATCATCGTTGCCGTCATCTTGCTTCAGTCTCCCGCCTTTCGTCGCGCCAGCGGGCTGGAGAGAGGCGTCGCATGAGGCTCTTCGATCGCTCTCGGCTGCCTGTCCTCGCGACGTTTTTCGTTCTCGCTGTTCTTTATCTGGCGGCGGGACTCTCGTTCGACGGGTTCTTCTCGCTGCGGGTGTTCATGAACTTCCTTGGCGACAACGCCTTTCTTGGCGTTGTCGCGATCGGCTTGACCTTTGTCATACTCAGCGGAGGGATCGACCTCAGTGTGGGTGCCGTCGTGGGCTGCACGACGATTTGTGCTGCGGTGCTCATCGAGCGCTTAGGCGTACATCCTGCAGTAGCCTTCTTGTCGCTCTTGCTTGGTGGGACGCTGTTTGGCGCCGCGCAGGGGTTGTTGGTCCAGAAGTTCAACTTGCAACCGTTTCTGGTCACTCTTGCGGGTCTGTTCTTGTGCCGCGGAATCGGCCTATGGGTAAGCACAGAGTCGGTCCAGGCGGACCATGCGTTCCTCGATGCCTTGACGGACTTGCGTTTGCCGGTCGGCGATCGGGTGTGGCTGCCGTTCACGGCTATCGTCTTTCTGTCGCTCTTGGTGGTGGCGATGGTCGTAGCCAAGTTCTCGCGGTTTGGGCGGACGACGTATGCGATCGGCGGCGACGAACAGAGCGCGGTGCTCATGGGCCTCCCAGTTGCACGGACGAAGATCGCTATCTATGCCTTCTCGGGATTCTGCGCGGCCCTTGGCGGAGTCTTGTTCGTCGTTTACACGTCTGCGGGCAATGCGATCAACGGAACGGGGCTCGAACTCGATGCGATCGCGACCGTTGTGATTGGTGGCACGCTGTTGACCGGCGGTTTTGGCTCGGTCTTTGGCTCGTTCCTGGGCCTACTCATCTTCGCCGTAATCCAGACCGCGATCACCTTTGAGGGATCGCTCAGTTCCTGGTGGGCACGGATCGCGACTGGAGCGCTCTTGCTCGCATTCATCCTGTTGCAACGCGCTTTTCAGCCCAAGCGCTAGTCGTTCTGCCCGTAGTACCTTCCAGGGCCGTGCTTTCGTGAATAGTGCTTATCGACCAGGTATTGGGGCAAAGGGAACGCGTCTCCCGAGAGAGAAAGCGTCTTGTGCGCCAGGTCGGCCACGAGTTCCAGCGCGACTGCCGTCTCGATCGTCGTCTCCCAGTCTTTGCCCCAGACAAACGCCCCGTGACCGCGAACAAGTACGCCCGGAACGTCTTCGCGGACGGCTTCGAGGATCACTTTGCCTGTCTCCCACTCGTAGTCACCGTTGACTTCTTCTTCTGACATGTGCCGCGTCACCGGCACTGCGCTGCGGAAGTAGTCGGCGTGCGTCGTTCCCAGACATGGCACGGAAATCCCTGCCTGTGCAAAGGCCGTCGCAAACCGCGAGTGCGTATGCACGATGCACTCGACGTCACCAAGCCCTTGATAGAGCCGCCTGTGCGTGGGGGCGTCCGAAGACGGCCGCAGATTGCCAGAAACCGACCGACCGTCGGTCAGATCGACAACGACGATGCTTTCAGGCGTTAACTCTTCATAAGCCACGCCGCTTGGCTTGATCGCCATTCGGGACATCCGCCGGTCGAGAACGCTCAAGTTTCCGAACGTGATATCGACCAGGCCGGTGGTGTGTAGCCTCTTGTTGGCCTCGCAGCACGAGGCTCGCAGTGTGTCGATCTCAGACATGTCCGTAGTGTGCCCCGTTCCACCTGAGTCTATCCTTGAACGCACCGACGGTGGTATCGGTGTCAATGACGACACACTCCAAGCCCGCGATCTCTGCAAGGTCGATCAAGTGCCGCGCGGTGACGGCCGTGCTGAATCCGGTGTGGTGCGCGCCCCCGGCGTGCATCCAGCACGCGGCAGACGTCGCGAGGTCGGGCTTTGTACGCCAGACCGCGCGAGCGACCGGAAGTTTTGGCATCGCGGCGGGCGCATCGATCGCTTCAACTTCGTTGACCACAAGCCTGAACCGGCTCCCCGCGTCGACGAGCGACGCATTGATTGCTGGACCTGACATCGAATCAAAGACAAGGCGCACGGGATCAGCCTTGCCTCCGATCGAGAGCGGATGGATCTCCATCGATGGCTTGCCGCGCGCCAATGAAGCGCAAATCTCTAACATGTGTGCACCAAGCACGAGAGGATCATCCGGATCGAGATGGTACGTGTAGTCCTCCATGAAGGAAGTCGCACCATCAAGCCCTTGACCCATCACCTTCATCGCACGCACGAGCGCAGCAGTCTTCCAATCGCCCTCCGCGCCAAACCCGTATCCGTCAGCCATCAATCGCTGTACGGCCAAACCAGGAAGCTGCGACAAACCGTGTAAATCTTCAAACGTCGTCGTAAACCCTTTGTAGCCTCCCTTCTCCAAAAAGCGACGAATACCCGCTTCAATACGCAGCGCGTCTCGCAGTGAATCGTGCCTGGATCCTCCTGGGAGCAGCTCCTCCGCAACCGCGTACTGAGTGACGCATTCCTCAATCAAGCGTTCGACGGCCTTGTCATCGATCTGGTCGATCTCGGCGGCGAGGTCGCCTACGCCATGTCCGTCGACACGAAATCCTAGTCTTATCTCCGCCTCGACCTTGTCGCCCTCGGTCACAGCCACGCGGCGCATGTTGTCCCCGAACCGTGCGATCCGCATCCCCTGCCAATCGCTCCACGCGCAAGCCGCACGCGACCACACACCGATCGCCTCGACAACACCCGCCTCGGTCCAATGACCGACGACGGTCTTTCTGCGCACCCCCATTCGAGTCAGGATGTGCCCGAACTCGCGGTCGCCGTGCGCCGCTTGGTTCAGGTTCATAAA